>NZ_JBIVQA010000006.1:0-356490 GCF_044754985.1 Sphingomonas sp. NPDC092440 | reverse complement strand
CTACCAGATACGACCGGCATGCCACAAACTACCTCGCTGCCATCGCTCTCGTAGCCCTTATCACCGCGTGGCTTAAATGAGTCCTCAACCTAGGCGTTCATCCTTTGAGGCGGCGGATTCCCGATAGCTGTCCTTCCGTGAAGGCGGCCCCCGTTCTGATGCCGCTGCCCCGGCTCCACGCCCTCCGGCCGCCAGCATGGATCCCTGCCCGTGCAGGGGCGCAGGGCAGTTGTCCGGGCGGGGCAAGGGCCTCCTGCTTCCGGGGCCGGTTTCACCCCGGCATGCCTCGGACGCATGAAAAAAGCGGGCCGGTGGAGGATCCGGCCCGCTCGGTTAAGCGAAAGGAAAACAAGGCGCCGGAGCGCCGCCGAGAGACGGACGGATCGCGAGGGGATCGATACGTCCGCCCGCCTCTCTGATTCCATTATAGAGGCGGGGAAGGGGCGCCCCAAACGCTCGGACCTCAGGAAAACCCCTGGGATCGATGGGGGCGGGGGAGCGAATCCAAACAAGGATCCAATTCTTCAACCGTCATCCCGGCCTTGCGCCGGGGTCCGGCTTCTTCTTGCGGCGGTGGAACAGCGGGACCCCGGCGCAAGGCCGGGGGTGACGAAAGAAGAATAAGAATCCCCAATCTATGCGCCGCTATCGCTGCTGCCCGTGCCCGTGCCCGTGCCCGTGCCGGTTCCGGCACTCGCCCCGCCGATGCGGATGAGCTTGCCCGCCTCGACCTGGTTGCCGTTCACGGTCACCAGCACCGCGCCGTTGCTGAGCTGCACGTCGCTGACCGTGCCGATGTTGTGGACCGTGCTGGTCAACTGATTGCCCGAACTGTCGAGCGCCTTGAGCGACAGCGAATATTTGCCGGCCGGCATCTCGCGGCCGTTCGAGGTCAGGCCGTCCCAGGCGAGCGTGCCGCTGTTGCCGGTCACCTGCACGGTGCGGGTATCGACGACCTTGCCCGAAGCGTCGCTGATCGTGGCGACCACCGAGGCGGCGTCGCGCGGCGTGCTCCAGCTCCACTGCGCCGCCTGTGTTGCAGTGAGCCCGGCGATGGGCGAATCCACTTCCACCGCGCGGCCGATCAGTGACGAGGCCTGGGTGAGGTTCTGGGTGCCCAGCGCCGACAGGATCGACTTGAGCGTGTTGGTCTGCGCCATCGACTGCTCGACCTGCGAATATTGCACCAGCTGCTGGGTGTACTGGGCCGTGTCCATCGGGCTCAGCGGGTCCTGGTTCTGCATCTGGGTGGTCAGCAGCTTCAGGAACATCGTGAAGTCGCCGTTGAGGCCGGTGCTCGATGCATTGGCCGTGCCGTTCGTCGCCGGCGTATTGGTGGTGTTGTTGACGGTGGTCATGCTGGTTGCTCCTAGGCGAGGAGATCGACCTGCCCGTCGCCGCGAATGCTGCGATAGGCGATGTCGGTCGTATCGGGTTCGTCACTGGCGGCGTGCTGGCCGGCGGAGGAATTCTGGTTCTGGTTCTGGTTCTGTTGCTGCTGCTGTGCCTGCGCGCTGCCGTCCCCGGTGCGGCTCTCGAAGCGGAAGCTCTGCGCGTCGGCGCGGATGCCCGCCTGGTCGAGCGCGCGGCCCAGATCGGGCGCGTCCTGGCGGAGCAGGTCGAGCGCATGGGCGCTGTCCGCGCGCACCGTGGCGCGCAGCGTGCCCGCATCGTCGAACGACAGCGTCACTTCGACCTTGCCGAGACTGTCCGGGCTCAGCCGCACGCGCAGCATGTCCTCGCCGGCCTCCACCTTGTGGGCGATCTCGACGCCGAGCGCCTGGCCGAGATGGCCGGGGCGCGCCGCGAGCACCGGCTCGGCCGTGGCCATCGCGGGAGCCGCCTGGGTGCGGGGCGTGTCGGTAGCGCCATGCGGCGCCGTCGGCGCCGTCGGCGCGTCGTGGCGCAGCGTGAAGGCCGGTGCCTGGCCGCGATCGTCGCCCTGTGCGTTGTCCTTCCCGGCGCCCGGCTTGCCGGCGATCGTTGGCGTTGCGGCCTGGATCTTGTCGCTGGCGGCCGAGGGCTCGGGGGCCTGCGCAGCGCCCTGGCCGCCGCGCACGGCATCGGCCTTGCGCACGGGGGAGGAGCTCTCGCCGATCTGGCGGGTCGGCGCAGGCTGTGGCCTGGCCGCGAGCTCGGGGTGCGGGGGTGCCTGGACGATGGCGACCGCGACCATTTCGGCGGCCTGCGCATTGCCCGCGACCGCCGCGGGATCGGCGGCCGGCAGTTCGTCCTCGGTGTTCGTCACGGGCGGGCCGCGCTTGACCGGGGCTTTGGGCTCTTCCGGCTGCACGGCCTGGGCTTGCTCGCCGGTCTGGGCGGCCGGGGTGGGAGGCGTGTCGATCGCGGGTTCGGCGGGTGCGGGCAGGGCATTCGCCGCCGGTTTGGCCGGCTTGGCCGGCTTGGCCTCCGCGCCCGGCAGCGGCGGCTTGCCGGATATGGCGGCGGGATCTTCCACCACGGCCGGTAGCGTGCTCGCCGGGGGCTGCGCACCCATGGCGGGCGGGGCTTCCGCCGGCGCGGCGGGCTGCGGCAGTGTCACCTCGACCGGCGGAGCTTCCGCGGCTGCCGCCGGCGCGGCGGTGGTGAGCAGCTGCGCCATGTTCAGCGGCGTGGCGGGCGCGAGCATGTCATTGGCGGCCGGTGGCGGCGCGAGGCCGGTGCCGACGGCGACGGGATTGCCCGGCGCGCCGAGCATCTGCGCGAAGCCGATGCCGGCGACGGGATCGGCGCTCCCTGCACCGAGGAGACCCGCGGGAAATCCGATAGTGTTTATCTGCATGCACGCGCCTCATGGGCGGGCATCGGAGCCCGCATTCTTCATTATAGGATGTTCGCCGGTGAAACGGTCCGTGCTCAGCCGATCGTGCCCAGCGCGCGGATGCGGGCACGGGCGTGGATCTCGTTCTGGGAGAGCACCACCGTGGCCGGCCGCACGCGCTCGATGATCGAGCGGACGAACGGGCGGATCGCGGGGCTGGTCAGCATGCACGGGATCTCGCCGTCCTGCGCCAGCCGGTCATAGGTCTCGCGGACATGCGCGATGAACCGATGGAGCGAGGACGGCGCCATCGCCAGCTGGCGCTCGTCGCCCTGGCCCAGGATGCTCTCGGCGAACTCCTGGTCCCATTCGGGCGACAGCGTCACCACCGGGATCGCCTCGCCGCGCACCTGCGACGCGCTGATCTGCCGGGCCAGGCGCGAGCGGACATGCTCGGTCATCTGGGTCAGGTTGCTGGTCAGCGGCGCCGCCTCGGCGATGCCTTCCAGGATCGTCGGCACGTCGCGGATCGAGATGCCTTCGCCCAGCAGGTTCTGCAGGATGCGCTGCACGCTCGAGATCGAGACCTTGGCCGGGATGATGTCGGCGACCAGCTTCTCCGAATCCTTGTGGACTTCGGTCAGCAGCTTCTGCGTTTCCGCATAGGAGAGCAGGTCGGCGATATTCTCCTTCACCAGCTCGGTCAGATGGGTGGTGATGATCGTGCCGCACTCGACCACGGTGAGCCCGCGGAAGCCGGCCTCGTCGCGCAGCTCGCGATCGATCCAGAGGGCGGGGAGGCCGAACACCGGCTCGGTGGTCGTCTCGCCGGGCAGGCCGGCCGGGCCGCCGCCCGGATTGATCATCAGCAGCTTGTCGACGCGGATCTCGCCGCGCGCCGCCTCGGTCTCCTTGATCGTGATGACATATTCGTTGGGCTTCAGGCCCATATTGTCGATGATGCGGACCGAGGGGAGCACGAAGCCGAAATCGGTCGCCATCTGGCGGCGCAGCGCGCGCACCTGATCGTCGAGGCGCGGCTCGCGCTGCTCGTCGTTGATCATCGGCAGCAGGGCATAGCCGATTTCGATGCGCACCGCGTCGATCGCCAGCGTCTGCGAGATCGGCTGCTCGACCACGGCGGCCTGAGCCTGTTCCTGCGCGGCCACGGCTTTTTCCAGCGCGGCCTTGGCGGCGGCGTTCCTGCTCATCCGCCAGGCGGCGAAGCCCGATGCGGCCGAGAAGATGGCGAAGGGCAGGAAGGGCATGCCCGGCATGATCGCCAGCGCGCCCATCAGGACCGAGACCATGCCGAAGGCCTTGGGATAGCGGCCCAGCTGGTCGCCCAGCGCCGCGCCGGTCTTCCCCTTCACGCCGCCCTTGGAGACGAGCAGGCCCGCGGCGATCGAGATGATCAGCGCCGGGATCTGGCTGACCAGGCCGTCGCCGGCAGTCAGGGTCGTATAGGTGTGGAAGGCCTCGCCGATCGGCACGCCGTGCGAGACGACGCCGATGGTCAGGCCGACGATGATGTTCACCGCGGTGATCAGCAGGCCGGCGATCGCATCGCCCTTCACGAATTTCGAGGCGCCGTCCATCGCGCCGTAGAAGCCGCTCTCGGCCTCCACTTCGGCGCGGCGGGCCTTGGCCTGGTCCTCGTTGATCATGCCGGCGGAAAGGTCGGCGTCGATCGCCATCTGCTTGCCGGGCATGGAATCGAGGCTGAAGCGCGCCGCGACTTCGGCGATGCGCCCGGCGCCCTTGGTGATGACGACGAAGTTGATGACGATCAGGATGATGAAGATGGTGAGGCCGATAATGACCTCGCCGCCCATCAGGAACTCGCCGAACGCCCCGATCACGCCGCCGGCGGCGTCGGGCCCCTCATGCCCATGGGTGAGGATCAGGCGCGTCGAGGCGAGGTTGAGGCCCAGCCGCAGCATCGTCGCCACCAGCAGGATCGTCGGAAAGGCGCTGAGCTCGAGCGGTTTCTCGATGAACAATGCGGTCATCAGGATCATCACCGACACAGTGATCGACAGCGCCAGGCCCAGGTCGAGCAGCCAGCCGGGGATCGGCAGGATCAGCATCGCGATGATCGCGACCACGCCGCCCGCGAGCGCGATGTCGCGGTTGAGGCCGAGCTTGTTCAGGAAGTTCAGGATCGCAGGGGGCATCAGGGTCGTGCTTTCCAAACGGCCTTGGCGGGCGCCGGGCCGCTCTGGCCCAGCGTGAAGCGGTGGCAGAGCGCCGCGGCGGGCCTGCTCTCAGGCATCTCGGCCTCCGCCTGCGGCAGGCGCAGGCGCTGGACGGCGAAGAGCGGGTAGGCGTTCATGCGGCGGGCGGCACGGTGATGCCGCCCTCGATGAAGGTGCGCAGCTTGTTGCGCATCGTGCGCACCGAGATGCCGAGGATGTTCGAGGCGGAGGTGCGGTTGCCGTGGCAGCGCTCGAGCGTGCCCAGGATCAGCTCGCGCTCCACTTCTTCCACCGTGCGCCCGATCAGGCCGTCGACCTCGATCCGCCCGTCGGGGCCCGGCAGCGAGACCAGCGCCGCGAGCGACGACCCGTCGGCGCGGGTGAGGTCCTCGGCCTCGATCTGCGGGCCATGGGCCAGCAGCGCGGCGCGGTGGATGCATTCCTTCAGTTCGCGGATGTTGCCGGGCCAGCCATAGGCGCGCAGCACCGCGATCGCGTCTTCCGAGAGCGGGCGCGGGACGAGCCCGTCTCCCCGGGCGAACTGGGCAATGAAGTGCCCGGCCAGCGCGGCGATATCGTCGTCATGCTCGGCGAGCGGCGGCACTGCGATGCGTGCCAGGCTCAGCCGCACGAGGAGGTCCTCGCGGAAGCTGCCCGCCGCCACCGCGGCCTCCAGGTCCATGCTGGTCGAGGCGATCAGCCGCGCGGTGAAGGGCACCTCGGCTTCGCCGCCCAGGCGGCCGAAGCGCTTTTCGATCAGCGCGGCGAGCAGCCGGGCCTGGGTGGCGGGCGCGAGCGCCCCCACTTCGCGCAGGAAGATCGTGCCGCCCCGGACGCTTTCGAGCCGGCCGACCCGGCGCGCCGCAGCACCGGGAAAGGCACCCGCCTCGTGCCCGAACAGCTCGGATTCGAGCACATCGGCGGCAACGCCGGCACATTCGACCGAGACGATCGGATCGGGCCGGCCGGAGAGCCGGTGGATCTGGCGCGCCATCATCTCCTTGCCGCTGCCCTTGCCGCCCAGGACGAGCACGGGGGCGCCGCTCGGCGCGACGGCGGCGGCGAGCGCCATGGCGCGATCGAGCACCGGATGGCCGCCAATGGGCACCTGCGCCTGGCGCTCCACCACCGAGGCGATGGCCGCCGCGATCAGCTCGCGCTGCGGGGGGAGGGGCACATAGTCGCGGGCGCCGGCACGGATCGCCGCCACCGCCCGCTCGGCGGGGGCGGATATTCCGCAGGCCAGCACGGGCACGACGAAGCGCTCGCGGCGCAGGTCGCCCAGAAAGCCCACCACATCCTCCAGCACGTCGATCATCACGAGATCGGCGCCCTGCTCGCGCAGCGCTTCCAGCGCGGGGGCAGGGGCATCGGCCATGGTGACCTCCGCGCCGGCGCCCTGTGCCAGTTCCGCCGCGCGGCGGAACTCGCTGCCCGGCGCGCCGATCAGCAACATCCGGATCGGTCCCATCGTCAAGGCTCGGCCCGGACGATCTCGGTGAGAGTCACGCCGAGGGCATTGTCGATCAGCACGACTTCGCCGCGAGCGATCAGCCGGTCGTTGACGAAGATGTCCACCGGCTCGCCGACGCGCCGGTCGAGCTCGACCACGGTGCCGGCACCCAGGTGCAGCAGCTCGCCGATCGGCATGCGGGCGCGGCCCAGCACTGCCTGCACCCGCACCGGAACGTCATGGACGGCTTCCAGGCCTTCGCCGCCATGATGGGGCTCGGCGCCGCCCTGGTTGTCGAAATCCTCGAGCACGGGCGCGGGCTGGTCGATCGCGGGATCGGTGGGAATGATGTCGTGGGGTTCGGTATCCATGGGTCTGATCCTATGCGTTCATCCACTGACGGATCACCGAGGCCGCCTCGGGCGGGCTGGCGGCGATCGCGTCCCCGATGCGCTTGAGCGCGGAGAGTTTGATGCGGCCGTCGACCTGGGCGAGCGCGATCTCCTGATCGAGCTGCGGCACGTCGGACGGCGTCATGGCTTCGAGTTGGGCCATCGCCTCCACGTCGCCGTCGGCGGCGCGCTCGGCGAGTGCGAGCATCTCGGGCGAATGGGTGGGCAGCGCGACCGGAGCCTCCGCCATCTCCGAGGCGGGAGCGGGCTTGGGCTTCAGCATGCGCAGCGCGAGCAGGCCGACCGCGCCGATCACCACCAGCTGGAGCAGGCCCCAGATCCGGTCCATCGGCAGCGACGAGAGGAAGCTGGTCGTGGCGTCGGCGGGGGCTTCGCCGGTGTTGAACTTCATGCTCTCGACGACGACGCTGTCGCCGCGCTGGGTGTCGGCGCCCACGGCATTCTCGACCAGGCGCTGCAGCCGGTCGATCTGCGGCTGGGGCAGGCCCTTGTCGCCGCCATCGACCATCACCGCGACGCTCAGGCGCGTCACCTTGCCCGGAGTGCGGACGGTGACCGTCCTGGTCGAGCTGTTGTCGTAGGTCGTGTCTTCCGAATTCTGGTTGCTGCCCGACTGGCGCGAGGCGCCCGGGGTGTTGGCCGCGGCGGTCTGCGCGGCGGGCAGCTGGTTGCCGACCGAGGCGGTCTGCGCGCCGACATCGGTCTCGCGGTTCTGCTCGCCGGTCTCCACGCTCACCTGGCGGGCGATCACCTGCTTGTCGGGATCGAAGACGTGCGATTCCTCGCGCGACTGGTCGCGGTCGATCTGGGCGGAGACTTCGGCGCGGACCTTGCCCTGGCCGACGATCGGCTCGAGCAGCGATTCGATCTCGTCGCGCAGCTTGCCTTCCACGGCCTGCTGGCGCTGGTCGGCATCGCCGGCGCTGGCCGTGCTGGGATCGCCGGCCCGGGCGAGCAGCGCGCCGGTCTGGTCGACGACCGAGACGGCATCGGGCGAAAGCTCGGGCACCGAGGAGGAGACGAGGTAGCGGATCGAGGCCACCGTCTCGCTCGGGATGCGGCCGCGCGTCTTCACGGTGACGGCCGCGGTCGCCTTGCGGCTCTCCTCGGCGAACATGGCGCGCTCGGGCATCACGATGTGGACCCGCGCGCCGGTGACGTTCTGGATGGTCTGGATCGACTTGGCCAGCTCGCCCTCGATCGCACGCGTCTCGTTCATCTTGGCGCGGCTGGCGGAGACGCCGAAGGGCTGCTCCTGGTCGAGCACCTCATAGCCGATCTTGCCGCCCAGCTTCTCGCCGGCCAGGCTCATGCGGAGCTCGGCCAGCTTGTCCTGCGGCGCCATGATCGAAGTGCCGTCGGCCGAAAGCTGGAAGGCGACGTTCTGCGCCTTGAGCTTCTCGGAGATCGCGGAAGCGGCCGAGGGATCGAGGTCGGTATAGAGGAAACCCATGCTCTGGTTCGAGCCGCGCGTGGCGACGAAGGCGAGGGCGGCGAGCAGCCCGAGCGCCACTCCCCCCATCAGCATCAGCCGCTTGGGGCCGATCTGGCCCACCAGGTTCTTGATCGCTTCCAATGTCGCCCCGTTCGATGGAACTGGCGGGGCGGATGCCCCTTGCGATCATTATAGAGGGGCGGGGGAGGCGGCAGTTTTTGCCGGGGGAAATTTTTGCCTAGTGGGTTCTACCCGCTCGCTTTTCCTCAGAAGCGTCATCCCGGCGAAAGCCGGGATCTCGTGCCGCAAGCCGAACGCCTGCCGCCTGAGATCCCGGCTTTCGCCGGGATGACGGATATTCGGTCGGGAGGCCCTATGCCGCCTTGAGCAGCGTCTCGAGCTCGGTCAGCACTGCTTCGCGCCGCGCGGCGGCATCGAGCGCCAGGCCGCCTTCCTCCCAGCCGATGCGGGCATCGCCCACCGGGATATCGGCGTCGGGCACCACGATAAGGTTCAGCTTGCGGCGGTCGCGCGACTGGCGGTCGGCAATGCGGCCCTCGATGTCTTCCAGCAGGTCCGGGTGGACGCGCACCAGCAGCTCGGTGCCGCGTGCGACCTGGCCGAGCGCCCGGCCGATCGCTTCGTCGATCGCGGCGCCCGGCGCCGTTTCGAGCGCGCGGCCCGCGATCATGTCGGCGGCGGCGAGTGCGATCTCGGCCGCTTCGCCGGTCACCCGCTCGGAGACTTCGGTGAACTGCGCGTCGATCACTTCGATGCCGGCCTGGAGCGCGTCGACGGCGCTCAGCAGCGCGACCTCACGCTCGGCGCGCGCCTGGGCCAGCCCGGCCTCATAGCCCTGGGCGCGGGCGAGGGCGAGGGCGGATTCCTGCTCGGACCTGAGCAGCGCCAGCTCGGCGCGCAGCGTCGCCACCTCGAGCGCGGCGTCGGGGCCGATCGGCGCGCTGCGGCCGGGCGGCACGGCGAAGATGCGGTCGAAGCCGAAGCGCTCGACATGGACATGGGCGTGCATGCTCATCGGCAATGTCCTCTAGATGATCATCGCGTCGTCGGACTTGGGGTCGACGAGCAGGATCTCGCCGCGGTCCGCCAGGTCCTTGGCCAGGCGCACCAGCGCCGACTGGGCCTCCTCGCAATCGCGGGCGCGCACCGGGCCCATGCCCGCCATGTCCTCGCGCAGCAGCTTCGAGGCGCGCTCGGTCATCGCGCCGAAGAACAGCTGCTTCAGGCTGTCCGGCGCGCCCTTCAGCGCCAGCGCCATCTGGCGCTTGTCGGCATTGCGGACGATCGACGAGATCGCCGGCGGCAGCAGGTTGCCCAGATCCTCGAAGGTGAACATCAGCGCGCGGATCCGCTCGGCGCTGTCCGGCGCGCGGTTGTCGAGCGCGGTGAGCATCGCTTCCTCGGTCGAGCGGTCGAGCGAGTTGAACAGCTCGGCCATCGCCTCGTGCGGATCGCGCTTCTGCGAGCGCGAGAGGTTGGTCATGAACTCGGTCTTCAGCGTCTGCTCGACCTGGTTGATCACGTCCTTCTGCACCGTCTCCATGCGCAGCATGCGCATGATCACGTCGACCGAGAAGTCGCGCGGCAGTTCGGAGAGCACGCGCGCGGCATGGTCGGGGCGCAGCTTGGAGAGGATCACCGCCACGGTCTGCGGATATTCGTGCTTCAGCGCGCCGGCGAGCACGGACTCGCTGACATTGGAGAGCTTGTCCCACATCGTGCGGCCGGAAGGACCGCGGATGTCCTCCATGATCTCCTTCACCTTGTCGCCCGGCAGGATGCCGGTGAGCAGGCGCTCGGTGGTCTCGTAGCTGCCGTGCAGCGTCGCCATCGAGGCGACTTCGCTGGTGAACTGGACGAGCAGATGCTCCACCACCTGGGCCGGGATGCGGCCCAGGCCGGCGATGGTCGACGACAGCTCCTTCACTTCGTCGGTGGAGAGCTGTTCCCAGATCGGCGCGCCATGATCCTTGCCCAGCGCCAGCATCAGGGCGGCGGCGCGCTGTGCGCCGCTGTAGCGCTTCAGTTCGGGCGGTTCTGCGATCGGCGCCATCACGGACATGCTTTTTCGTTTCCCTCGCGAAAAATTGCGGCCGCGCACACGGGCAGGGGCCGCTTTCCCTCTATTATAGGAGCAAGGCAGGCAGGGCGGATCGCGAAGATGGTTAATTTATCTGGAAACCTGATCGGCTTGAGCATCCTGACGGGATCGAGCTCGACCATGACTTCGGCGGTCTCGCCGATCGCCTATGAGAGCAAGGCCGTGCGCGCGGCCAAGGCGCAGTTCACCACCGCGGCCACCGTCGCGCCGTGGAAGAGCGGCACCGCGCTGCCGGTCAACTCCAGCCAGGTCGCCGCGATCACCGCGCTGCGCTCGATCATCACGCCCGCCACCACCGACGGCAACGGCACCTTCCTGCCCAAGGACGTGCAGACCAGCTTCACTGCCTATCAGGCGCTCGACAAGCTGCGCGTGCTCGCCGAGACCGCGAGCGCCAAGACCACGTCCGACGCGCAGCGCGCTCAGCTGCAGAAGACCTTCCTCAAGGGTCTGGACGATCTCCAATCCTATCTCAGCACCGCGCCGTCGGACCTGGTGAAGCTCGCCTATGGCAAGCCGGCGTCCAGCGTCACTTCGAACAAGCTGGTCGCCACCAGCGTCTACGAGACCGAGGGCAAGCCGCTGGTCAAGACGCGCAGTGACGCGATCCCCGGCCTTACCGGCACCGAGCAGTTCGCGATCACGCTGAGCAAGCCCGGCGTCGCGGCGCAGACGGTCACCGTCGACCTGTCGCAGGGCGCGCAGCCGCCCACGCTCGATTCCGTCGCGGCGCAGTTCAACGCCGCGATCGCCACGATCCCCAATCTCGACACCAATGGCGCGCCCCAGCTCGACGCCAGCGGCAATGCCGTGCCGCGCTGGAAGTCGACCTTCAAGGTGACCAACGAGGGGGGGAAATGGGGCTTCACCCTTTCGAACCCCACCGGCATCGAGCAAGTCACGCTCGACCAGACCAATGCCAAGGACGCGCTGGTCGTCGCCACCGGCCAGACCGCGCTCGACGCGCCGAGCTCCACCCAGCTCTTCCGCTTCGACGATCCCGCGGGCGACAATATGCGCGTGGCGATGGGCACGATCCAGGCGCTCGATCGCCAGGCGACCGCGCAGAACGTGGCGGCCGGCAAGACGACGACGATCACCACGACCACGACCGATCTCGATGGCAAGGTGAAGACCGTCAAGACGTCGACCAGCAACGTCTACGCCAATACCGATGCCGCCGCGGTGGTCACCGATGCGCAGGGCAACAGCTATATCGTCGGCACCACCAAGGGCGATCTCGGCGCCAATCTGTCGGACGGCGACAACAACCTGTTCCTCACCAAGGTGGACGGCGCCGGCAATGTCGTGTGGCAGCGCAGCCTCGGCGCCACCGGCTCGTCGACCGGCGCGGCGGTGAGCCTGGGTCCCGACGGCAGCATCGTCGTTGCCGGCACGGTCACCGGCAGCTTCGGTGGCGCCTCCACCGATGGCGACATGGTCGTCGCCAAATATGCCGCGAACGGCGACGAGAAATTCTCCACCGTGGTCCGCTCGGCCGGCACCGACGTTGCCAAGGCGGTCGCGGTCGGCGCCGACGGCTCGGTCTATGTCGGCGGGCGCATCGCCGCCGGCAATGACGGCTTCGTCGCGCGCATCGGCGCGAACGGCAAGATCGCCGAGCGCCGCACCCTCACCGGGCCGGGCAGCGACAGCGTCAACGCGCTCGCGATCGACGATGACGGCAATGTCCTCGCGCTCGTCTCGCATGACGGCAATGCGGAGCTCCGCAAGCTCCAGGGCAGCTCGCTGGCCACCGACCTGGGCAGCCTCGCTCTCGGCACCGCCGATGCCCGCGTCATCGCCATCGCCGACGACGGCACGATCGCAGTGGGCGGCGCGACCTCGGCCGCGCTTGCGGGCAGCCAGGTCAACGGCATCAGCGGCAATCGCGACGGCTTCGTCACGCGGATCGATGCCGGCCTGACGAACGCCAGCACCACCTATCTCGGCTCCGCGGCGGACGATCAGGTGGACAGCATCGCCTTCATGAACGGCGAGCTCTATGCCGGCGGCCGCACCACCGGCGACCTGGCGGCCACTCGCCGCGGCCCGACCGATGGCTTCGTCGCGCGGATCGACGCCGCGACCGGCACGGTGCAGAATACCACCCAGTTCGGCCAGGCGCTGCTGCGCACCGAGCCGGTCCGCATCGCCGCCGACACGGGCGGCGCCAGCGCGGTCTCGGCGCTCGGCTATGGGCGCGGCACGATCAACGCCGTCGCCTCGAGCAAGGTGACGACGCAGACCGGGCTGAAGGCGGGCGACTATTTCTCGTTCAAGGCCGATGACGGCGCGGTCCGCAAGCTCACCATCCTGGCCGACGACACGCTCCAGTCGATCGCCACGCGCATGCAGGGCATGCTCGGCGCGTCCAAGGCGACCGTCACCGCCACTGCGGTCGACGGCGTCCAGCAGCTGCGCATCACCATGAAGTCGGGGCATCAGTTGCAGCTGCTCGCCGGCACCGGCGACAGCGACGCGCTCGCTAAGCTCGGCATGGAGCCGCAGCGCATCGCGACCCAGGCGCCGGTATCGAGCAACGCGCCCAAGGTGCGCCCGGGCGGCAGCTTCGGCCTGGATCTGGGCGAGGGGCTCAGCCTGTCCACGGCGGACATGGCCAAGACCGCGCTCGGCAAGATCAAGGACGCGATCTCGATGTCGCAGACCGCCTATCGCTCGCTCTACTGGGACGACACCAAGGCGAAGATGATCGACGGCAGCAAGAAGAACGCCGCGACCGGCAAGGAAAGCACGGCGATCGTGAACGCCCAGCTGGCAAATTATCAGGCGGCGCTTGCCCGTCTCAACAGCTCCACGCCCTCCACCTACGGATTCTGATCATGGACATGCCCCCGATCCTCTCCGGCATCCGCCGCCAGATGGAGACGCTCTCCGATCGCCAGCGCGTGATCGCCCAGAATATCGCCAACAGCGAGACGCCGGGTTTCAAGGCGCGCATGGTGGAGGATGCCGATTTCTCGGATCTGCTCGGTAGCGCCAGCAGCGGCAGCATCCGGGTCGCCAAGCCGCGCGTCGAGCTGACCGCCGGCATGAAGGGCCTGGGCGCGATCCAGCCGGCCGGCGCCGGCATCGTGCTCGACAAGGACATCAGCGAGACCAAGCCCGACGGCAACAACGTCACGCTGGAAGACCAGCTGCTCAAGCTCGGCCAGGTCCAGGCGGATTTCACTGCGATGACCAACCTGTATCGGAAGCAGCTGAGCATGCTGAAGACGGCCGTGGGGAAGGGCGGGTAACTGCCCGCTTCGATGGATGAAGGCGAAAGGGCCCGCGAGCGGATCGCGGGCCCTTTTCCTTTGTTGCGCGGCCTTGATGCGGCGGCTGCGCGACACGGACGCCCCTGGATGCCGTCATGTCACTCGTGCCTGGAAGCGAGCGACAGCAGCTTGTCGAGGGCGGAGGTGGCGATATCGACCTTCCCGCCGTTCAGGTAAGCGGGGACCCTTTCCGAAGAGCCACCGGGTTTCTCGGAGAAAAGTGAAAAAATGGGCGCGCCATGGCGGTAAAATACCAGGCCGATCCTGACATCCGGCAATATCGACGTTGTTTTTCTGGGGGATAGCCCGCGCACCGCTTGGGAGATCGTGGCCCATTTCGCGCGATCTACGGACGATATCCGAACGTGCTTGGCAACCGATCCCAGGTCGGCCGGATCCAGATTGGTGCGAAAGGACAATCGCGGATCGACGCTCATCAAATCGACGGCATCGGATGTCGAAATCGCCTCTTCTGCGGAAGCGAGTTCCGCAGCGCCCTTCTCATGTGTCAGTGCATTGTTCTTCAAGTGAAAAACACTGACGCTTGGCAGCCGGATGCTCGCGGATGCATCGCGCGAGAAATTGATGACGATATCGGCATTCACGGATTTTCGATCCCTGGAGCAGTACATGACCTCCGCGGTGTATATCTCTCGTGATCGCGCAATGCTCTGGACGATGTTGCGGGCACCGGGGACAGCCCTTCCATCCACCGTCAGGGCCAGGAACTTCGAGGGATTGCCGCGATAGCCATTCCGATACTGCAGCGCGACGATACTGCCGCTGCATGCAGCGGATATCGTCGTGTTCACCCGCTCCGGCGCCCGGCGGCTGGTGCCGCTATCCTGCGCGCTTGCGGCCGGCACACTCAGTCCCGCCATCGCGATGCCGACAAGCTTCAGCCACATGACTGCGTACGCTCCCTCCCCACCGGTCCGACGTCGTTCTGCCGGCCGGTATGGTGCTCGGCAAGGGCATCGGCGATCAGCTGCGCAAGCGTGGCCGGGAAGGGGCGGGCCGCCATCCCGGCGAACGCCGGACTCCGCATCCGTCCCATAGTGCAAACTTCGGAAACTTCCGCGCCGCGCAATAGCGGCGCAGCGCAGGAGATTTCAGAGCCGCGCGTTGATCGAGATCGGCGCCGGGGCGTCCATTCCGCCCAGGCCGCCACAGGCGCCATAGGTCATGCTGCGGCTGCCCGTCAGGCGCTGGGCCTCGGCGGCGATCGCGCCCATCATCTCGACCGAAAGCTCGATCTGGCGCGCCAGGATCCGGGCATTCACGGCCGAGGCGTCGCGCAGGCCGCGGCTGGCCTCGGCCAGCGTTTCCCGCGCTTCGGGATCGAGCCGTTCGGCCCAGTCGTCGGGCGCCTCGCGCTTCATCCGCGCCACTTCGGCCTCGATCCGGCCGGTGAGGCGCAGCTTGGCCTGGGCGATCTCGGGCAGTTCGGGGAAATAGGGGCCCCGGCCCAGCCGATCGCTCTCCTCTTCCATGATGTGGGTGAGGGACACCATCGCGTCGATGAGCTGCTCGGTCATTTACTTGTTACCCTGTTGGAGCTTGATGATCTGGTCGAGCACCACCGGCGCCAGGCCGATGCCGCCGCGATTGGCGATCGCGTTGCCCAGCTTCTCGGCCAGGATGCCGCGGAACATTTCCTCGCCGTGCCCGCCGGAGAATTCCCCGTCGCCCTGCTGCACGCTCTCGAGCATGAGCTGGGTCATCTGGCCGAGGAACACCGCCTCGAAATTCTTCGCGGTCTCGCGGTTCTTGGCGTCGAGCTTCGGATTGTTCGTCGTGGCCGGGACCTGCGGCCCGGTGGGGGAAGTCACGTCGCGCATCACTGCACCTCGATATCGGCCTGGAGGGCGCCGGCGCTCTTGATCGCCTGAAGGATCGTGATCAGGTCGCGCGGGGAGACGCCCAGCGTGTTGAGCCCGCTCACCAGCGTCTGCAGGCTGGCGCCGTCGACCATCGCCAGGCTGGCGCCGTTGCCGTCGTTCACCTGCACGTTGGTGCGCGGCACCACCGTGGTCTGGCCGTTCGAGAATGGTGCCGGCTGCGAGACCTGCGGGCTCTCGGTCACGGTGATGGTCAGGCCGCCCTGGGCGATCGCCACCGGCGTGATCCGCACGTCGGCGTTCATCACCACCGTGCCCGAGGCTTCGTTGATCACCACGCGCGCCGGCTGATCGACCTTGACCGACAGCTCGCCGATGCGGGTGACCAGGTCGATCACGTTGCCGACGAAGTTCGAACCTGCCGTGAGCTGCACCGTCGCCGGGTCCAGCACCGCGGCGCTGCCCGGATATTTCGAGTTGATCGCGCCGGCGATGCGGTCGGCGGTGGCGAAGTCGGGGTTCTTGAGCGCCAGCTTCAGGCCATTGGCCGAGAGGAGCGAATAGGGCACCTCGCGCTCGATGATCGCGCCGCCGGCGATGCGGGCGGAGGTGGTCACGCCCCGGCTCACGCTGGCGGCGGCACCCTGGCCCTTGAAGCCGGAGACCGCGACATTGCCCTGCGCCACCGCATAGATCTCGCCATCGAGGCCGCGCAGCGACGAGACGATCAGCGTTCCGCCCTGCAGGCTGGTCGCGTCGCCCAGCGCCGAGACCTGGACGTCGATCCGCGAGCCCGAGCGGGCAAAGGGCGGCATCGTCGCGGTGATCGAGACGGCGGCGACGTTCTGCGTCTTCATCTCGGTCCCGCGGATGTTCACGCCCATGCGCTCGAGCATGGCCTGCATCGATTCCTCGGTGAACGGCGTGTTGCGCAGGCGATCGCCCGTGCCGGCCAGGCCGACGACCAGGCCATAGCCCACCAGCTGGTTGTCGCGGACGTTCTCGACGTTGACGACGTCCTTGATCCGCGTCTGGGCCATGGCGGTTGGTGCGAGGCCCAGGCTCAGCAGCAGGGCGATCATGGGAGCGGCGAAGCGCAGCATATAACCCCTGGAAGTGGAAAATTTCCGATAATTCTCTTATAGGATAGAAGAAGGGCCATGCGGGCCCGGAGGACGAGTTTTCGTGCGGATCGAGAACCTGCAGGCACCCTTGCTGCACAGCCTGATGGCGGCGCTGCCCAAGGCCGCGCCCGGCTTCTCGGTGGGCGAGGGGGAAGCCACCGCGGCACCGGCGCCCCTGCCCCCGGGAGCGGGCGCGGGAACCACCCAGGCGCTCAACCCCTCGGTCGCCATGCTCGTCACGCTCGCCGCCGCCGATCCGACGATCGAGCGCCGCCGCAAGCAGGCGGTCGATGCCCAGCGCGGCATCGACATGCTCGACCAGCTCCACCGCGAGCTGGTCGCCGGGGTGGTCAGCCCGGCGCGGCTCCAGGCGATCGTCGAATGGTCCGAGACTTTCGAGCGCACCGACGATCCCGCGCTCGCCGCGATCCTCTCCGATATCGAGCTGCGCGTCCGAGTCGAGCTGGCCAAGCTCGATCTCAAGGCCTGATCCGCGCGCCTCATTCCGCTACGGCATCCTCGGCTTTTCAGTTTCAAATCCGAACGCAATTGCATACCGGATCTTTGGAACCTAGGGAGGCGCCACCGGTTTCGCGTTCGAAAGGGCGATGCCGTTCCTTCCATGACTGGCCGGCAGAGCGCGGCATGGAGTCCCCTCGAGGAGAGTATGCCTATGTTGGCTTTGCTGATGGGGCTTGCCGTCGCGGCGGCCCCCGCGCTCCAGCCCGCCGATGCCGTGGTCGGCCGCTGGAAGACCCCCGTTCACAACGGTATCGTCGAGATCACCCGGTGCGGCGCGTCGATCTGTGGCAAGATCGTCGGGTCGGACAAGTTGCGCACCAATCCGAACCTGCCCGACAGCAACAACGGCAATGCGGCGCTGCGCACGCGCAAGCTGATGGGCCTGCAGATCCTGTCCGGCTTCAGCGCGCAGAATGGCGGCTGGTATGGCGGCAAGATCTACAATGCCGAGGACGGCAAGACCTATAGCGCCGAGATCACCATGACCGGCAACGACCAGCTCAATCTGCGCGGCTGCGTGTTCAAGCCCTTCTGCCGCACCCAGACCTGGACCCGCGTGCGCTGACACGCGTTTCCGAGTTCTCAGTATCCGTACGCGTACAAGGATTACCCCGATGTCCCCCTTCAAATATTCGCTGGCCGCCGGCAGCGCGCTGACCGCGCTGCTCGGCTTCTCCCAGGCTGCCCAGGCCCAGGCCTTCTATCTCCAGGAACAATCGGCCCGCGCGGCCGGCCGTGCCTTTTCGGGCGAGGCCGCCGATACCGGCGCCGCGTCGATCTGGTGGAACCCCGCCGCGATCGGCGGCATCGATAGCGGCGACGCGACGATCTCCGCCTCGGTCATCCTGCCGCGCGGCGAGGTTGCCGACAGCGGCACGCTGATCGTCCGCCCGGGCCAGCCGCCCGCGCCGGTGGGCGGCAACGGCGTCACCCGCAATCCGATCAACAACGGCGTGCTCCCCTCGGGCGCGATCGCCGTGCCGCTGAACGACCGCATCGCGCTCGGCGTGTCGATCACTTCGCCCTACAGCTTCACCACCGATTATCCGGCGGACAGCTGGGCGCGCTACAGCGCCGACCGGACGAAGCTGCGCACGATCGACATCCAGCCCAGCATCGGCGTGGCGGTGACCGACTGGCTGCGCGTCGGCGCCGGGCTGAACATCGAATATACCGATGCCAGCCTCAGCAACGCGCTGCCCAATCTGGCGGCGGTGCTGCCCGACGGGCACCAGGAGCTGAAGGGCGACGGCTGGGATCTCGGCTGGACGGCCGGCGTGCAGCTGCACTCGCGCCGCTTCACCCTGGGCCTCAGCTACAAGTCGGCGATCGAGCACACGCTGAAGGGCGACCTCACCGTCTCCGGCCTGGTGGGCCCGCTCGCCACGTCGAACATGCAGCTCTCGGGCGTGGAGGCGAAGTTCTACACCCCGTCCCAGGCGATCGTCGGCGCGCGTTTCGCGGCCACCGACAAGCTGACCCTGAACGCGCAGGTGATCCGCTATGGCTGGGACAAGTTCGACGCGATCCGCCTGGGCGCGCCGGTCAACCAGGCGATCCCCGAGAACTACCGCACCAGCTGGAGCTATGCCGGCGGCGTCGACTATGCCCTGTCGCCCAAGGTGACGCTGCGCGCCGGCGTCCAGCGCGCGATCACGCCGACCCAGGACGGCGAGCGCGATGCCCGGGTGCCGGATTCGAACCGCTGGAACTTCGGCGTGGGCGGCAGCCTCGCGGCGAACAAGAAGCTCTCGTTCGACCTGGCCGCCAATTATGTCACCTTTGCCGACGCGCCGATCGACCGGGTGACCGCCGCCTATGCGGGCACCGCCGCGCAGACGCCGATCCTCACCGACGGCGAGCTGCGCGACGCCCATGCCATCGTGCTTTCGGCGGGCGCGCGCCTGAAGTTCTGAGGAACTCCGAAGTATCGCGGGGAAGGGGCGCTCAGCGCCGCTTCTTCGCGATCTTCAGCACATAGCTGATCACTTCGGCGACCGCGGCATAATGCTCCACCGGGATCGGGCGATCGATCTCGGCGCTGGCATAGAGCGCGCGGGCGAGGGGGCGGTTCTCGACCAGCGGGATGCCATGCTCGCCCGCGATCTCGCGGATCTTGAGCGCGATCCCGTCGACGCCCTTGGCGACCACCACCGGCGCCGCCATCTGGCCATGGTCATAGTGCAGCGCCACGGCATAATGGGTCGGGTTGGTGATCACCACGCTGGCCTTGGGCACGTTCTGCATCATGCGGCCGCGCGAGCGCTGCATCTGGATCTGGCGGACCTTCGCCTTGATGTGGGGATCGCCCTCGCTCTGCTTGTGCTCGTCCTTGATCTCCTGGAGGCTCATGCGCATCCGTTGCAGGAACGTGCGACGCTGCCAGACGAAGTCGAACAGGGCGAGCGCGCCCACCAGCATCGCGATCGGGCGGAGCATCGAATAGACGATGCCGTGCGTGGCGCTGCCCACCTGCTGCAGGTCTGCGCCCACCATGGCATCGATCGTGGCGGCATGGGGCCAGGCCAGATACGCCGCCACGCCGCCGACCAGGCAGAGCTTGGCCAGCGTCTTGGCGAACTCCATCATCGCCTGCTTGCCGAACATGCGCTTGGCGCCGCTCGCGGGATTGAGCTTCGACCATTTGGGCTTCACCCGGCTCCAGCTGAGCATCGGCCGGCCCTGAAGTATGCCACCCAGCAGCGCGATGCCGAACAGCGTGCCCAGGATCGGCAGCAGCGCGAAGGCGCTGGCGCGCATCACGCCGGTCACGAAGCTCTCGGCGCCCTGCGGCTCCATCCGGAAATCGTCGGCGCTGCCCCACAGGCGCACGAACAGCGTGCCCATCATCTGCAGCGTGTAGGTGCCCAGGCCGCCCATCACCACGAGCATGCCGACGAAGATCGCCGCGTGGCGCATCTCGGGCGCCATCGGCACATCGCCTTTCGCGCGTGCGTCCTCGAGCTTCTTGTCCGTCGGATCGTGAGTCTTGTCGTCCTGGTCGGTGTCGCCGGACATCACCAGCCTCCCTGCATCGCATCGCCCATGGCGCGGGCGAAGAAGGTGAGCATGGTGCCGAGCGTGGCGGCGGTGAGGCTGATGCCGAGCAGCAGGTTGAGCGGCTGGGCGATGAAGAAGACCTGGATCGCCGGGGCGACGCGCGCCGCCAGGCCGAGCGCGACGTTGAAGACGATGCCGTAGATGAGCAGGGGCGCGGCCAGGCTCAGCCCCAGCGTCATCGAGCGGCCGATGGCCTCGACCGCGAGCATGGCGAAATCATGCGCCGGCGGCAGCCCGCCGACCGGGAAGCTCTGATAGCTGTGCACGATCGCGCCCAGCCACAGGTGATGGACCTGCATGCCCATGCACACCAGCGCGGCGGCCATGGCGACGAACTTGGAGAGCTGCGGCGCCGCGCTGCTCTGCGCGGGATCGAAGATCACCGCGGAGGAGAGGCCGATCTGGGTTGAGATCACCGAACCCGCCATGGCGACGGCGAAGAACAGGATCTTGACGATCATGCCCATGGCCAGGCCCGTCATCAGCTCGGCAACGAGCACCGCGGGCAGCGCCGCCCCGGCTTCCACCGCCACGCGGGCCGGGGCGCCGACCAGGCCGTACATCGCCGCCGACAGCGCGAAGGCGATCATCAGCCGGATGCGGCCGGGGATCGCGTCGTCACCGAACACGGGCAGCAGCATCAGCACCGCGCCCACCCGGGCGAAGACGATGAAGAAGGCCGATGCCTGCAGCGCCAGGTCGGGGGGCAGCGTCATCCGGCGGTCACGATCAGGCTGCCGATCCTCGTCATGAAATCGTTCAGCGCCTGTCCGATCGTGGGCAGCATCAGCAGCAGCACCAGCCCCATGGCGAGCAGCTTGGGCACGAAGGTGAGCGTGGTTTCCTGGATCTGCGTCAGCGCCTGGAGCAGGCCGATGATGGTGCCCACGATCAGCGAGGTCAGCAGCAGCGGACCCGCGATGGTGAGCACCAGCATCAGCGCGCTCTGCGCCAGTGCGAGGACCTGCGACGGCAGCATCGCGCCTAGATCTGCATCCGCATGATGTCGGAATAGGCGTTCACCACGCGGTCGCGCACGGCGACCATGGTGTCGAGCGCGGTCTCGGCCGCGCCGATCGCGGTGACGACGTCGATCAGGTCGCCCTTGCCGGCGACCTGCTGGGCCGAGGCCTTCTCGGCCGTGCGCAGCTGGTCGGCGGTGCCGGTGACCATGTCCTCGACCATCGCGCCGAAGCCGCCGGCGCTGCCGCCGGTCTTGATCGGGTCCGTCTTGCTGTTGCCGCCAAGGCCGGCGACGCGGCCATAGGCCGACATCGCATCAAGTGCTCCGATGGACATTCTGGGTATCCTTTACTTGAGGAGGTCGATGGTGCGCATCGTCAGGCTCTTGGCGGCCTCGATGGCATTGAGATTGGCTTCGTAGCTGCGCTGCGCCGCCTTCATGTCGGCCGTCTCGATCAGGCCGTTGACGTTGGGCTTCATAACATAGCCGTCCTTGTCCGCGGCCGGATGGCCGGGCTGGTAGACCTTCACGAAGTCCGACTTGTCGTTCTCGATGGCCTTGACCTTGACGCCCAGGCCGCCGGTCGAGCGGTCGACCTCGGACTGGAAGCTGGCGACGCGGCGGCGATAGGGATTGCCGCCCGGCGTATCCGCCACCGAGTCCTGGTTCGCCAGATTTTCCGCGATCACGCGCATGCGCAGCGATTGCGCGCGCAGGCCCGAGGCGGAGATGCCGAGCGAGGTCTTGAGGTCCATGATCGTCCTTCCACGCAGGCCCGACGGGCCGTTTCCTCCATTGTAGGCAAAAATTGCCGGGCCGGGCGCCGGGCGCGGAAAAAAGGTTCCTATAAGTCCTCCTGAAAGGAACACGCATGTCAGTGCTCGACGGAATTATGGTCGATATGTCGATCGTGCTGGGCTCGGCCAATGTGCCGATCCGCCAGGTCCTGCAGATGAGCCGCGGCGCGATGATCCCGCTGGAAAGCAGCCAGGACGATCCCTCGCTCGTATATGTGAACGACGAACTCGTCGCGAAGGGCGTGGTCCTGGTCGACGGCGAAGTGATGTCGCTCGAGATCACCGAACTCGTGAAGAAGCAGCGCAACTGATGGACATCCTGTCGATGCTGCGCACGCTGGGTGCGCTCGGGATGGTGCTCGGCATGCTCGCCGGCGCGCTGTGGTTCGTGAAGCGCTACGACGTGAAGCTGCCCGGCCGCGTGACCAGCACGCGCCGCAAGCGGATCGAGATCGTCGAGCGTCTGTCGGTCGACGGCAAGCGCTCGGTCGCGCTGATCCGCCGCGACGGGATGGAGCATCTGGTGATGTTCGGCCCCGAGGGGCAGGCGACGATCGAGAGCGGCATCGTCGCGCCCGAGCCGGTGATGCCCCCGCCGGCGGCGGAACCCGCGCCGGCGGCCAATCTCGCCGAGGACATCGCCGCGCTCGGCGCCAATTTCGCCCGGCTGGTCGATCTGCCCAGGCTGGCGGAGCTGCCCAGGGCGGTGGCCGCGCGGGCCGCGACTGCCGCCGCCGCACGCAATGCCCATCCGCCGCGCGCGCCCAAGCGCGTCCGCGAGCAGCGCAACACCACGCGATGGAACCGCGCCGCGGTGCGGGCCGCGCTCGATGCATAGGCTCCTCGCGGCGGCCCTTGCCGCCCTGATCCTCATGCCGGCCGAGGCCTATGCCCAGGCCAAGGGCACGACGATCAACATCGGCGGCGCGGACGGCGCGCTCTCGGCCAAGGCGATCCAGCTGGTGCTGATGCTGACGGTGCTCAGCCTGGCCCCGGGCCTGCTGATGACCGTCACCAGCTTCACCCGCATGGTGGTGGCGCTCTCGCTGCTGCGCACCGGCATCGGCGCGCAGGGCGTGCCGCCCAACCCGGTGATCATCAGCCTGGCGCTGTTCCTCAGCTTCTTCGTGATGGCGCCCACCTTCGAGAAGGCATGGAGCCAGGGCGTCGATCCCTATACCAAGGGCAGGATCACCGAGAGCCAGGCCTTTGAACGGACGGCCGAGCCCTTCCGCAAGTTCATGCTCGGCCAGGTGCGGGACAGCGACCTCAAGCTGTTCGCCGACCTGGGGGGCAAGAAGATCCAGAACCGCGCCGAGACGCCGCTGACCACGCTGGCGCCGGCCTTCATGATCTCGGAGTTGCGCCGTGCCTTCGAGATCGGCTTCCTGCTGCTGCTGCCGTTCCTGGTGATCGACTTGGCGGTGTCGGCGGTGCTGATGGCGATGGGCATGATGATGCTGCCGCCGCCAACGATATCGCTGCCGATGAAGATCATCTTCTTCGTGCTGGTGGATGGCTGGGCGCTGGTCGCCGGATCGCTGGTCAAGAGCTTCGCCCAGTAGCGAAGCGGCCAGGGATCAGGGAAGGGGCGGATGCCGGGGGGCGTCCGCCCCTTTCGTTCGTGCGGAACGTGCACCTTGCAATGTAGGGTTTCGCCTGCTGGGCTGCCCACGCTCCGGGGCATGTTCGGCGCTCCTTGTCTCGGTAGGAAATATAGGAGCGACCTGGATGGGTATCCACGCAACAAGGATGCGGCATGCCCGGTGCCTGTGCCGCCCATGTCATGGCCTTTGTGACCTTCCGCCAAGATAGGTCCCGGGTGATGTAGGATGTCCGTTCCAGACGAAAGGGCGACCGCAAACGCAGCCGCCAATGACGGTGGCGCTTGTCGTAATTCTATCGTCACCCCGAACTTGTTCCGGGGGGCACGGGGAGGCCAGACACGGGACAAGAGGCTCTAATTTCGTCGATGCGGCACAGTGGACCCTGGCAAGTCCGGGGTGACGATCGAAATTGGATGCGCGTCTCCGGGCCCGGAACCGATGCGGTCGCCAAGAGCGAAGGCGCCCGTGCCACCGCGCGGACGCCTCGATCATGCCGGGGCCGGAAAGGATCAGCCGCGGGCGGCGGGGCTGTCCAGCCATGTCGAGAGCTCGGCATAGGAAATGGGGTCGTGAAAGGCGACGCCGGTGAGCTCCTCGTTGCTCCAGCGCGTGGTGCAGCGGCGCGACGGCAGGCCCGGGATCATCAGGATCACTTCGGTGTCGGGGCGCAGCGGGCGCTGCATCCGCAGGCAGGCGCCGCCCTGCGACAGGTCGACGACGACCACGTCGATCGCGCGGCCGAACGAGCTGAGCCGCGCGGGGAGGTCGGCGGCGAAGCGCGGCGAGCGCGGGCGCGCCGCGGCCGCCTCGGGCTGCGGCTTGCCCAGGATGGCGTTCACATCGGCCGGAGTATCGAACCGCACGCCGGCACGGCCGCCCTTGGTCCAGGCGATCGCGCCGTTCAGCAGCGCGCCACCGCGCAGCTCCACGGTGATCCGCATGTCGGGCAGCAGCGACGCGATCGTGTCGATCTGCATGCCGCGCTCGGAGAGGTTGCGCACCCGGCACAGCTGGCCGGGATTGCCTTCATGGCGCAGCTTGCCGACGAGGAGCGTGGCCACCGCCCGCGGCGCGCGCTCGATCCACTCGTCGCGGTTCTCGCTTGCGATGGCGGGGTTTGCTTCCACTATGTCCTCGACGAAATTGCGTGACCTCTGTTTTTTATAGGGGGATCGCCGGCGGGAGCGGGGCGTCTCGACGTAAAATACGTATTTTACGCAGGAGTCGCCTGGGTGATCGCCACCTTGCGCACCACGCTGGCACCGAACGCCTCGGGGGCGGCGGCTTCCACGATCTTGCGAAACTGCTCGAGGCTGGGCAGCAGCCCGTCCTTGCCGGCCGCCATCGGCGTCCTGAAGGTGCGCATGTTGATTGCGTGCAGCAGCAGCGGCAGCCGCTTGGTCACTTCGGACGATTTGTCCTTCGGCACCTCGAGGTTGAACTGGAACTGGACATAGCCGGTGAGCCGCCCGTCATCGGGCGAGACCAGCGGCGCGAGCAGCTTGTCCACCTGGACGAACGCGGTCTCGACGTCCGCGGGGGCCGGCGCGGTGGCGGCATGTGCGGGGCGGGGGCCGAGCACCACCAGCGTGCCGAAGGCGGCGGCCCCACCCAGGCCGAGCCCGGAGAGCAGCACGATGGCCAGGAACAGGATCTTCTTCATGGCGGCGATACTCAGAACTTGAAGCTGCTGTCGGTCGGGAGCGAGGACGCCTCCGCCTTCAGGACGATGGTGATGCGGCGGTTCTCCGCCCGATCGGGCTGGTCCGGGAAGACCGGCCGGGTGCCGCCCATGGCGACGATTTCGGCGAAGCGGTCCGGCGTCATGCCCGAGGCGATCATCGCCTGGCGCGCGGCGAGCGCGCGCGCGCCCGAGAGCTGCCAGTTCGCATCGCTCTGGCCGCCGCCGGTCGCGTCGGTATGGCCCTCGATCGCGATCTGCCCGCCCGCCTGGGCGAGCTTGCCAGCGGTCTTGGCGAGCAGCGCGCGGGCGAAGGGATTGAGCTCGGCGGTACCCGGGCGGAACATCGATTGCTTGTCGGTGTCCATCAGCGTGATCCGCATGCCCGCGCGCTCCGGCTCGATCGCCACGTTCTTGCGCGCCTGGTCCTGCGGCACGGCGTCGAGCGCGATCTGCAGTTCGCTGGCGAGCACGCGCATCGAGGTGTCGGGCACGTCGGCGGTGCCGCCGCGCGCCGCGCCGTTGGTGGCGGCCTCGGTCGTCGGCGTGCCGTTCGCGCGGCTGCTGTCGTTCGACGAGCGGCGCGCCTGGCCGCCCGCGCCTTCGGACGTGCCCATCACCGGCGTCGAGGGCGAAGTGTCGGAGATGGTCGGCGAGAAATAGGCGGCCAGGCCCTTCAGCCGCTGCTTGTCGGGATTGGCGATCAGCCAGAGCAGCATGAAAAAGGCCATCATCGCGGTCACGAAGTCGGCATAGGCGACCTTCCAGGCGCCGCCATGATGGCCGCCCGCGACTTTCTTGACCCGCTTGATGACGATCGGGCGATCATTGGCGCCGGGAACGGGCATGGTCAGGCGCCTCCAAGCGCGTCGCGCATGCGCTGCTGCACCGCGCCCAGGCGGATATGGCCGATCGCCGAGAGCGAATCCTCGCCCCGGGCGATCCGCTCGAGCAGGTTCACGCACTCGTCGGCATGCTGGATGAGATAGTCGAAGTCCTGGAGCTGCTCGAGATAGGCGCTGGCGAAATGTGCGTCGCCGACGAGCACCTCGGCAAGCGCCTCCAGCTTGGCGCGCATCTCGCGGATCTCGCCGGCGATCACATTGTGCAGCGTCGCCGAGAAGGGATCGAAGCCGGAGATCGCCCGTGCGGTAGGGAGCTGCGAGGGAACGGGCATGCAGGACATCAGAACAGCTCCAGATCGCCGCCGGAAACCGGGGCGTGAACGGGGACCGGCGGGCGCTCGGGCACGCGGTCCGTAACCTTGACGCAGCGGCTGCGGCCTTCATGCGGAAGGAACTCGATCTTGCGGGCGCTGGTACCCCCCAGATCGGTATGCCCCACCGCAATGCCCTCGGTCGCCATGAAGCGGCGCGCGAAGGCGGCGTTCGAGGAGCCGATCGAACCCAGTCCCGAGACGATGTTGGCGCCGCCATAGAGATGCGCCATCAGCCGGCCGCGCACCGCGCCCTTCTGCATCATCCCGTTGATCAGCAGCTCCATCGCGTGCACGCCGTAGCGCGCCATTTCCGAGGCGCCGACGCGCTGATCCGCGCCGGGCTCGCCCAGCAGGAAATGGTTCATGCCGCCGATCCGGGCGACCGGATCGAACAGGCATGCGGCGACGCAGCTGCCGAGCAGGGTGGAGACGACCACCCCAGGCTCGGCCACCACGGCATGCTCGCCCTGAACGATGGCGAGCCGGCGCATCAGGTGAGCTCGCCGAAGACGCGCTCGATCTTTTCCTTCAGCGCGGCCGGCGCGAAGGGTTTCACGACATAGTTGTTCACGCCCAGCGCCGCGGCCTTCTGGACGATCTCCTTGTCGGACGAGCCGGTGAGCATGATGAACACCGTCTTGCCGATCACGGCATCGGTGCGCACCGCCTCCAGGAACTGGAGGCCGTCCATCTCCGGCATGTTGTAGTCGGAGATGATCAGATGCACGCGGTCGCTCTTGACCGCCGCCAGCGCCTCCTGGGCGCTCGGCTTGTCGCGCACGTCCTTGAACCCGAGATCCTGCAGCGCGCGACGGATCATCGCGCGCATGCTGGTCTGGTCATCGACGACCATCACCTTGATCGCTGCAGCAGCAGGCATCAGACGCTCCCAATCTTCTCGCGGCATGCCTTGAGGATCGCCTCAGGCATGCCAGACAAACCAACTTCCTGTTCCACCGCGCCCAGCTCCTTCGCCGAGCGCGGCATTCCCCAGACCACGCAGGTCTCCCTGCTCTGGCCCAGCGTGCGGGCCCCGGCCTGGCGCATCGCCAGCATGCCCTGGGCGCCGTCGGCACCCATGCCGGTCAGGATCACGCCGACCGCGGCTTTGCCGAGCGGCGCCACCGAGTTGAACAGCATGTCCACCGACGGGCGATGGCCGGAGACCGGATCGCCGTCGCGCAGCTTGATATGGCCACGGACGCCGCCGCGCAGCTCCATGTGGCGCTGCCCCCCAGGAGCAATATAGACGGTTCCCGGCAGCACCGGCGCGCCATCCCTAGCTTCCACCACATGCACCCGGCATTCGCCGTTCAGCCGCTCCGCGAAATTGTGCGTGAAGGCGGCCGGCATGTGCTGGACGATCAGCACCGGCGGGCAATTCTCGGGCAAGGCCGGCAGCAGCGAGAACAGCGCCTCGACGCCGCCTGTGGACGAGCCCATGGCGATGATCCGCTCGCCGACCGTGCCGGCCGCCAGCGCGGGCTGGGCGGGCAGGCGCTGCGGGCCGGCGCGGGCAACCGAACGGGCGGCGGCCTTCACCTTCTCGCAGAGCAGCGCGGCGTCGCGCTCGATATCCTCGGGCGTGCCGCTGGGCTTGGTGACATAGTCGACCGCGCCCAGGCGAAGCGCCTCGATCGTCACTTCCGCCCCGCGCGCCGTCAGCGTCGAGCACATCACCACTGGCATCGGCCGCAGGCGCATGATCCGCTCGAGAAAGGACAGGCCGTCCATCCCCGGCATCTCGACGTCGAGCGTCAGCACGTCGGGGTTGAGCGACTTGATCATCTCCCGCGCCGCGAAGGGTTCGGGCGCCATGCCGACGACCTCGATCGCGGGGTCGGCGGAAAGCATGCGGTTGAGCGTCGCGCGCATCGAGGCGCTGTCGTCGACGATCAGCGTGCGTACCGGTGCCATCAATGCACCTCCGGCTTCTGGTAGATGGTGTGCCCGCACGAGCGCATCTGGCGCGCGGCCGGGCCGATCAGCCGCTCGGAATGACCGATGTAGAGATGGCCGCCGGGGGCGAGCTGGTCGACGAAGCCCGCCTCCAGCTCCTCCTTCGCCGGATCGCCGAAATAGATCATCACATTGCGGCAGAAGATCACGTCATAGGCGGCGCGGAGCGGCCAGGGCTCGAACAGGTTGAGCACCCGGGCCGTCACCAGCGACCGCGCCTCGTCCGCCATCTGGAAACCGCCCTGGACGGGCTTCATCCACAGGCTGCGCCAGGGCTCGGGCACCGCTTCGGCGACGCTGTCGGCATAGAAGCCGCGCTTCACCGATTCCACTACATGCGGAGCGATGTCGGTCGCCAGCAGGCGGACATCGGCGTTGCGCAGCCACGCGGCAGACGCGCGGTCCGTCCCCAGCAGGCACATGGCGATCGTATAGACTTCCTCGCCCGAGGAGCAGCCCGCCGACCAGATCCGCACCGGGCCCTGCTTGCGCTTGAGCGCCGGCAGCACAGCCTCGCGGAAATGATCGAAATGATGCGGCTCGCGGAAGAAGTGCGTGTGGTTGGTGGTCAGCGCCACCACCATCGCATGGCGTTCCGCCGGATCGCTCTGCACCAGCGCGACATAGTCGGCGAACCTGGCCAGGCCATGCTCGCGCAGCCGGCGCCCCAGGCGCGACTGGACGAGCGTGGTCTTCGCCGCGCTCAGCGCGATGCGCGCATCCTCGTGCATGATCGCGGCGATGGCGGCGAAGTCGCGGGGCGTGAGCTCCGCATTGCTGCCCGTCATGGCCGTGGCGACGCCGGCAGGCGCCAGGGCGCCCCCGGCGGCGGTCACGCTGCGATGTCCAGATGCTTGGTCAGGCTCAGCGCGTCGAGATCGAGCAGCAGCACCATCGTGCCCTTCTCGTCCCGCGTGCCGTCCTTCTGGCGGGTCGCGATGCGCACCAGGCCGGCGATCACGCTCGGCTCGATCGTCTCGACCTCGGGCGCCGGCTGGATCTCGGCCTCGCCGATCGCGACGATGTCGTTGACTTCATCGACCAGGAAGCCGGCCTGCTTGCCCGCGATATGGACGACGAGGATGCACGAGCGGGCATGGATCGCGCTCGGCTCCCAGCCCAGCCGCTCGGCGAGGCCGACGACGGGAACCACATTGCCGCGCAGGTTGGTCACGCCCTTGATGAAGCCCGGGACATTGGGGAGCGGGGTGGGCTCGTCCCATTCGCGGATCTCGATCAGCGCCCGCATGTCGATCCCGAAGGTCTGCTGGGCGAGCGAGAAGGTGACGATCTTGCGGTCGGTGCCGGCGTTGTCGTTGGTGGTGGTCATGCTGCCAGTCCTTTCGGCGTGAAGCGGTTGGTCGAGGCGACGAGCGCCTCGATGTCGAGGATGAGCGCGATCGAGCCGTCGCCGAGGATGGTGGCGCCGCCCAGGCCGCGGATCGGATGGAGATTCTGGTCGAGGCTCTTGATCACCACCTCGCGGCGGTCGTCGATCGTGTCGACCACCAGGCCGACCTTGCCCGAGCCTTCGTTCTCGACGATCACGACCAGGCTGTCCTCGATCGCGCGGTCGTCGTTGAGGCCGAAGATCTCGGTGGCGCGCTTCACGGGGACATATTCGCCGCGCATGTCGATCACTTCGCTGTCGGGCGAGGTGCGCTTGACCTGGCCCGGCTCGGGCTGCACCGTCTCGAGCACATGCGCGAGCGGCAGCACGAAGCGCTGGCCGGCGAGGCGGACGATCATGCCGTCCAGGATCGCCAGGGTGAGCGGCAGGATCATCGTGAAGGTGGTGCCTTCGCCGGGAACCGAGTGGATCTCCACGCGGCCGCCCAGTGCCTCGACGTTCGAGCGGACCACGTCCATGCCGACGCCGCGGCCGGAGATGTTCGAGATCGTTTCGGCGGTGGAGAAGCCCGGCGCGCAGATCAGCTGGTCGATCTCTTCGTTCGACAGCTGCGCATCGGCGCCGATGATGCCCCTCTCGACGGCCTTGGCGCGGACCTTCTCGCGATTGATGCCGCGGCCATCGTCCTGCACCCGCACGAAGATGCGGGCGCCGCGCTGCTCGGCCGAGAGCTTGATCGTGCCCTCGGGGCTCTTGCCGGCGGCGATGCGCTCCTCGGCGCTCTCCAGGCCATGGTCGGCGGCGTTGCGGATCATATGGGTCAGCGGATCGCCGATCTTCTCGATCACGCCCTTGTCGACTTCGGTGGTCTCGCCCACGGTCTCGAGCAGGATCTGCTTGCCGGTCTCCACCGAGAGGTCGCGCAGCATGCGCGGCACCCGGCTGAAGGCCTGCTTGATCGGCTGCGCGCGCAGCGACATCACATTGTCCTGGATCTGGCGCGTGAGGCGAGCGAGCTCGGGCAGCTCGACACGCTGGCGATCGGCCGGCGAGAGCCGGTCGGCCAGGATCGAGTTGCGGATCACCAGCTCGCCGACCAGGTTGAGCAGCAGGTCGAGCTTGCCCAGGTCGACGCGGATCGTCTGCTGCGCCTCGCTGCCCGCCTTGGGGGCGATGGCCGGCGTCTCGACGCTGCCGATCGAGGGCGAGGCCGCGGCGATCGTCTCGACTACCCGCTGCATCTCCGCGGCGAAGTCCTCGATGCCGGCGGACACCGGCACGAAGCCGAATTCGTCGGCGATCGTGGCGGGCGCGGCCTCGGCCACCGGGGCAGGGGTCTCGTCACGCCGGACCTCGACGACCGAATCCGGCGCGACGAAGTCGAAACAGTCGTTGATGTCGCTCTCGGCAACCTCGGCCGGCACGCGCAGCGTCCAGGTGAGATAGGCGTCCTCGGGATCGAGGTCGCGCAGCGGCGGCACCGTTGCGGTATCAACCGCGACGACCTCGCCGCCCAGCGCCTCGAGCTCGCGGATGATCAGCAGCGGCTCGCCGGCATTGGCGAGCGCGGCGCGCGACGGCTTGAAGGTGACGATCCAGGCGCCTTCCATGGCCGGGGCCTCCGCCGGCGCGTCGAAATCGTCGAGCGACACGGCCATCGGCACGAAGCCGAACTCGTCCGCTTCCCCGGCCGGCACCTCGGCTGCTGCCGGGGCCGGGGCGGGGCTCGTAGCGGGCGTGCCGTCATCGGCGCCCTTGCTCGCGAGAACCTGCTCGAGCGCGGCCAGCGCCGCCTGGTCGGCCGGGCGGGGCGCCAGGCCCTTGGCCGATTCCACATGGTCGCTCAGGATGTCGAAGGCGCTCAGCATCACCTTGACCACGCCGGGGCTCGGCGGGATCTTGCCGCCGCGCACTTCGTCGAGGACATTCTCGAACTTGTGCGCGAAGGCGGTGAGATCGGCATGGCCGAACGCGCCGGCGCCGCCCTTGATCGAATGGACCGCGCGGAACACGCCGGCGATCGTCTCGGCCGAGACGTCGCCCGCCTGCATCGCCGACAGGCCCTGCTCGGCGGTGGTCAGCCCCTCGGCGCATTCCTCGAAGAAGATCGCCTGGATATCGTCGAATTCGTCGCTCACGGGCACACGCGGCGGATCGCCGCCCCCAGCTTGGTGGCCTCGAACGGCTTGGTGATCCAGCCGGTGGCGCCGGCCGAGCGGGCGCGGGCCTTCTTCTCGTCCGAGAATTCGGTCGACAGCACCAGGATCGGCGTGCCGCGGAAACCGGAGACCGCGCGCACCGCCTCGATCAGCTCGAACCCGTCCATCTTCGGCATGTTGATGTCGGTGATCAGGAGGTCGGGCTTCACTTCGTGCATGCGCTCCAGCCCATGCTCGCCGTCATTGGCGCTCTCGATGCGGAAGCCCTGTGCGGTCAGCGACGTCTTGAGCAGCATGCGCATGCTCGCCGAATCGTCGACGGTAAGGATCAACTTGCTCACTGGGCGTCTCCGGTCTCGAGGCCGATCGTCGCGGCCAGGTGGCAGCGCTGCGCGCGATCGACGAATGCGGGGCTGGGATTGGCGATGCGGAACTGCTGGCCGCCCGCGGCCGCCTCGGCGCGCGCGGCGACGAGCAGCTGGAGCACGGCCTGGCCGACGCTCTCGACCTCGGACGCGTCGATCTCGATCGCATCGTCCAGGTCCGCGGCGAGCACCAGGCGCACGCGCAGGTCTTCGGCCGTGACGGTGGTGCCATGGACGGGAAGGCGCAGCGCGCGCTCCTCGACGTCAGGCAGCGGCGGCGACTGGGACTGGTCCATTCTTGGCCTCGTCAAGTGCGGTTTCAAGTTGCTGGAAGCTCGGCGCATAGGCCGAGGGGGTCATGCGGCGGGCAATCTCGATCGCCACCTGGACCGGCTGGTTCTGGGCATAGGCGACGATCGCCGTCTTCACGATCGAATAGGGCTTGGCGTCGGCCTCGAGCGTCTCGAGCAGCTTGGCGGCGAGCGGGCCGACCACGCAGTAGCTCAGCAGCACGCCCAGGAAGGTGCCGACCAGCGCGCCGCCGATCATCGCGCCCAGGATCTCGGTCGGCTGGTCGATCGAGCCCATGGTCTTGATCACGCCCAGCACCGCGGCGACGATGCCCAGCGCGGGCAGGCCGTCGGCCATGATCTGCAGCGCGTGCTGCGGGCCGGCCTCTTCGTGGTGGTGCTTCTCGATGTCCGCGTCCATCGCGGCCTCGATCTGATGCGGGTCCTCGAAGTTGACCGTCATCATGCGCAGATAGTCGCAGATGAACTCGATCAGGTGATGGTCCTTGAGCAGGCGCGGATAGGGCGTGAAGAGGTTGCTCTCCCCCGGCGCGTCCAGGTGCGGCTCCAGCGCGGTGGCGCCCCCCTTCTTGAAGGTGGAGAGCACGGTGAACATCAGCGTGAGCAGGTCCTTATAGTCCTGCGCCTTCCACTTGCCGCCCTTGAACGAGCGCATGATGCCCGCGCCGGCCTTCTTCACCGTCGACATGGAATTGGCGACGATGAACGCGCCGATCGCGGCGCCCGCGATGGCCATCATCTCGTGCGGCAGCGCATGCGCGATGATCTCGAACTTGCCGCCCGACATGATGAAGCTGCCGAACACGCAGACGAGAATGATGATGAATCCGATGCCGTTGAGCATGGCGGTTCGCCCGATGTCCCTGTTGTTTCCAGAATTATAGGAAGGATTTGCCGGCCGGTGTTGCCGTGCCGGCAAATTGCTCAGGCCGCCTCGGCGGCCCGATCCTGCCAGTCGATGACCGCCAGATAATTGCGCAGCCGGTTCTGCTCGAGCGAGGCGAGGAGCTTGTTGTTGTGCCAGGGCACGATCATCTCCGCGAGGGCCGGAGCCCAGGGCGCGGAGCTGTCGAACAGCACGCCCAGGCCGAACACCGCGGGCACATGCGCCCAGGCGAGCGGACGCGCCTCGGTCTGCGCCTCGGCCCGGAAATCCTCCACCGCGGTCAGCACGCCGTTGCGCGGGCCGCCTTCGTGCAGCGCCCAGGCGAAGCTGCCCGCACCGCGGAAGCCGCGATTGGGCAGGCAGGCGGCCTCGCCGAGCGAGACGCCGCCTTCGAAGCTGTGGGGGTGGCGATGTTCCTCGGGAATCCGGTCGGGCGCATAATAGCAGTCGCGGCGCGCGCACGGCCAGGAGACGTCGTGCAGGATTGCCAGCAGCGGCTTGCCGTCGCGCCTGGCGAGCTGGTCGGCGATGCGCAGCTCGTTGATCACGGTGTAGTAATTATGGTCGCCGTCGATCACCCAGGCATCGATGTCCGAAAGCTTCGGCATCGCGTCATGGCTGGGCTCGGCGATATGGCGCACTTCGGGCGTCTGGCGGGCCCAGGCCAGGAACTCGGCCTTGGGCGCGGGATCGATGCTGGTCAGGCTGCCGCCGGCCACGCGCGCATAGGCAGCGAGCTGCTGCGACATGCCGCCGAACTCGGCGCCCACCTCGGCGATGTTGCGGGCGCCCGCGATCTGGAGGCCGTGGAGGATGATGTCCGAGAATTCGGACATGGAATGGATCAACAGGCTCATGCGATGGCTCCCTGGAGCGCGGCGTGGGAAGGGGCGGGCGCGGCCGCCTGGCGTGCGGCGATGGGGCGGAAGGCCAGGGCCAGCATCATCTGCCGTCCCTCCTGCCGCGGCGGCGGCGGGACCATCATGAAGGCGAACTCGTTCTCGCAGCGGAAGAGATGGGGCGCGACCTGCTCCATGCCCTCCAGCGAAGGTAGCGCCTCGGTTTCCTGATTGCCGTCGGGATGCTGCTTGTCGCTCAGGAAGCGGTCGACGGGCATGAAGGTCACGCTCTCCACCTGCACATAGTCGAAGAGCTGGCCGAACTGCACGCCCACCGAGAAGCGGCTGTCGCCGATCGGGATGGGGGCGAGATAATAGCCGTCATGCGTCGGCGTGGCGGTCACCGTGCCGGTCGAGACCTGGTTGCCGTCGGCGACGATCAGCGGCAGCGCGATCGAGGTATCAACGAAGTCCCGGTACTTGAGCGGCATCGCGAAGCGGCGCTGGGCCAGCAGGCTGAGCTTGAGCGCCAGTCCCTCGCCGTGCAGTTCCGCCGGCAGGTACATGCGCTCGGCGCCCTTCATGTAGAACAGGCCGCGCTGGCGCAGGCCGCGCCGGGCGATGGCCGGGTCGAACAGCGATACGGTGTTGTCGACACCCAGATTGATGTCGTGCTCGAACGCGCCGAGCACCGCGAGCTCCGCTTCCAGCGGCACGTACATCAGCCGGCCGAGCACGCCCGCCGCGCCGCGGCGCCACAGGATCGCTTCGTGCGCCGGCCGCCGGGCGCGGATCGTGACGCTGCCTTCGTCGCGCACGAAGCGCAGGCAGCCCGCCTGCACCCGGTCGCGCACGTCCGACTGGCGCGATTTGATCGAGCTGCCGCGGCGGATCGCGGTGCCGTTCTTCTCATAGTCGACCACCGATCCCTGGGCGGCCGTGCAGAGCTGCTCGAGCACGGCGACGTTCGTGCACAGCGCCTCGAGCGCGGCACAGTCATAATCGTCGTGGCCGATGAACCCCTTCTTGTCCAATCCGGTGCGCGACTGCTCGCGCAGCAGCAGGTAGCGGCCGGCAACCCGCACGCCCAGCGCGCGCGCGAGGAGCGGCTCGACATCGTTCTGGACCGAGCCGTTATAGCCCAGGTCGACCAGCATCAGCGTGTCGCCACGGGCCGGGTTCACGATCTTGCGGACATGCGCGACCAGCCGTTCGGCAAAGCCGTGCGATGCATTGGTGATGCGGCGCATGCGTTGCGGATCCCGGATCGCCTTGAGGAAGGCGCCGGGGCGGGGATGGTCCTTGATCAGCTTGGCGGCTTCGGGAGCGGGGAGCAGCAGCTGCTTCGCCACCACGCTCAGGTCGCTGCAGATATCGCGCTGCAGATGACGTTCGACTGCCTCGGCGGTGCCCAGCGAGGCGGCGGTGGCGGTGAAGCGGCTGATCTCCACCGCATGGCCGGTGCCGCCGCGCGCCTGGTGCACGCGCTGGGGCAGATAGCCGTCACGCATCAGGAACACGGCATGCACCGTGCCGCCATGCTTCGCCCGCAACGCCGCGGCCTCATCGTCCAGCCAGCGGTCGAACCCGTTCAGCACGGGCCCCAGCGTAGTGAAGCCGAGCATTTCGGCGGCATCGCCCAGCTGCGGCTCGATGGCGGCGATCGTCGCGCGGTGCGGCTGGTGGGTGATCGCCACGCCGGCCTCGGTCGGGTGGAAGATGTTGCTGATCGCGCTTTCCAGGCGGATGCGCTGCTCGCTGTCCGCGGTGAACTGGGCGAGGTGCAGCGTGTTCACGCCGAACGGCGCGACGCCGTCGACATCGGCCTTCTTGTTGTCGCCGATGTGCAGGATCCGGTCGGGCGCGATCTGCAGCGCCTTGAGCACCGGCTCGTACAGGCCCTCGCCCTTGGACTTGCCGTAGTGCGACGAGCAGAAGATGCGGCCGATCAGCCCGGCGACGTCCTCGCCCGCCGCGGCGGCGATCAGGCCGCGCAGCTGCTTCTCGTCGAGATAGGTGTCGGAGACGATGATCGTCTCGATGCCCCTGGCCCTGGCCGCGCGCATCAGCTCCACTGTTGGCCGGAAGGCAAAGCAGTGGCGCGCCTCGGCGTCGAGCTCGTCCTGCACCGCGGCCGCGCGCTCGGCGGCGTTCGCATTGGGCATCAGCTCGGCATAGATCTCGTCGATATGGACTTCGTTGCGGCGGTGGCGGACCGCGGCGGTGCTCCGCGCGGTCTGCTCGGCCCAGCTGCGCTGGAGGAGGTTGGCGCCGCCGAGCGCGCCGAACAGATCGTGCGGGGCGTGCACGTCTCGCCACAGCAGCGTGTCGAAACAGTCGAGCGAGAGCAGGGTCACGCCCGGATAGGCGTCCAGTGCCGACGGCAGCGCGTGCGGAAGGATTGCGTTGGCCAATGATTTTCCCCGGATGCGCGCCCGCAATTCGGTAGGGCGCACTAATCTTATAGGATGCGCGCACCCGGAACGGTCGCGATCGTCCTAGAATGAAGGGTCAAGCAAATGGAGCGAGCATGACCCTTAGTGCCTATCAGGCGGCCCGTGCCCGGGCTGAAACGCCGCGCTCGGCAGAGCTCAGGCTGTTGGGCGAGATCACCGGCGAGATGATGGAAGCGGAGGAGCGCGGCCTGAAGGGCGCGTTGCTGATGCCGCCACTGCATCGCAATCGCCAGATGTGGGACGCCTTCTCTACCGATTGCGGCGTTGCGGGCAACGGCCTGCCGCGTGAGCTGCGCGCACAGATCATCTCCCTGGCCCTGTGGGTGGACCGCTTCACCAGCGACGTGATCGCCGGCCGCGAGCGGATCCGCGAACTGATCGAAGTGAACCGCATGATCATGGAGGGGCTGCGCGGGCCGCAACGCGCCGCCGCCTGAACCTGCGCATGGCCGACGAAAGGGGCGCCCCGGCGACAGCCGTGGCGCCTCTTTCCGCTGCGGACAAGATGAGCCGTCGCCCCCAGGCCGCGCGCCTGGATTGGGGACTCATTCTTCTTTCGTCGCCCCGGCCTTGAGCCGGGGTCCCGCTGCCTTACCGGCGGAAGCAGAAGCAGAAGCGGGATCCCGGCTCCAGGCCGGGATGACGGCAGAAAATCAAATACTTGTTTGGATTCTCAGCCTAGTCCGTCGAGAGTGGCAGCGCGGAGGTGAGCTTCACCTTCTGCATGGGAATGTCCGTCTTCAGGCTGAGCACGCAGGGAATGCGCGCCAGCCGCTCCGCCTGGAATCGGCGAAAGGCCGTCAGGTCCGCAGCGACGACGCGCAGAAGAAAATCGCAGTCGCCGGCCATCAGGTGGCATTCGACGACTTCGCCGAGCGGCCGGATGCCGGCGATGAACTGCTGCACCGTCTCCTCGTCCTGGCTCTTGAGCCAGACCCGGACGAACAGCGACATGCCGAAGCCGATCCGCTCGGGATCGAGCAGCGCGACATAGCGTTCGATGACGCCGGATTCCTCCAGCAGTCGCACGCGCCGCAGGCAGGGCGATGGCGACAATCCGACTTCCTGCGCCAGCTCCACGTTGGTCAGGCGCCCGTTGCGCTGCAAGGCCACCAGGATCCGGCGGTCGATGCGATCCAGTTTCATTGGCGTAGTATGCCACATATTTTGCTGAAGGCGATCATCTATGCCGATATAATCCCGTTACACTCACAAGTTCGCAACCAAATGCGCTTCCATCCGGTATATACGACTGCCCATGAGCAACGTCGGAATCCGAAGGGAAGCGATGACGGAAGGGAAACCGGGCGGATCGCTGCCGGGGACGGAAAGCCGCGCCGAACTGCGGCGGGGATTGCGGGCATCGCTGCCCGTGATGATCGGGTTCGTGCCGTTCGCGCTGGTGCTGGGCGCGCAGGCATCGGCCAAGGGGTTCGGCGCCATCGAGGTGCCGATCCTCACCGGGCTCAATTTCGGCGGCGGATCCGAGTTCGCCGCGATCGGCCTGTGGACCTCGCCGCCCCATCTCCTCCTGATCGTTGGCGTGACGATGCTGGTGAATTGCCGTCACCTGCTGATGGGGGCGGCGTTGGCGCCCTATCTGCGTCACCTGCCCCACCGGCGGGTGCTGCCGGCGTTGTTCTTCATGTGCGACGAGAGCTGGGCGATGGGGCTCGCCGACGCCAGGCAGAGGGCGGACGCCGGCCGGCCGCAGCCGTTCAGCCTTGCTTACTATATCGGCGTCTCGATCGGGCTCTACGCCACCTGGGTGGTCTTTACGGCGCTGGGCGCATTGCTTGGGCCGGTGCTGGGCGACATCACCCGCTATGGCTTCGACATGGCGTTCCCGGCCGTGTTCCTCGTCCTGCTGCGGGGCATGTGGAAGGGCATGCGCGCGGCGATGCCCTGGGCGGTGAGCCTTGTCGCCGCCGTTGCGGCCTGCCTGTTGCTGCCCGGCGCCTGGTATGTGCCGGCGGGCGCCGTTGCGGGCGTCCTGGCCGCTTGTGCCTGGGCGCGGCCGTGATGCCCGATCCCGCCACCCTGGGGGCCATCCTGCTGATGGCGATGGTGACCTATGCCACGCGCATCGGCGGATATCTTCTGCTCGGCGATCGCGTGCTGTCCGCGCGCATGACGGCGGTGATGGATGCGGCGCCCGGTTGCGTCCTCGTCTCGGTGATCGCCCCGGCCTTTGCGAGCGGGCGTCCCGCGGATCTGCTTGCGCTTGCCGTGACGGCGCTCGCCGCCGCCAGGCTGCCGCTCCTGCCCACCGTCCTCGTCGGAGTGGCGAGCGCGGCGCTGCTGCGCGGCGTGCTGCCGGCATAGAGGGGGAAGCGCGCGCGGGCGCAATGCTGGCGCAATGTTGCGCCGCAACTGCCCGGCGATGCGCTCGCGTGCCGACGGGATATCGCGGGGGATCGCTGCAGGAGGTTCGCGTGCGTCCGTTCTTCTCCTCCTTGGCGATAATGGCCATCGGCCTGGCCGCCGCCCCCGTTCCGGCCGCCGGCGCCCAACCGGCTCCGTCCATGCCGGCCGCCTTCCGGGCACCGGCCGGGCAATCGCCCGGGGATTTCATCGCCGGCTATGCGGCGGAACATGGCTTCAGCGGCACCATCCTGGTGCAGAAGGGCGGCCGGACAGTGTTCGAGCGCAGCTTCGGCTTGGCCAATCGCGAGCACAATGTTCCGAACACGCGGCATACGGTCTATTGGGCCGCCTCGATCACCAAGCTCTTCACCGCGACGCTCATCCTCCAGCTTGCGGAGCAGCGGCGGCTGGATCTCGACGGGACGATCGGCACCTATCTTCCCGATTATCGTGGCGAGGCGGCGGCCAGGGTCACGGTCCGCCAGCTTCTCAACCACACTTCCGGGCTCCGGAACATCGACGCGATCCCCAATATCGAGGACGAGCGGCAGGCCATCCGGGCCCAGGTCGAGGATGCCGTCCGGCACGACCGGCTTCCGCTCTACCAGACGCCCTATAGCAGCGACGATCTGCTCCGGAAGTTCTGCAGCGATCCGCTGGTCAACGCGCCGGGCAAGGTCTTCGACTATAACAACGCCGACTATATCATCCTCGGGAAGATCATCGAACGGGCCTATGGCAAGCCGTTCGGCGCCGTGCTCGGCGAGCGCATCCTGGCTCCCCTGAACATGCGGCACAGCGGCCTGATGCGCCACCAGGAAGTCGTTCCCGGTCTGGCCGACGCCTATTCGCTCGGCGCCGATCGCCGCACGCTGCAACACGACATGCCGGTCTATCCCGAGAACTGGTATGCGGCCGGTGCGCTTTATTCGAGTGCGGGCGACCTGCTGCGCTTTGCCAACGCGCTGTTCGGCGGCCGGCTGATCGGCCGGCCGATGCTCGACCAGATGACCACGCCCGGGCTCGACCGCTACGGCCTTGGCCTCTGGGTGTATGACACCAAGGCCGGCGGCGTGATGCATCGTGTCGCGAAGCGTCCGGGCCATATCATGGGCACGCAGAGCCAGCTCTACCGGTTCCTGGACAGCGACCTGACGGTGATCCTTCTGAGCAATGCCGGGACCATGGATCTCGATGATTTCGTCGCAGCGATCGGGAAGCGCATGCTCGAGTGAACCCCTGGCGGGGTAAGGAAAGGGCGCCCTGGCCGAAGCCGGGACGCCCCCATTTCCTTCACATGAAGCCGTGCCTCAGAACGCGGCCCATTCCTCGCTGGTCTCCATGGCGGCGGCGGTGGCCAGGGCCTTTACCGGCGAGACATAGGCCTTTCTTGCAGCCGGTTTCGATGCCCGGTTGGCGGGCATCGGGGCCGGGCGCATGGCCGGGCGCACGGCGGCGGCGTTGCCCACGGTGAAGCGGCCGGCTTGGTCGGAGAGCGCGCTGACCTCGGTATTCAGGTTGCGGGCGGCGGCGGAAGTTTCCTCGACCATGGCGGCGTTCTGCTGCGTGGCCTGGTCCATCGAGCCGATGGCGGTGCTGATCTGAGTGATCGCCGTCGACTGCGCGGCGTTGTCCGTCGCCATCTCGGCGAGCAGCATGTGGACCTCGCCGACGTCGCTCGAGATATCGGCCAGCGCGCCGTCGACTTTCTCGACCATCTCCACTGCGGCGACGATGTCGGTCTGGGTCGCGGTCAGCTGGTCGCGGGCGCGGCCGGCTTCCTCTTCGGCGCGCATCGCCAGCGCGCTGACCAGATCGGCGACGACGGCGAAGCCGCGCCCCGCTTCGCCGGCGCGGCCAGCCTCCACCGCCGCATTCATCGCCAGCACCCGCGTCTGGAACGCGATCTTGTCCAGCCCCTCGATCACGCTGTCGATGCCCTTGGCGCTCTCGCTCACGCGGGTCATCGCCTGCACCGCCTCGTCGGCGATCGCGCGGCCGCCCGATACCGTCGAGATCGCACCATCGGCGCGTTCGACGGTGCGGCCGGCCGAGGCCGCCATGGTCTTCAGCCGCTCGTCCATCTGCGCGACCGCGGCGGAGGTCTCCTCCAGGCTGGCGGCATTGGCTTCGGTCCGGCGGGCCAGGTCTTCCGAGGCCTGGGCGATCTCGCTCGAGCCGGTATGGATCGTCGAGGTCGATTCCATCACCGAGCCGATCAGCGTGCGCAGGCTGGTCAGCGCCGCGTTGAAATTGGTCTTGAGCGCGGCATAGTCGCTCGGGAACTCGCGGGCGATCTCCGCGGTCAGGTCGCCCTTGGCGACTTCGCCGAGATTCTCGCCCAGCGTGTCGACCACCATCTTCTGCTCGGCATCCGCGACGGCCTTGGCCGCGGCGGCGGTTTCCTGGGCCTGGGCGGCGTCGCGGAAGACCAGCACGGTCTTCGCCATCGCGCCCAGCTCGTCGCCGCGTTCGGTGCCCGGCACGTCGACCCGGTTGTTGCCGCCGGCCAGCGCGCGCATCGTGTCCTGCAGGCGCGCGAGCGGCTGGGTGATCCCGGAGCGCGAGACGAAGAAGCTGAAGCCCATCGCGATCAGGATCGAGATCAGGCTGACGATCACCATCGTGTAGATGGTATGGTTGCTGCTCGCGCCGAGCTCGATCGATCGGGTCTTGCCGCTGGCGACCAGATCGTCGTTGAACTTCGCCATCTGCGCCGACAGGTCGATGAGCAGCGGATCCATCTCGGCGAGCTTCGCCTTGGCGCCCTCATTGTCGTTGCGCTGGCCGAGCGCGATCGCCTGCGACGCGAGCGCATGCACCCTGGCGATCTGGCTGCGGAACTGGTCGAGCTGCGGCTTCAGCGCGGGCTGGAGCGCCTCGGCATTGTCGAGCAGCTTGTTGGCCGTCAGGAAATTATTCTCTTCCACCTTGCCGGCTTCCTGCGCGACCTTCGAGGAACCGTCATAGGAAAGCGCGCGATAGCCGGCATAGGCCATGTCCGACGCGCGGCGATTGGCGCGCGCCAGCTCGGTCGCCACCGGCATGTGGTTCACCACCAGGTCCGAATAATTCCGGTCGATGCGCTTGAGCGCGTTCGATCCGAACAGCGCGACGCCCATTCCCACGGTGGCGACGATGGCGACGAGCGCCAGTATCTTGGTTGGAATCTTCAACTTTGCGAGCATCTAGTACTTCTCCTGAAATGAAACGGGCTCTCGACGAGAGCCCGTCTCGACTAAAATCCTATGGGAGCGGCGGCATCAGAACGCCGTCCAGTCGTCGTTCCCGCCGCTGTTCGGCGTGGTCTTGGTGCGCGGCAGCGCCTTCACCGGGGAAACATAGGCCCCGGCCTTCTTCGCGGCGGGCTTGGCCGCGCGCGCAGGCACCGGGGCCGAAGCGGAGCGCATGGCCGGGCGCACGGCGGCGGCATTGCCTACCGTGAAGCGGCCGGCCTGTTCGGAAAGCGCGCTGACCTCGGTGTTCAGGTTGCGGGCGGCGGCGGAGGTTTCCTCGACCATGGCGGCATTCTGCTGCGTGGCCTGGTCCATCGAGCCGATGGCGGTGCTGATCTGGGTGATGGCAGTCGATTGCGCGGCATTGTCCGTCGCCATCTCGGCGAGCAGCGTGTGCACCTCGCCGACGTCGCTCGAGATATCGGCCAGCGCGCCGTCGACCTTCTCGACCATCTCCACTGCCGCGACGATGTCGGTCTGGGTCGCGGTCAGCTGGTCGCGGGCGCGGCCGGCCTCTTCCTCCGCCCGCATCGCCAGCGCCGAGACGAGATCGGCGACGACCGCGAAGCCGCGGCCCGCTTCGCCGGCACGGCCCGCTTCCACGGCGGCGTTCATCGCGAGCACGCGCGTCTGGAAGGCGATCTTGTCCAGCCCCTCGATCACGCTGTCGATGCCCTTGGCGGACTCCGACACCCGGGTCATTGCCTGCACCGCTTCGTCCGCGATCGCGCGGCCGCCTGACACGGTCGAGATCGCGCCGTCGGCGCGCGCCACCGTGCGACCGGCCGAGGTGGCCATGATCTTCAGCCGCTCGTCCATCTGCGCGACCGCGGCGGAGGTCTCCTCCAGGCTGGCGGCATTGGCTTCGGTCCGGCGGGCCAGGTCTTCCGAGGCCTGGGCGATCTCGCTCGAGCCGGTCTGGATCGTCGAGGTCGATTCCATCACCGAGCCGATCAGCGTGCGCAGGCTGGTCAGCGCCGCGTTGAAATTGGTCTTGAGCGCGGCATAGTCGCTCGGGAACTCGCGGGCGATCTCCGCGGTCAGGTCGCCCTTGGCGACTTCGCCGAGATTCTCGCTCAGCGTGTCGACCACCATCTTCTGCTCGGCATCGGCGACGGCCTTGGCCGCGGCGGCGGTTTCCTGGGCCTGGGCGGCGTCGCGGAAGACCAGCACGGTCTTCGCCATCGCGCCCAGCTCGTCACCGCGTTCGGTGCCCGGCACCTCGACCCGGTTGTTGCCGCCGGCCAGCGCGCGCATCGTGTCCTGCAGGCGGGCGAGCGGCTGGGTGATCCCGGCGCGCGAAACGAAGAAGCTGACGCCCATCGCGATCAGGATCGAAACCACGCTGACGATCAGCATCGTATAGACGGTGGAATAGCTGTTCTCGGTGAGTTCGGTCGATCGGTTCTTGCCGCTGGCGAGCTGGTCGTCGTTGAGCTTCGCCATCTGCGCCGAAAGGTCGATGAGCAGCGGATCCATCTCGGCGAGCTTTGCCTTGGCGCCGGCATCGTCGTCGCGCTGGCCGAGCGCGATCGCCTGCGACGCGAGCGCATGCACCCTGGCGATCTGGCTGCGGAACTGGTCGAGCTGCGGCTTCAGCGAGGGCTGGAGCGCCTCGGCATTGTCGAGCAGCTTGTTGGCCGTCAGGAAATTATTCTCTTCCACCTTGCCGGCTTCCTGCGCGGCCTTCGAGGCACCGTCATAGGCAAAGGCGCGGTAGCCGGCATAGGCGATGTCCGATGCCCGGCGATTGGCGCGCGCCAGCTCGGTCGTCGCCGGCATTTGCTTATCGATCACTTCCGAATAGCTCGTGTCGATGCGCAGGAGCGCGCTCGATCCGAACAGTGCGACGCCCATCCCCACAGTGGCGATGAGGGTGACGAGCGACAGAATCTTCGTTGGAATCTTCAACTTCGTAAGCATCTCATGCGTCTCCTGCGAGGGAACAGGCTCTCGGCGAGAGCCTGTCTCGACTGAAATTGGATGGGGAGCGGGAGCGTCAGGGCGACATCCAGTCGTCGTTCCCGCTACTGAGCGCCTTGTTCGACACATGGTCGTTGCAGCCCGGGCCGAGGGCCAGGGTGCCGGGAAGCGCGAACGCCACCGGCCTCTTCTTCGCAAGCGGCCATCTGTCGATCCTGCCGAACATTCCTGATCCTCCATTGCCTTCCGGCGGTTCCATTGTAGGCGGCTGCGGCCGAGGGGTTGTCCTGGCACGCAAGAGAAACTAGGATCATTTTAGGACTATCCCCGGAATCGCCCGGAGGCGGCGTAGTTTCCACTGGGCTTCGGCCCGGGGCTCGCAAATCATCCTATAATTTTCCGGATAACCATCTCCGGAGTGACCCTTGACCCGTTCCGTTCGCATCCCCGTCGCCTGCGCGGCGATCCTGCCGCTCGCCGCCATGCCGGCATTCGCGCAGGATGGGATGAAGCTGAGCGTGAACGGCAGCCTGCGCGCCCGCGCCGAGACGATCGGCGGGCAGTTTCGCCCGAACACGCCCGAGCATGACAGCTTCCTCTCGTTCCGCTCGGTGCTGGCGGCAAAGGCCGAGATCGGCGGGTTCACGCTGGCCGGCGAGCTGGTCGACGCGCGCGGTTATGGCGAGAGCGCCGGGAGCTCGGTGCGCACCAACGAGATCAACGATCTCGAGCCGGTCCAGGCCTATCTCGCCTGGCGGCCCGCCAAGGGCATGCAGCTCACCATGGGCAAGTTCGCGATGGACATCGGCGCGAGCCGCCTCGTCGGGCGCACCGATTTCCCCAACGGCGTACCCACCTATCTCGGCGCCAGGCTCGAGATGCAGGATGCGCGCCGCAACCAGCTTTTCCTGTTCTGGACGCGGCCCTTCACCGCGCTGCCGGACACGCCCGCGGATATCTATGACAACAAGGTCCAGCTCGACCGCGCGACCGAGAATATCGAGTTCTTCGGCGGCAACGCCACGCTCGCCAGCCTGTTCGGCAAGAGCGCGCTCGAAGCCTATGCCTTTCGCCTGATCGAGCATGACCGGGCGACGCACCCGACCCGCAACCGCCGCCTGGTGACGTTCGGCATGCGCCTGCGCCGGGCGCCCGCGACGCATGCGCTCGACTATGAAGTGGAAACCGCCCTGCAGCGCGGCCTGGCCCGTGCCACCGCCGCGGTGACGGATGTGCATGATCTTCGGGTCCGCGCGGGCTTCGTGCACGCCGAGGCGGGCTGGACCTTCGGTGGCGGCTGGGCGCCGCGCCTCGCCGCGCTGTTCGACTATGCCAGCGGCGACACGGCCAGTCCCGACACCTTCACGCGCTTCGACACGCTCTATGGCGCCCGCCGCGCCGATTTCGGCCCGCTCTCGCTCTATGGCGCACTCGGACGGGCGAACATCGTGTCGCCGGGCATCCGCTTCGAGGCCAGGCCTTCCAGGCGGCTCGACCTGATGGCATCGGTGCGCGGCGCGTGGCTGGCCTCCGCGACCGACAGTTTCTCGGCGACCGGCGTGACCGACCGGACCGGTCGCGCGGGGCGTTTCGGCGGCACCCAGTTCGAGCTGCGTGGCCGCCGCTGGCTGGTGCCGCAGGAATTGCGCCTGGAGCTCGGCGCCGCCTGGCTCGCCAAGGGCCGTTTCCTGCATGACGCGCCCAATGCGCCGCACACCGGCGACACCCGCTTCGGGCACGCCGATCTCACCTTTTCATTCTGATCCGCCTTTGCGGTCCGACACTTAGGTAGAAGCCACGGATGGCAGTATCTGCATCATCGCGCATAGATTCGCGCAGCTGCGGGCGGGAAGCCCGGGTCGCAAGTCGCAGGAGGGCCAGGTGAGCCCCAGGTTCCCATTGCTGGTGCTCGTTGCGCGTGAGATGGGCCTCCGCAGCACGCTGATCGCGCACCTGTCCATGGCGGGCGCCGATCTCGTCACCATCGACAATCTCGATGATCCGCGCGTCGAGCGCTGGCTGGCCCGGAGCCCGGTCCTGGTCATCGACGAGGCCGCGCTGGCCCTGCGGCCCGGCGGCGAGGCCGCGCTCCGCGCCGATCCGCGCTGGCGCGCCGTCGCGGTGGTCGGGGGCGCGGCGACCGATGCGGCATATCCGCCGCGCATCCCGCGCGACGATCCGGCCAGCGCTATCGAGGAGATGCTGCCCGGCTGGGGCTATCCCGAGCGCTGAGCAGGGGCCCCTAGCTCTTGGGGAACATCCCTGCGGCAAAGGCGATGCGCAGGGCTTCGGAAAGGCTGCGCACCTCCAGCTTCTCCATCAGGTTCGCGCGATAGATCTCGACGGTGCGCGGGCTGATGTCGAGCTCATAGGCGATGATCTTGTTCGAGCGTCCCTCGATCAGTCCCTTGAGCACGTCCTTCTCGCGCGGCGAGAGCTTGCCGATCTTCGATTCCGCGGCATTGACCCGGGTCGCCGCCTCGCTGCCTTCCTCGAGCCGGGAGAAGGCGAGGTCGATCGCCGTCATCAGGAACTCGGCCTCATAGGGCTTCTCGATGAAATCGAGCGCACCGGCCTTCATCGCCTGCACCGCCAGGCCGACATTGCCCTGGCCGGTCAGGATGATCGCCACGAAGCGCGGATCGCTGGTCACCGCGTTGAGCACGTCGAGCCCGGTCGAGCCCGGCATGTGGAAATCGAGCAGCAGCACCCCCGGATCGAGATCCGCCAGCGATTCCAGGAAAATGTCGCCCGAACGAAAGGCCCGGATCACCAGATCGGAGCGAAGCGAAAGGAGACTGTGCAAAGAGGCCCGGACGGCATCGTCGTCGTCCACGATATAGACCGTTTTTGTCATCTACTCTCCACCCTGTTCCGTCGTGGGTAGCGTGAAGCGGAAAACCGCGCCCCCTTCGGGTCGGTTTTCGGCGCTCAGAACCCCACCATGGGCTTCAATGATACGCTTGCTGATGGAAAGTCCAATACCCATTCCTGCACCTTCTTTCTTCGTTGTCGTAAAACGGGAAAAGAGTTGGTCGAGCATTGGTTCCGGTATGCCCGGTCCACTATCAGCGATCTCTATTGCAATCATATCTTTGGTAGACTTGCGTGACCTCACGGTAATCCGGCGATCGTTGGCGCCTTGTTGACGAAGGACATCTATGGAATTGCGCAAAAGATTAACGACGACTTGCTGAACTTGTACGCGATCCGCGAAGACGCAGGGTATTTCGGGGTCCAGATCGTAAGTCAGCCTGATGTTGAACTGGCTGGTTCCGATGAGGACCAGATCGGCTGCGTCACGAATTGTCGGCGCCAGCGGGGTGGCGCGCAGATCCACTTCGCCGCGCATGGTAAAGCTGCGCAGTCGGCGGATGATCTCTCCGGCCCGCAGCGTCTGTTCATTGGCCATGCGCAGCAATTCGCCGACCCGTTCGAATTCCTCGCCCTTGTCGAGCAGCATCCGCGCGGCGGCGAGGAAGTTGGAGGTGGCGGCGAGCGGCTGGTTGAGCTCGTGCGCCATGTCGGCGGCGAGCTCGCTCATCGCCGACTGGCGGCCGACATGGGCAAGCTCGGCGTTGAGCTCGCTCAGCCGCTCCTCGGCGGCGAACTGCTCGCTGAGGCTGCGGGCGAAGAGCGTGTAGAGCAAATGCCCGTCGATCTGGGCGACGCCGCCCCGGATCTCCATCGGGAAATGCTCGCCGGTGCGCGTCAGGCCGGCGGCGGCGATCGTCTGGCCCGGTTCCAGCGGCTTGCCGGCCTTGAGGAAGGCGCCCAGCCGCGTCTCCGATTCCGCTTCCTCGTCGCGGGGATAGGGCGTGAGCATCGCGAAATTATGGCCCAGCACCTCATGGGCGCGATAGTCCCACAGCGCTTCGGCGGCGGTGCTGAACACGCGGATCGTGCCTTCCTCATCCACCGCCAGCATCGCCTCGGGCACGGTTTCGATGATCGAGCGCAGCTGCGCCTCGCGGCGGCGCAGCGCCGCCTCGCGCTCCTCGCGCTCGGTGATGTCGAGCATGGCGCCGATGGTGCGGACCAGATTGCCATCGGTGTCGTAGAAGGCGCGCGACGATCCCTCCACCGCGCGCACCGATCCGTTGCTCTTCTTGAAGCGATACCGGAAGCTGAAGCGCGGTGCGCGATCGGCGACGGCTGCCTCGATCGTCTCCATCACCCGTTCGGCGTCCTCGGGCTCGATCTGGTCGCGCCAGCTGTCGAAGCTGGTGACGGTGCCGGGCACCAGCCCCAGCCGTTCCTCCGCGCCGGGCGCCCAGGCGAGCCGGCCGGTGGCAACGTCCCATTCGAACACGCCCACCTCGTGAGTCGCGGTGGCGATCGCGAGCCGCTCCTCGCTTTCGCGCAGCTCGGCCACGGCGCGGGCCCGGTCGGAGATGTCGGTCATCTTGTGGATGATCACCGGATCGCGCCCGGCGATCTCGACGCGATGGACGCGCTCGAGGATGGCGATCTCGCGTCCGTCCCGCGTCGTCTCCACCAGCTCCTGCGTCTCGTCCTGCGGGCGGCGGGGCAGGGTGGTCTCGGCGCTTTCGCAGCGCGAGCGGAGCAGGAGATATTTGTTCTGCCCGCGGGCTTCCTCCTCGCTCCACCCGAACAGGCGGGCCGCGCCTTCCGACCAGTGGACGATCCGGCCGTCGGGCGAGGTAAGCGCCATGGTGGTGACGTCGATGGCCTCGCTCAGCTCCACCTGCACCGATTGCTCGCGCGCGACCCGGGTGACGGCCCAATAGGCGATCGTGCCGACGATCAGCACGTTGCCGAGCATCGCCAGCAGCTGGCCCGGCGCGGCGGTGAACACCATCCGCCGCGCGAGCACCAGTTCCAGCACCGCCGGCAGCACGGGCAGGATCAGCGCGGCGGGCAGCAGGATCTGCAGCATGCGGCGATTGTCGGGATCGCGCGCCAGGTCGCGCATCCAGCCAAAGCCGCTGTTCCAGGTGATCGCGGCCAGCGCCAGCGCGATCGAGACGATCGCGGCGGGCAGCGAAGTGGTGAGCAGCGGCAGGGCCGGACCGGTGCCGGCGCGCGAGAACAGGATGATGATCGCGGCCGACGAGGCCAGCCCCAGCGCGACCATCGCGACCAGGCTGCGCATCTCCTTCGCCACCAGGTCCTGCACGCATTGCCCGAGCCCGGCGAGGCCGAGCACGAGGAACACCGCAGCCGGATTGATGCCCACCCGCCCCGGAAAGCTGAAGCTGAACTGGTCGAGCTGGCTCGGGAAGAGCAGCCGGTCGACGCCCAGGTCGATCTCGGTCCAGCGCTCGAACAGCGCGACGAGGGCGATGGTCAGCGGCACCGCGAGGCAATTGATCGCCAGCCGCCGCCGGCCCAGGAACGAGGCCAGGAAGCCCAGCGACAGGCCGATATAGCCAATCGCGGTCCAGGGCCAGATCGGGAAATCGTTCAGGCCGAATCCGCGCAAGGACGGAATATGGAGGAGCCAGCCTGCGAAAGCTGCCAGGCTGCAGGCCAGCCCGAAAAAGGCGAGCGCGAGCGCGACTCGTCGATTCACGGGCGCTGCCACCCATGATGGCTCGGTGGGGTCAATTGCGGAGCGCAACGATGCACCTTCCCCTTCCGGGAACTGTCAATAACACCAATCAAGCCCAAGAGAAAATGGGGATAGTCCAGAGTGGTCCAGTTTCTTTGCGAAGAAGGACGGCTTGCCAACTGGACAGCACCTGCGCGATCACTCGTTCCTTACGCAAGGGGGAGGATTCGCTTGATCCGGACGTTAATCATCTTTGGTGCGCTGGCGGGGCTCGCTGCCTGCGATTCCGGCGGCACCAGGGCGCGGAGCGCCGCTTCCGATCCCGCGCCGGCGGCGAGCGGTCCTGGCAAGGGCAAGGGCTATAGCCACGATCCCTTCCCCTCGACCTATCATGCCTATCCGGGCGCGCCGACATTGCTCACCAACGTCACCGTGCTCGACGGCGAGGGCGGGCGGATCGATCGCGGCCAGGTGCTGTTCCGCGACGGCAAGATCGTCGCGGTCGGCCAGAATCTCGACGCCGCCGGCGCGGCGGTGATCGACGGGCAGGGCAAATATGTCACCCCCGGCGTGATCGACATCCACAGCCATCTCGGCGACTATCCTTCGCCCGGCGTCCAGGCCAATTCGGACGGCAACGAGATGACCGGCCCGGTCACGGCCGAGGTCTGGGCCGAGCACAGCGTCTGGCCGCAGGACCCCGGCTTCGGCCGCGCGCTTGCGAACGGGGGCGTCACCACGCTGCAGATCCTTCCCGGCTCGGCCAATCTGATGGGCGGCCGCTCGGTGGTGGTGAAGAACGTCTATGCCCGCACCATGCAGGGCATGAAATTCCCCGGCGCGCCCTATGGCCTCAAGATGGCCTGTGGCGAGAACCCCAAGCGCGTCTATGGCTCGAAGGGCCGCATGCCTTCCACCCGGATGGGCAATGTCGCGGTCGATCGCCAGACCTGGGCGCGCGCGGCCGAATATAAGCGCCGCTGGGACCGCTATGAGGAGAAGGGCGGCGAAGCGCCCGCCCGCGACCTCGCCATGGACACGCTGCGCGGCGTGCTGGAGGGCGAGATCCTGGTCCAGAACCATTGCTACCGCGCCGACGAGATGGCCGTCGTCATGGATATGGCCAAGGAGTTCGGCTATCACGTCTCGGCCTTCCACCACGCCGTGGAAGCCTATAAGATCGCCGACCTGCTCAAGGCGAACAACACCTGCGCCGCCGTCTGGGCCGATTGGTACGGCTTCAAGATGGAAGCCTATGACGCGGTGCCCGAGAACCTCGCCATCCTCGACAAGGAAGGCGCCTGCGCGATGATCCATTCGGACGACGCCAACGGCATCCAGCGGCTCAACCAGGAAGTCGCCAAGGCGCGCGCCTCGGGCATCAAGGCGGGGATGCGCATCAGCGAGGAACATGCCTGGACCTGGCTGGCGATCAACCCGGCCAAGGCGCTGGGCATCGCCGACAAGACCGGCAGCCTCAAGCCCGGCAAGATGGCGGACGTGGTGCTGTGGAACGGCAATCCGTTCAGCGTCTATACCCGGCCCGAGATGGTCTGGGTCGATGGCGCGCTGCTCTACGATGCCAAGGATCCGAAGCGCCGGCCGGTTTCCGATTTCGAGCTCGGCCAGCCGGGCGAGGGGGATGTGAAGTGATGAACAGGAAGCTCCTTCTCGCCGCCGCCGCGGCGCTCGCTCCGATCGCCGTCCTCGCAGCTCCCGCCGCGGCCCAGACCGTGGCGATCACCAACGCCAGGCTGGTCGTCGGCGACGGTGGCCAGCCGGTCGATGGCGGCACCGTCGTGATCCGTGACGGCCGGGTCGTCGCGGCCGGCCCCGGCGTCGCCGTGCCCGCCGGCGTCCGCGTGATCGATGCGGGCGGCAAATGGGTCTCGCCCGGCATCTTCGCCGGCTTCACGCGCCTGGGCATCGTCGAGGTCGACGGCGTCGACCAGACGAACGATACCGGCCCGGGCAATGTTGGCTTCCACGCCGCGATCGACGTGGCGCCGGCGGTGAACCCCAAGTCGAGCCCGATCGCGATCAACCGGGCCGAGGGCATCACCCGCGCGGTGGTCGCTCCCGACAATTCCGGCTCGATCTTCGCGGGCCAGGGCGCGATCATCGATCTGGGCGCGGACATGGACGCGGTGAGCAAGCCGCGCGCCTTCCAGTTCATGGAATGGGGCGAAAGCGGCGCCCGTGCCGCGGGCGGCAGCCGGCCGGCCGCCTATGCCGCGCTGAAGAACGTGCTGTTCGAGGTGCGCGACTATATCCGCGCGCCGGGCAGCTTCAACGATCGCAGCAAGGATGCCTTCCTGACGCGCGCGGATGCCGAGGCGCTGGTGCCGGTCCTTCAGGGCCGCACGCCGCTCCTCGTTCATGTCGAGCGCGCGTCCGACATGCTGGTGCTGCTCCAGCTCAGGAAGGAAATCCCCGCGCTCAAGCTGGTGTTCGTCGGTGCCACCGAAGGCTGGACGGTCGCGCCGCAGATCGCGGCGGCGGGCGTGCCGGTGATCGCCACCGCGCTCAACGACCTGCCCGAGAGCTTCGAGCAGCTCGCCGCGAGCCAGTCGAACATCGGCCGGATGGCGGCGGCGGGTGTCGTGGTGGCGATCGGCACGATCAACCAGGACGAGGCGCGCCAGGCGCGCTGGGAGAAGCAATATGCCGGCAACCTGGTCGCACTGACCAAGGTGCCCGGTGCCTCCGGCCTCGATTGGGGTGCGGCCTTTGCGGCGATCAGCTCGAAGCCGGCCGAGGCGCTCGGGCTGGGGGGCGAGTTCGGCTCGCTCAAGCCCGGCCGCCGCGGCGATGTGGTGATCTGGGACGGCGACCCGCTCGAGATCGGCACCTCGGCGGTGAGCGTGTTCATCGACGGCGTCGAGCAGCCGCTCGAGAATCGCTGGACGCGCCTGCGCCAGCGCTATCTCGATCCGAAGGACGGCACGCTGCCCAAGGCATATCAGCGCTAGGTTGAGAACCCGGACAGGCCCTTGAAACTACGCCCGTCATCCCCGCGCAGGCGGGGATGACGGGTGGCAAGGGACGATCGAAGCGATCACGCGGGTGCTTGCCGGAAACGGCAAGGCGAGCCTCGCCGTCCTTGCCCTTGGCCCTGGATCCCCGCCTGCGCGGGATGACGGTTGAAGGGATAGCGGGGATGACGAAGGAGAATATGAGTCCTCAGCCCAGGTTGAGAACCCAAGCAAGTATCTGATTTTCTACCGTCATCCCGGCCTTGCGCCGGGATCCCGCTGCTGCTTGCGCTGACGAGATGGCGGGACCCCGAAGACCGGGGTGACGAAGCAAGAATATGGGTTTTCAACCTAGGAACCTTGGTTACGGTCCCGCATTGATTGCGGGACCGTCTTTTCGGAAGGGATGCGACATGTTGAAGCGGATCATCGTGCCGGCTTTGGCCATGCTGGCGCTCGCGGGCTGCAGCGGAGGTTCCGATACGGCCAATCCCACCGCCAACGACGCGGTGACCGCCGAGCCGCTCAACGAGCTCGACGCCGGGAACGGGGCGGACGCGACCAACTATAGCGCCGCCGTGCTCGGCCAGAACGACGCCCAGCGCAATGCGACCTTCATCCGGGCGCTGCAGGACGCGCCCTTGCCCTGCGAGCATGTCGACAGCTCGACCCGCATCGCCGACCAGGACGGCGTGCCGACCTGGCGGGTCACCTGCAAGGGCGGAACCAACTACATGATCGGCATCCCGAAGGATGGCGTGGCGAAGATCATCAGCCGCACGGATCGGTGAGAGCCATGGCGTGCGGCGGCGGACGCCCGGGCGGGTGAACGCGCCGCCTCAGCCCAGCGGGTCGGTGGTGAAGAATTCGTAGCTGTTGCCGTCCCAGACATAGATCCCGCGCCCGCGATTGTGGCGGTTGATCCGCCGGTCCCGGGCGAACGGCCCGGATCCGAACGACAGGTCCCGCGCCGCGATGTGCTCCAGGATCGCATCGGAATCCCGCTCCGCGACCATGAAGGCGAAATGGCCGAACACGAAATCGCCCTCGTCATGGAAGTCGAGCGTCAATCGGTCGTTGACCCGCACCGCCGCGAACGGTCCCGAAGCTTGCACGGGCGCGGCGCCGATCAGATCGGCGAAGAACTGCGCCGCGCCGGCCTTGTCGGTGCAGCGGACGATGGCGTGGTTGAGTTCGAAACCCATGTCGCAAATGCCTTTCGGTCAAGGGGGCGCGGCGATCAGTGCATCAGCCGGCCGCCGGCGATGTCGAGCGTCGCGCCGGTCAGCCAGCCGGCGCTTTCCGATGCCAGGAACAGAGTCGCGGCGGCGACGTCGGCAGGGGTGCCGAGCCGCCGCAGCGGATGGGCATCGGCGATTTCCTGGCGCGTGGCGGGCGGCATCCGCTCCGCCGTGCGATCGGTCAGCACCGCCGATGGGGAGATGCAGTTCACCCGCACGCCATCGGGGCCCAGATCCTGGGCGAGTTGCCGGGTGAGCAGGATGATCCCCGCCTTCGCGACGCCATAGCCGAGCGGCGCCGCGGACGGTGCCCGACCGGCGGTGGAAGCCATGGTCACCGCGGCACCGCGCCCGCTCTTCCGCAAGTCGGGCGCGAAGGTCCGCAATGTCAGGAAGGTCGCGGTGACATTGTGCGCGAGGCTCGACTGCCAGTCGCTCTCGGTCACCTGCTCGATCGGCGCGGGCCGGCTGGTGCCGCCGCCCGCGAAGGCGATCAGGATGTCGAGGCCGCCCTGTCGCGCGATCAGCGCGGCGCGGGCGGCTTCGAGCTGGTCGGCGCTGGTGCAATCGAGCGCGATCGCCGCATGCCCCGGCGAAATGGCGGTGAGCGAAGCATGGACGCTGTCGAGCCGGGCCCGGTCGCGCCCTGCGACCGTAACCCGGGCGCCGTTGTGCGCGAACCAGCGCGCCGTCTCGGCACCGATCCCGCCGGAGCCGCCGGTGATCAGCACGGTCTTGCCGGCGAGATCGGGAAAGAGGGAAATATCGGGCATCACAGCTTCCTTCAGACGTAACGGGACACGGCCATGCAGATGATGGTGACGACGAGCAGCGCGGCGGATGCGCGATAGCCGCCGGCAACGCGCGGCGACGTTTCTCCGGAGCGCAGGGCCGGCCGGACCAGCAGGAGCTGGACGAGAAAGGCGAGGATCGCGGCCGTCGCGCCCGTCGCGAGGACTTGTTCGACCAGCTGGAAGCTTCCCCGATGGAGCAGATGCCAGAGCAGCAGCCCGGACAGGACCGCGGCGCTCGCCGCGCCGGTCTGCGGGCCGATCAGCCCGGTGGCGCCCTGGCCGCCATTCCGCGCGAGGACGAAGGTCGACCCCGCCCAGAAGATCGACGACAGGACATGGACAGCGATGGTGAGGATCAGCAAGACTTGCATGTGCGAAGCTCCGGACCGGGGGCGCAACTCAGATTCGATATACAGGATGTATAGTGAATATTCCCGGCAAGTCGTCAAGACCCTATGCGACCGAGAAGCGTGACGCGAAGGCGGCGGAGACCCGGGCGCGCCTCGTGGCTGCCGCGCTGGCCATCCTGCGCGAGCCCGGTGGGCAGATGTTGTCGCTCGACGCCGTGGCGAAGGCGGCGGGAGTCACCCGGCTGACGGTCTATAACCAGTTCGGCTCGCGCAACGGGCTGCTCGAGGCCGCGTTCGACGCGATTGCCGAGCGAGGCAATCTGGCCAGCCTGGCCGAGGCGATGGCGATCCCGGAGCCGCGCGCGGCGCTCGCCCGGGCCGTGCGCATCTTCTGCGATTTCTGGATGGCGCATGATGGGCTGGGCGGCATCTTCGCGGCGGCGGCCATGGATGCCGAACTGGGCGCCGCCCTGGCCGCGCGCAACGAGCGGCGGCGTGCCTTGCTGGGCGTGCTGGTCGATCGCCAGGGTGTGGCCGAGGGGCAGGCGAAGGCGGACCTGGTCGACCTGCTGTTCACGCTCACCAGCTTTGCGACTTTCTCCAGCCTGCGCGGCGAGCAGCGTGACGGCGCGGCGGCGTGCGCGCTGCTGCTGCCGCTCTGCGACCGGATTCTCTCGGGCGCGGCCGGATAGCGCGCGACGGGCCGCGCCGGCGCGGCAGCAAAAAGGGAGGCCCCCTTGCGGGAGCCTCCCTCTCTGTTTCATCGATCCCGGAAGATCAGAGGCCCACCAGGCCGCCGTCATTCTTGGTGATGATCACGATCGCCGAGCGCGGACGGACCGTGGCGCCGGCGGTGCCGGTCGCCTGGCTGTCCGGCCAATGGCTCGACGGCGTCGCCGGAGCGCCATTCTCGCCGGGATGCTGGATGCCGACGAACATGGTGCGGCCGTCCGGCGTCGTGTCCACGCCGGTGATCTCGCACTCGACCGGGCCGACCAGGAAGCGCTTCAGGTTCGCCCCCGGCGCCGCGCCGACGCGCGTGGCCTGGGTGGCCGTCGCGCCGCCGGTGCCGGTGTTGGTGATCGTGCGCGCGCCGCCGTCGTTCACGGTGCCCGGCTGGGCCGCCAGCATCATGCAGTTGGTGACGTCGGTATAGGCGCCGTCATCGGTCTGGATCCACATCAGCGGCTTCACCATGCCCGTGGCATTGCTCGCGCGGCCGAACCACAGGCCGTCCGGGCTCGAGAAGTCGTTGTCCGCGGTCAGGCCCGACAGGTTGATGTTGGTCGCATTCAGGTCCGCGCCCGCGCCGAAGGCATAGATGTCCCAGGCGAAGGTCGTGGCTTCGGTATTGGCTTCCTTCAGGCGGATGATGTGGCCGTTGGGGTTGCCGTACTGCGCCGTCTGCGCCGCGCCATAGGGGTCGTTATAGTGGCGCGGATTGGCGGCGTCGGTGCCGTTGAGCGGGCGGTTGGCGGCGTTGTTGTTGGTCAGGGTCAGATAGACCTCGCCGGTCACCGGGTTCACCGCGGTCCATTCCGGGCGGTCCATCGGCGTGGCGCCGGCCACGTCCGCGGCGAGGCGGGTGTTGACCAGCACGTCCGCCTGGTCCGCGAACGGATAGACGGCGCTCGACGCGTCGATGCCGTTCTGGCCGAACACCAGCGGCAGCCAGGTGCCGCTGCCGTCCGCGTTGAACTTGGCGACATAGAGCGTGCCGGCATCGAGATACTTGTCGCCGATCGCCAGGCGATCGGTCGCGCTCGCGTCCGCGGCCGACCAGGCGGTGTTCGAGACGAACTTGTAGAGATATTCGCGGCGGGCGTCGTCGCCCATGTACCAGGCGGGCTTGCGGCCGGCGACGAACGCGCCCGGCCAGCAGCCCTCATGGCCCATGCGGCCCAGCGCGGTGCGCTTGCGAGGCGCGGCCGACGGATTGTACGGATCGATCTCGACCACCCAGCCGAACTGGTTCGGCTCGTTGCGATAGTCGGTGAGCGCATCCGCGGCGGTGGCCCGGGCGTCCCAGCGGCGGAAGCTGGTGTTCGTGGTGTCGGCGGCGGTCACGCTCGACCAGCCATAGCTGCCCGAGCCGCTCGTCACGCCATAGCGGCTGAGCGAAGTCACTTCCTTGGCGGTGCGGGCGGCATTGTCGCCCGAACGGCGGAAATAGCCGGCCCAATTCTCCTCGCAGGTCAGCAGCGTCGCCCAGGGCGTGTAGCCGTTGGCGCAGTTGTTGATCGTGCCGCGGCCCGCCACGCCGGTCGGCGAATAGGGAGTCTTGATCAGGTCCGAGCCCTTGACCGGCCCGTTGAACACCGTGGGGGTGTTCGGCGTGACGCGGCGGTTGAGCGTCGAGTTGGCGGAGAACGACCAGCTGCCATTGGCGGCCTGCGCATATTCGACGACCGAGACGCCGTGGCACTCGATCTCCTTGATCGCCTCCGCCTCGGGGCGGACGCCGCCGGTCGAGGTCGGGCCGTTCGGATGGAGATATTGCTGGTTGATGTTCTCGTGGTTCTGCACGATCAGGCCGCGCGTCGAGCTGGTGTCGTCGCGGGCGGCCGAGCTGTTCAGGCCGAACCAGAACAGCGCGTCGCCATGGTCGCCGATGCGGTTCGCATAGCCGGTGTCGGTGCCGTCATTCTTATAGGCCGCGGCGCCGCCCAGGATCGGGTCGCCCAGGCGCGCGCCGATCTGCACGGTGTAGCCGGCCGGCACGGTCACGACGTCGAGCTTGTTCTTGGCGACGGCGGCGAAGCCGAGCGTGGCCGGGCTGACGGTGATCGTGGTGCGCGCGATCGTCGGCTTGCCGGCGGCGTCGGCAGCGGCGAACTGGAACACCAGCGGCGTGGCCGCGCTCACGCTCGGCGCGATGAAGTTGGCGGTGTTGTTCGAGGCGCTGTTCAGCGTCACGGTCGGGCCGCTGATCTGGCTCCAGGCGGTGGTGAGGCCGTTGCCGCCCGTCGCGGTGCCGGTGAGCGTGACGACGCGGCCCGAAGTGGTCGCCGCGTCGGCGCCTGCGTTCACGGTCGGTCCCGCGCCGGTGTCCGTGACCTTGCTGTCACAGGCCGCGAGGACCGAACCGCCCATGGTGGCCGCGACGATCGCCGCACCGCCGCGCTGAAGCGTCGCGCGCCGCGAATAGCGCTGGGCCGCGATCTCGTTCAGCGTCGGGCCGTTGTTGTGGATGTTGGTATCGACGTCGCCGTCGGTATAGCCGAAGCCCGTCTCGGTCAGATTGGTCATGGAAACCCCCAAGCATCCGAGTCACTGGCGACCCGGTTGGCCGGTCCTTGGAAGCGTGAGATGACGCCAGCATGCGATTGCGGTTTCGTAGGCGTGACTTTTATGTTGCCACTCCATGACGCTCCATGACGCTTTGCGCGGGCCCCGGCAGCGTCTAGGCAGGCACGCGATGGACGCCGCCGAGCCCGATCCCGCATTGCCGCCCCCGGCGCCGCCCGAGCCGGCACAAAGCCTGTCGCACCGGCTTTCCGCGGCACTGGGCGCGATGCCCTCCGCGGCGCTGGGCGCGATGCCCTTCGCGGCGCTGAGCGCGATGCCGTTGCCCGGCGGCTGGCGTGCGGCGGCGGCATTGGGCACGCTGCTCGCCGCCGGGCCGCTGCTCACCCTGGCCGGCGCCAGCATGCTCGCGCAACATGAAAGAAACGCGACAGTCCGGCTGCAGGCGCAGCTGGCGCCGCGGCTGGATGCGGAAGCCACCGCGCGTGAGGCGCGCGCCGCGCTCGCCAATGCCGCCGGCCGCGCCGCGCCGGGCCAGGTGCTCGAGCTGCTGGCCGGCGTGCTGCCCGCCGAGGCCAGGCTGGCCCGGGTCGAGCGCACCCGCGACGGCGGGCTGGAGCTCGACGCCGCCGGTTCCGATCCCGACACGCTGCGCGCCGCGATCCGCCGCGCGCCCGAGCTGGCCGGCATGCGCAACACCAGCCAGCGGCGGACCGATGCCGCGATGATCGTCTCGATGCGCGAGGATGCGCAATGACGCGGCGGCTGCCCCCGATGGCGATCGGCGGCATTGCCGGCCTGGCCGTGGCGCTGCTGCTCGCGCCGGCTACCGGCACCGCGCTCGGCGAGCTGGCCGCGGCGCGCGCCGAGCATGCCCGGCTCGCCGCGCTGGCGGCGCGGCCGGCATCGCCGCCGCCCCTGCTCGCGCCCGGGCTCGGCCTGCACGTCGCGGACGCGGCGGCGGGGCGGGCGGCGATCCTGTCGCGGGTCCGCGCGCTTGCCCGGTCGGGCGGAGTGCTGGTGGAGGAGGCGAGCACCGCCCAGGCGCCTGCCGGGGTGGCCGCGCTGCGCATCCGCGTCTCGGGCGCGGAAAAGGCAGTGGTCGCGCTCGCCGACGCGCTGGAGCGTGGCAGGCCGCTGATGCGGATGCGCAGCTGGCGGATCGAGCCGATTCCGGAAGGCGGCGTCCGGCTGATCGGGGAAGTGGTCGCGGCATGGCAGTGAAGCTGCGCCCCGCGGGAATCCTGCTTGCCGCCGCCGGCGCGCTGGCGATCGCCATGCCGGTGCTGCTGTTGCTGCCCGGCGGGGGCGGCACTGCGCCCAGGGCCGCGCCCGTCCCCGCGCCGATCGGGGCCGGCACGATGCCGGTGCTGGCGCGCGTCTATGAGCGGCCGCTGTTCGGCGCGTCCGAGCCCGTCGAGGCCCCCGCCGACGCCCCCCGGCTGGTCGGCATCGTCGGCCGGCTCAATGTCGACGCGGTGGCGCTGGTCAAGGCGAGCGACGGCACGACCCGCACGCTTGCGATCGGGGAAAGCGTCGATGGCTGGAGCCTCGCCAGCCTGGCGATCGACGCGGCCTTCTTCACGCGCGGCGCCGAACGGGTGCGGGTGCCGCTGCCGATCGCGCCGGGCGGGGGCGAGGCGGGGCCGGGGGAAACGGGCCCGTAGCGCTCGATCGAGCACCTCGCCTGGCGGAACGACCAAATGGTGAGAAATGGCGGTCAGCTGCCATTCCGATGGCAATGCGGGCACGGCGGCTATGCGCCGCTCATAGCGGTCGCTCCAGTCAAGCTATCGCGATCTCGAAAGATGCCGCGGAGACTAACGGACCCTCGGGCAGAGGACCACGGCGATCCGCGCATCCCGGGCGACGACGCAGGAGGGTCTTGCGGAATTGGCGGGGATCGGCCTCGCGACCGTGCAGCGCGGCCTCTCGGCTGCCCCAGGGCACCATCGCTTCGCTGGCGGCGCGTGTAAATCTTCGCCCTGGCATCAGGCTCAAGTGACGGTGCTTCTACGGACTCTTCTTCAAATCTCCATATCCGCTCCACGAGGCGGGGCGATGATGTTCCTGGCAGCGCTTTCGTTGCTGGGGAAGAGAGACGAGATGACCTATCCGATAAAGGCGAGCCAGCCCCTGGGCGCTCTTGTGATTGTTGCGGCTTGTATGATTCCGACCTGTATTGTCGCAGCCTGTATGGCGACGGCCGGCGCGGCGCAGGCCCAAGCGCAGGCGGCGTCCCCGCTGCTGGGGGACTGGCGCGCGCATGACGGCTCGGCGGTTGCCCGCATCGCGACCTGTTCTGCAGGTGAAAGCCTCTGCGCCACCGTGATCGAAGAGCGTCTTGCGCCTGGCGATGTCTCCTCGCTCGGCCGGGTCGTTGTGCGGAACCTGCGGCCCGCGAACGGTGGCTGGAAAGGCGAATACATCTCCGATCGTCAGGCCTTTCCGGCGCGCGCGCGCCTGGTGAACGCCGACACGATCGAGTTCCAGGTCTGCGCCGCCGCCATAGTTTGCGACACGGCGAGATATATGCGCGTGAAGGGATCGACGCGATGACCGCCTTTGTCAGGATTGCCGTCGCCGCAACGGCCTGTCCGCGCTTGGCGTTTGTACGCCGTCGCCTAGGTCCGTCGGCGCGCTGAGCGGCTGCGCCCCCCTCGGTAACGTGAAGGGCGGGCTCATGCCGTCGATGTTCGGGGCTATCTGCCGGAGAACAGGTCCAGCGAGAAACTGGCACCGGCAATCCGATAGGTGCCGCGGGCGGACGATTGATTGCGACACGAACGAACGCCCGAGGATGGATGGTTTCCAGCCGGCCTGCCTTGCGGCAGGATAGGGCACCCACGATTGCCAAGGATGCGCGACATGTCCCGAGCCACAAACCCGAATCTGCGATTTTCCGATTTCGGTTTTGAGGTGACGGATGTTCGAATGGATCGAGGAATATGCCAAGCACGCCACGCTTAACTTCGGCCAGGCGCTGCAGGGGCTTCGATATTTGCTGACGCATCCCAGAGTGGATCGCGTCGCGGCGCGCGGCAGCCCAAGGCACGCCTGGCTTTCGCTGAGGATGCGCAGCAGGCTTGTCGCCAACGACCTGCTCTTCGCGATCCTGCCCCCGCGCTGGCATCATAGCAGGGAGGAACTGGCCGGGTTCCGTGCCATCCCCTTCGGGCGTTGGTTCCAATATGGCTATTGCGCGTGGCGCTTTACCGACACCGGGGCGCCACGCGAGGATCTCTCCGGCGTGGACCGCCGGTGGGACCCGCGCTGCGACGACGCATGAACGGCGCCGCCCCGGCGAAGCGTCGGGGCAGCTTCCGCGGCGCCTTTCGACTGGCCGTGACGGGGGTGGCTGATTGAGCGCGACCCCGAATTGGGTCATCTTCCTTTAACTGTCATCCCCGTTGTCCCTTCCCCGTCATCCCCGCGCAGGCGGGGATCCAGGACCACGGGCAAGGCGCGCGAGGGCTCGCTTTACCGGCTCCGGCAAGCATGCGCGTGATTGCTTCGATCGTCCCGTCCTACCCTGAATCCCCGCCTGCGCGGGGATGACGGGGAGGGGAGATGAGCATCTTCCGCTCTCGTCGCTCCCGCCTCGAGCCGGGATGACGGAGTTTGCGGATGGAGTCGGGACCCTAGCCCGCCAGCCGCGCCGGATCGACGACGACGTGGCGGATCCGCTGCCGGTTCCAGCTATAGGTGATGTGCACCAGCCCGTCGGCCGACTGGATCACCGCCGGATAGGCATAGCCGTCGGGCAGCGGCTCGGTTTCCAGCGTCAGTGCCGGGCGCCAGTGCACTCCGTCGCGCGATATCGCGATGTTGAGCGGATAGCGCCTGCCGGAGCCGGGCGTCTCGGGCCGCTGGGCGGCGTGATTATAGACGATCAGCTGGCGCCCGTCCTTCAGCGTCACGGCATCGGTGCCCGAATTGGGATTGGGAAGGTCGACGGCGAACAGCTTGCCCCAACTCTTGCCATTGTCGGCGGACTGGGTGGCCGCCAGCACGCCCTCGCGGGTGCGGGCGATCGCCTCCAGCCTGCCGTCGGGCAGGAACAGGATGCTGGGCTGGATGGCGTCGAAACGCGCGTCGGGATCGACGGGGGCAGTTGCCGACCAGCGCTTGCCCGCATCCTCGCTGCGCTCGAAATGCAGCTGCCAGCGCCCGCCGCCTTCGTCCTCGGTGCTTGACGGCGAGAGCCAGGCGCCGTCACGCAGGACGACCGGCTTGTTCTTGATCGGGCCGAGAATGCCCGCCGGCAGCCGCCGTGCCGGGCTCCAGCTGCGCCCGCCATCGGGGGAGGTGATCACCATGCCCCACCAGCGCTGCGGACTGGGGCCGACCTTGTAGTAGAGGTGCAGCGGCCCCGCCGGGTCCTGGAACAGGACGGGGTTCCAGGTCGGCAGGCGGGTGCCGTCCGGCTGGATGCCGTTGGCGACCGATTTCGGCGTCTCCCAGCCCGCCCCGCCGCGCCGCGCGAACCAGATCTCGACGTCCGGATGCCGTTCGTGCGTGCCGCCGAACCAGGCGGCGGCCAGCGCGCCGTCCCGGGTCTGCACGATCGTCGAGGCATGGCTCTGGGGGTAGGGGGCCGCCTGATAGATGAACTCGCGCAACCGCACGGCGTCCTGCCCCGGTGTGGCAGCCAGGGGCGCACCCCATGGAACCGCCGAAATCGGGAGCGCCATGGCAAGCATCAGGATGCGGATCATCGAAGGCTGCCTTTGTGCGGGCGAAGAGGGAGGTTCAACGGGGTGCCGCCGTGCGGAGCGCCGCCCCTCAATAGATCCCGTCGATCTCCACCGTCAGCCGCGGCGTCGGCGGGGCGAGCAACAGGCTGCCGCGCTTGGAGCTGGCAAGCTCGTCGGCCCGCAGCCGGTTGTAGCGATCCTTCGAAGCCGCCGCGGCATCGGCGCCGTCGCGCAGGATCGTCGGCTTGAGGAAGATGAACAGCGTGCGCTTCTGGTGCGTCTCGCGCCGGCTCTTGAACAGCTCGCCGACGATCGGGATGTCGCCCAGGATCGGCACCTGCTGGCGCGTGTCCTGAAAATCGTCGGCGGTCAGGCCGCCGAGCACGATCGTCTGGCCATTGTCGGCGAGCACCGTGGTGGTGATCGCGCGGCGATTGGTGACGAGGTCGGACGCCGCCTTGGTCTGCGATTCGGCGATCGAAGAGGCTTCCTGGTTCACCTGAAGCCGGATCGTGTCGCCGGCATTGATCCGCGGCAGCACCCGCAGCGTGATGCCCACGTCCTTGCGCTCGATCGTGGTGTACGGGTTCACGGTCGAGGAATTGGTCAGGATCGAGCCGGTGAGGAACGGCACGTTCTGGCCCGAGACGAACTCGCCCGCGACATTGTCGAGCACGGTGAGCTGCGGGGTGGAGAGGAGGTTGGCGCGGGTCGAGGTGCCGAGCGCCTGGACCAGGATCGAGAAATCGTTGCCGATCGCGAAATTGGCATTGAGGCCCGTGCCGATCGCCCCGGCCGCCGGCACCTTGAGCGCGGTCAGGATGGCCCCGAGCGAGACGCCGGACTGAGTGAAGGACGTCGCCACGCCCTTCACCTGGTTGATCACCGCGCCGCTGGTGCCGATCTGCACGCCCAGCGCTTCGGCGTCGTCGCCGGTGATCTCCGCGATCGCCGCCTCGATCAGCACCTGCGGGCGGCGCACGTCGAGATCGGTGATCAGCGTCTCGATCGAGGCGATCGCCGCCGGCGTGCCGCGGATCACGACCGCGTTGAGCTCGGGCGCCGGCTGCACGGTCAGCTCGGGAGTGGAGAAGCCCTTCGGCGTCGGCTGCTGCACGTTCTGCATGGTGGTGCCGGTGGTGCTGGCGCCCTGCATCGCGCTGCCGATGCCGCCGCTGGTCGAGGCCGCGCTGTTGGGCAGCGCCGAGAGGTTCTGGCTGTTCTGGCTCAGCCGCGCGAACGGGTTGGAATTGCCGCTGCCCAGGCTGGTCGCGATCGGATTGTCGGCGCTGTCGCCCTGGCCGAGCACGCCGCGCAGCACGTTGGTCACCGTTTCGGCATCGGCATAGTTCAGGCGGAACATGCGGGTGATCGGCGTCGCGCCGCCCGGCTGGTCGAGCGCGATCAGCATCTTGCGGGCCTCGGCGACCGAGGCGGGCGTGCCGCGCACGATCACTGTGTTGCTGCGCGCGTCGGCGGCCACGCGCGTGCCTTCGCCCAGCACCGTCTGGAGCGACTGGGCCACGTCGGTCGCGTTGCCGTTCTTCATCGCCAGGGTGAAGAAGGTTGCACCGCTGCCGCCGTCGAGCTGGCGGGCGATCGCCTCGACCCGGCGGACATTGTCGGCATAGTCGGTGATCACCACGGCATTGGGCGTGCTCAGCGGCTCGACGCTGCCGAAGGTGGCGACCAGCGGGCGGACCACGCGGGCGACGTCTGCCGCCGGCACGTTCTGCAGCCGCACCATCCGGGTCACCAGCTCCTGGCCCGACACGCCCCGGCTGGGGATGCCGCCGTCGCGCACCGCATTGGCTGCCGGCACGATCCGCCAGGCCCGGCCCGAGCGTACCGCCGCGAAGCCGTTGGCGCGCAGCACCGACTGGAACAATTCCCACACGCCGGCGGGCGACAGCGGCGTCGAGGACGTGACGGTGACCACGCCCTTCACCGCCGGATCGAGGATCAGCGTGCGGCCGGTGATGCGCGAGATCTGGTCGGCGACGTCGGAAATCTCGACACCGCGCATGTTCACCACCACATCGCCGGTGCCGGCGTCCTGCGGGACGTTCTGCGCGGCATTCTGGGCGGTCTGCGCGAGGGCAACCGTATCCAGGGCGATCCCGGCGAGCGCGATAGCGGCGATGGCGGAGCGAATCTTCACGGGGAGTCTTTCTAGCGGAGCGGCACGGTAAGCGTCAGCCGCTTCCCGTCGCGCAGGACCTGGATCTGGGCGGAACCGCTCGCCTGGGCGGCCGCGAAGGCGCCCTGCGCGGCAGTGGAATCGGAAAGCGCGGTGCCGTTGACCGACTGGATCACGTCGCCCGCCACCATGCCCGGCGGGCCATTGTCGCCGATGCGATAGCCGCCGGAGACGGGCGTCGCGTCGAAGCGCTGCAGGATACCGGCCACCGTCGCCTGGGGCGGCGCGGCGGCGGGAGCGGCGCCAGGCGTGCGGGCCGGCGGCGGGGCGCCCGGTGCGGTCACCGGATTGGCGGCGGGGGCGGGCGGGCGGCCCGCGGCGGCGGCCTGGCGCTGCTCGGGCGTCAGCGTCGGATCGGGGAAGGCGAGGAACTCGTCGCGCCCGCCATTGGCGAGGATCACGCGGTCGGGCAGGATCGTCTGGATCGTCGCACCCTCGATATTGTCGCCCACTTTATAGGTCTTGGGCGGCTGCCCGCTCACCGAGATGAACGCGGTCGAGAGCTCGGCGGGGCTCGCGGCGATCACGCCCTTCAGCTCCAGCGACAGGCTCGTCGCCTGACCGGTTCCCGAGGCGGAGGGCTTGCCGAACGGCGCGAGCGCCACCGCCGCGGCGATGTCCGGCGCCGCGGCCGGGCCGCTGCTGCCCGAGGGCACGGTGATTGCGCCGGTGCCGGCATGGCCGGCGATCCGCCAGGTGAGCCCGGCGAGCGCCACCGCCACCGAGACGACCATCGCGCCGGTGAACAGGTTGAGCCCGATGCGCACCTGGCGCGGCGTGAGGAGGAGGGCGGCCATTACAGCTTGCGTCCGTCCACGAAGCCGTCGAGCGATGCAAGCGCGCTCTTCTCGGTTCCGGCGAACACTTCGACGCGGACGCGCTCGATCTCCGGATCGTCGGTCCGCCGCCGCGCGACCGCGACGCGCCATTGCTGGCCCAGCATCTCCACCTGTTCCCGGCCCGGTGCGTGCGCTTCCAGCTCGGCGAGCCGATTCTCGGCGACCCACATGGCGGTGGTGCGGCGTTCCATCGCGCGCGTGGAGTCGATGTGCGATTCGACGGTGCGCATCAGGCCCACGGTGGCGATGGCGAGCACGGCCAGGGCGACGAGCGCTTCGATCAATGAAAAACCCGCGTCGCCGGGAGGATGGGATATCGCGCGCATCACGAAGCCCCCATCGGGAACGCCCGCACGGTCATCCCGTCATAGACGACGATCCAGCTCTTCTGCCCGCTCTCGATCACCGCCTGCATCGGCTTGCCCGCGCCGTCCACGCCGAGCATCACCGGCGGCTTCACGTTCAACGTCATCACCATGCCGCCCGGCAGCTTGTGGAAGCCGAACGCATCGTCGGTGCGCGGCACGGCCTTGCCGTCGGCGCTCACCATCGCGAAGCCATAGCCGTTCTTCCGCACGGTGAAGGCGATCGCCCTGTCGGCGAGCATCGCGTCATCGGCGGCGGCCTGGAGCCGCGTCGCCAGCCGGCGCGCCTCGGTCTCCACGCTCGGTGCGCGCGTCACCGATCCCATGCCGAGCGCCACCGCGCCCGCCATCACGCCGATGATGACCAGCACGATCAGCATCTCGACCAGCGTCATGCCCTGCTCGGAGGGGCGCGCGGCGATGTCGGCCCCCCGCACCGGGATCAGCCCTTGCCTTCGATATCGGCGTCCACGCCTTCGCCGCCCGGCTTGCCGTCCTTGCCGAGCGAGCGGATCGTGAAGGTGCCGCCCTCCGAACGATATTCGTACGGTTTGCCCCAGGCATCGAGCGCGGGCGCGGAGAGATAGCCGCCCTGCGGGAAGCTGGACGGCACCGGCGGCGCCGTCGGCTTCTCCACCAGCGCCTTCAGGCCCTGTTCGGTGGTGGGATAGTCGCCATTGTCGAGCCGGTACATCTTGAGCGCGCCCGAGATGGTGGCGATGTTGCTCTTGGTGGCGGTGACCTTCGCCTCGTCCGGGCGGCCCATCACGTTCGCCGCGACGAGCCCGGCGACGATCGCGATGATCACCAGCACGATCATCATTTCGATGAGCGTCAGGCCGGCCTCGCCATCGGGAACGGCGCGCTTGCGGTCGTGCACCTTAGGTGCGATGTCATGGAACTGTTTCAAAACTATGCGCATCCCCGCCCCATGCGTCCTGCCCATGAAGCAAATGTGACAATGAGCCCAAACACCAGGGGTGCGTCCGACCCATCAGAGCCGCCCGCCGCGGGCGTGTGGACGCTGGCGGGTGACCGCCTGATCATAGCCGTGCGCGACCGGCCCGCAACCATTCTCGTCCCCACCGAGCAGGTGCGGCTGCTGGCGGTCGACCTGCCGCTGCCCAGCCATGCGCGCCGCGTCGCCGCCTTGCCCTTCGCGATCGAGGATCGAATCGCCGAGCCGGTCGATTCGGTGCATCTCGCGCTCGGCGAGCAGATCGCGCCCGGCCGCTATCTGGTCGGCGTGGTCCGGCATGAGGTGATGGCCCGCTGGGTCGCCCAGGCCGAGGAGGCCGGCATCGGCCACGCCGCGATGGCCCCGGACGTGCTGACCCTTCCGCGCCCGACCGAAGGCTGGGCGGTATCGCAGGACGGCGGCCGCGCCGCGGTGCGCGATGCGGAGGGGACCGGCTTCGAAGTTCCCGCCGCCTTGCTCCGCCCCGCTTGGGAAGCCGCCGGGCGCCCGGGCGTGACCAGCTATGGCGAGCGCTTGCCCGACGACATGCAGAAGGGAGCGGCGGCGCTCGATCCCGCCGCGTTCGGGCCTGCCGCCGGCGCCGCGGTCGCTGCGCTGAACCTGCGCCAGGGAGCCTATGCGGTGCGCAAGGCGGCGGGCTCCGGCCTGTGGCGCAAGTTCGTCTGGGTCGCGGCGATCGGCGCCGCCGCCCATGCCGTGATCGCGCTGGGCGACGTGCTCATGCTGCGCAACATCGCCGATAGCCGCGAAGCGGAAGCGCGCGCCACTGCCTCGCTCGCCGCGCCCGGGGTGGCGCTGGGCGACGATCTCGCCAATTCGGTCACCGCCATGCTGCCCGCGGGCGGCGGCGCGCGCGTGCCGCAGCCGTTCGTGCCGCTGGTCACGCGCGTTTCGGGCGCGCTGGCGCCGCTCGCCGGCTCGTTCGCGGTGCGGGCGATGACCTTCGAGGGCAGGCTGCTCACGCTCGATCTCGATGCCTCGCCCGATGCGGAGCTGGCGTCGCGGATCGAGACGACGCTCAAGGGGGCCGGAGTGGGGGCGCGGGTCGTGCGCTCGCCCGAAGGCGCGATCCGCATTACGGCGAGTGCCGCATGAGACTGATTCTCGCCCGCATGCCGGCGCTGGACGCCGCGCTGATCCGCTTCGACGGCTGGTGGAGCGGCCGCAGCCGCCGCGAGCAGGTCATGCTCGGCGGCCTGGCCCTGTTCCTCGCCGCGCTGATGCTGGTCTATGGCGTCATCAAGCCACTCCAGGCCGCCCGCGCCTCGGCGCTGCAGGACATCCGCACTTATGAGACGCTCACTGCGCGCATCCGCGCCGCCGGCACGCTTTCGCCGAACCAGCCCCAGCGTCGCCAGGGCTCGCCGGCCGATGTGATCAACGGCTCCGTGGGCAGTTTCGGCCTTGCCGTCACCGTCGCGCCGACCCCGGACGGCGTGCGCGCGACGATCGCCGACGGCAGCTACGATTCGGTCATGGCCTGGCTCGCCGATCTCTCCGCGACCAGCAGCCTGCGGATCCGGCGCGTCGACCTCCAGCGCCGCCCGGAGCCCGGCCGGGTCAGCGCCACTATGGACTTCGGCGGATGAACGAGATGCTGATCCTCACCGACGCCCCCTCGGTGACGCTGCCCTATGGCTTTGCGCGCCGGAACGGCGTGCTGCTGCGCGTCGGCGATGCGGGAGTGGTGGAGTGTGTCCACAAGGCCGGCGCCGCGCTCGACGGCCTGCTCGAGGTCCAGCGCCTCGCGCCCGCCGCCCGGTTCGTCTCGGTGCCCGACGAGCAGTTCGACGCTGCCCTGAGCGCCGCCTATTCGGGCGCCGGAGCGGCCGCCGACATCGATCTCGGCGACATGGACCTGGCTGCGCTCGCCGACAGCGCCGCGAGCGTGGACGACCTGCTCGACACGCGCGACGACGCTCCCGTCATCCGCCTGATCAACGCGCTGCTGCTCGAGGCGGTGCGCGAAGGTGCGTCGGACGTGCATATCGAGACGCAGGAAAAGCGCCTGGTCGTCCGCTTTCGGATCGATGGCGTGCTGCGCGACATGATCGAGCCGCCCCGCGCGCTCGCGCCCTTGCTGGTCAGCCGCATCAAGGTGATGGCCAGGCTCGACATCGCCGAGCGCCGCATTCCCCAGGACGGGCGCGTGACGCTCCGGATCGGCGGCCACGACGTCGACGCCCGCGTCTCGACCATCCCGACCCAGCATGGCGAGCGCGTGGTGATGCGCCTGCTGGAAAAGGGCTCGCTTCGCCTCGACATGGAAGTGCTGGGCATGAGCGAGCGCGACCGCGGCGTGTTCATGCGCCTGCTCGAGCGCCCGCACGGCATGCTGCTCGTCACCGGCCCCACCGGCTCGGGCAAGACGACGACGCTCTATGCCGCGCTCAATCGCCTGAACGATCGCAAGCGCAATATCATGACGGTCGAGGATCCGATCGAATATGAGCTGGCCGGCATCGGCCAGACCCAGGTCAATCCGCGCACCGACATGACGTTCGCCCGCGGCCTCCGCGCGATCCTGCGCCAGGATCCGGACGTGATCATGGTCGGCGAGATTCGCGACCAGGAGACTGCCCAGGTCGCCGTCCGCTCGTCGATGACCGGGCATTTCGTGCTCTCGACGCTCCATACCAACAGCGCGGTCGGCTCGGTGACGCGTCTGATCGACATGGGGGTGGAGCGCTATCTGCTCGCCCCGATGGTCGTGGGCCTGTGCGCCCAGCGCCTGGTGCGCAAGCTCTGCCCGAGCTGCGCCCGGCAGGACGAGGCGAACGAGGCGGATTCGCTCCTCCTCGGCGGCGCGATCAAGCCCGGCAAGAAGATCTGGCGCGCGGTCGGCTGCGCGGAATGCCATGGCGAGGGCTATCGGGGGAGGGCAGGCCTCTACGAAGTCGTCGCGGTCGACGAGAAGTTCCAGAAGCTGATCCATGACGGCGCTTCGGAGGCCGAACTCGAGGCGCATGCCCGCAAGGACAATCCGAGCCTGCTCGACGACGGGCTGGCGAAGATGAAGGCGGGGGTGACCACGGTCGAGGAAGTTGCCCGGGTGGTGAGGGACGAAGGGTGAGCCTTTCTCCTTCTCTTTCCCCGGCGAAGGCCCGGCCACAGTCCCCGTGTCCCGGCCTGAAAGTCTGGGCCCCGGCCTTCGCCGGGGAAGAGCTTTCCGCAGTTCCGGCCCTCTGAACGATGCCCGCCTACTCCTACCGCGCCGCCGACAAGGCCGGCGTCTCGAAGAAGGGGATCATCGAGGCCTCCAGCCCCGCCGCCGCGCGCGCCATGCTGCGCGAGCAGGCGCTGTTGCCGCTTTCCGTCGAGGTGGCGGCCGCGAAAGGGGCCAGCTTCGGCTCCATCCAGCTGCCCCGCTTCCGCCGCCCCGGCCTGTCCTCCAAGGCGCTTGCCACCGTCACCCGCCAGGTCGCCACGCTGGTCGGCTCGGACATCGCGATCGAGGAAGCGCTGCGCCTGGTCGCCACCCAGTCCGAGCACGCCCCGACCAGCTCGCTCCTGCTCGACGTGCGTGCCGCGATCCTCGACGGGCGCAGCTTCGCCGCCGCGCTGGCGCAGCATCCCGCGGCCTTTCCCGAATTCTACCGCGCCTCGGTCGCGGCGGGCGAAGCATCGGGCAAGCTGCCTGACGTGCTCAATCACCTCGCCGAATTCGTCGAGAACCGCCAGGCCAATGGCCAGAAGCTCCAGCTTGCCCTGATGTATCCCGCGCTGCTCGCGCTGGTGTCGATCGGCATGATGGCGCTGCTGCTCGTCTATATCGTGCCGGACATCGTGAAGGTGTTCGTCTCGCGCGGGGCCGACCTGCCGTTCCTCACCAAGGCGCTGATCGCGGTGAGCTGGTTCCTCCAGAATTTCGGTCTGTACCTGCTGCTCGGAATTGCCGTGGCCGGGCTGCTCTTCCTGCGCTGGGCCCGTGTGCCCGCCAACCGGCTGCGCATCGATCGCTTCTTCTCCGAGAAGCGCCCGTTCCGCCGCTTCAGCCGCCAGCTCAGCGCCGCCCGCTTCGCCGGCAGCCTCGCCACGCTGGTCGGCAGCGCCGTCCCGCTGGTCGACGCGCTGCATGCCGCGGCGGCGGTCACCCCCAATCGCTGGGTGCGCGAAAAGGCGCTCGGCGTCGCGGCACGGGTCCGCGAAGGCATCAGCCTGCGCGCCGCGATGAACGAGGCGGGAGTCTTCCCCTCGATGCTCGTCGCGATCGTCGCCTCCGGGGAAAGCTCGGGAAGGCTGGCGCCGGCGCTCGACCGCGCCTCGCACGAGCTGCAGCGCGAGCTGGACGCGATCGTCGGCACTTTGGTCGCGCTGGTCGAGCCGCTGGTGCTGCTGGTGATGGGCGGGCTGGTGCTGATGATGGTGCTGGCGATCCTGCTGCCGATCATCAACCTGAACAATCTGGTGGGGCTCTGACCAAATCCGGCGACCCGGACCTGATCCGGCGCAGGATCTCAGGCGGAGGCGCTTGCGGCACGAGATCCCGGCTTCCGCCGGGATGACGGCGACGCCGTCACATCTGCCCCTGCACCCGCGCCCCGCCCGGCAGCCCGACGAACGGCAGGATCGCCGCACCCTCCGGCGTCATCGCGATGTCGAGGGCGCCGTCCTCGGACAACATGGCGGTCATCAGCGTCTTCAGCCGCTGGGCCGAGGGCGCTACGCGGATCGTCGTGCGGTCGCCGACATGCTCGGCCGTGATCAGCAGCGCCGGCACCGCCACGGGCCCACCGCCATTTTTCGCACGGCAGCTGCCCGGATCGGTGGTGACCTTGCCGTCCGCCATGCGCGCGCCGCCGCCCGAGGCGATGCGCCGCATCTCGATCTGCAGGGCCAGGTTGCAGGTGAAGGGCAGATTGGGCTGGAGCGCGCGGAACAGGCTCGCATCGGCCGAGCCGCTCACATGGTCGAGCACCGTCCGCCCGCCGAGATGCTGGAGCATCTGCCCGCCCAGATCGGTGTCCGGTCCCGTCGCCTTCCAGTCGGCGGCGAAGGCCAGGCTGGTCAGCGAGCGCAGCGGCGCCATGTGCCAGGCGAAGGTCGCGCCGCCGGCGATGCCGACCTCGCCGTTCCACACCGTGCCCGCCACGCCGGTGCGCCAGGCGGTGTTCCGGAAGATCAGGCTCGCCGGCATCGTCACGAGCAGCGCGAGCAGATACGCCCCTATGCCGATCAGGGCGAAGAGGATAATAGACCGCCGTGCCCCGCTTCCCTCTCCCAGAGTCGGCAATGGATCGACGGACCCTGCTGAAGTCGCTGCAATCAGGCCTGGTCGCGTCAGCGGCATCGGTCGTGCTTCCCTCGCAAGTGTTCGCGGCGGACAAGAAGGACAAGCGCCCGATCGCCCTGCTGCTGCCGCTCACGGGCCCGCGAGCGCGGCTGGGCCTTAGCATGCGCCAGGCGGCGTTGCTCGCGGAAAACAGCGCCTATGTGCAGAGCTTCGACACGGGCGGCACCGCGACCGGCGCCGCCGGTGCCGCCGCACAGGCGCTCAAGCTCAAGCCGGCGCTGATCCTGGGTCCGCTCTCGGCGGAGGAAGTGCCCGCCGTCTCCAGCACCGTCGCCGGCCGCGTGCCGGTGATCGCGTTCAGCAACGATTCCGTGCTGCGGGCGCCGGGCACCTGGATCTTCGGCATCACCGCCGGCCAGGTGACCACCGCGATCCTGCGCTATGCCCGCACCCGCGGCGTGAAGACCGTCACGATGATCGACGACGGCTCGCCCTGGAGCGCCGCCGCCGCGCTCGCCGCGGGCAAGAGCGAGGGGGAACTCGGCATCGCCGTCCATGTCCTCCAGGTGAAGCCCGGCCAGCCGCTCCCCGCGCCGGGCGAGGTGCCCGACGCCGTGCTGCTGCCCGGCAGCGGCGAGGCGGTGCTGGCCGCGGCGCGGGCGCTCAAGGACACCGGCGTCCAGCTGCTCGGCACCTTCCAGGCGCTCGACAATCGGCCCCAGGCGCTCGCGGCGCTGGACGGGGCCTGGTTCGCCAGCCCCGATCCGGGCGCCTTCGGCACCTTCGCCGCCGCTTTCCAGGCCCGCAACGGCGGCGAGCCGGGCACGATCGCCGCGCTCGCCTATGATGCGGCCGGCATCGCCAACACGCTGCGTGCCGACAACCGGCTGGGCATGGAGGGGCTGATGAACGCCAAGGGCTTCCACGGCGTCACCGGCCCGGTCCGCTTCCGCACCGACGGCTCGGTCGCCCGCGACTTCGCGATCGTCGTCGCCGGCGAGACCGGCTACACGCCGGTGGCGTCGAGCTCGGGTTCCTGAGGCCGAAGTGCTTCGCCCGGTTGCCTGCCGTCAGAACGAAGGAGAAGCCGAACAGGGCTTCACGCTGATCGAGCTGATGATCTCGCTCGGCCTGTTCGCGCTGATCGCCGTGGCCGGCGTCGCGCTGGTCGACGGCATCATCAAGGTGCAGGGGCGCACCGAGAAACGGCTCGATCGCCTCGCCGATCTCCAGCGCGCGATGTTCGTGGTGTCGAGCGATATCGACCAGATCGCGTTCGGCCGCGTCTCGGGCGGTGGCGAGAAGCTGAACTTCACCCGCGCCGCGCCCGGCCTTGGCGGGCCGGCGGTGCCGCTGCAATATTCGGTGGCCAACGGCAATCTGGTGCGCGGATCGGGCGCGATGCTACAGACCGTGGTCGGCGGCGTCGCCGATGTCCGCTGGCGTTTCTTCGACGGCGCGGCCTGGGCGGATCGCTGGCCGCTGCGCGACGAGGACAAGGACAAATGGCCGCGCGCCATCGCGATCGAGCTGCAGGCGATCGGGCCCGGCGGAGCGCCCGGGGCGCTGCGCCGCGTGGTCACGCTGCCCGATCAGGCGGAGTATCCGAAGCAATGAAGCAGGCGCGCGAAGGCGAGGCGGGGATGATCCTCGTCAACGTGCTGATGTTCGTCGCGATCGCGTCCGGACTTGTGCTATTGCTAATCAATCGCGAGGAATTGGCGCTCGATCGGGCGCTGCGCACGCGCGAGGCGGCGCGTGCGCTGGCGGTGGTGCGCGGCGGCGAGCTCTCCGCCGTGGTGGCGCTGCGCCGCGACATGGTCGTCGCCCCCAATGAGGACAATCTCACCGAGCCCTGGGCGCGACTGTCGGAGAGCGGCGCGCCGATCGAGGGCGGCAGCTTCGATCTTGCGATCGCGGATGCCGAGGGCCGTTTCAACTTGAATGCCCTGCGCGTGGGCGATGCCGGCGCGATCGTGCTGTTCCAGACGATCGCCAAGGATGTCGGGCTTTCGCAGGACGATGTGGTGAAGGCGATCACCTATGTCCGCCTCTACGGCCCGATCACCGACATTCGCCCGCTGCGCCTGGCCGGCCTGGATCCCGAGGCGACCGCGCGGCTGGAGCGGCTGGTGACGGCCTTGCCCGGCACCACGACGATCAACCTCAACGCTGCCGATCCCGAGATGCTGCGCATCCTCTTCCGCGATCCGCTGGCGGCGCAGCGGCTGGCCGAGATCCGCAAGCGCAACGGCAAGCTCATGCTCAAGGATCTGAGCGACCTGAACCTCTCGCTGCCCTGGGGCACCAGCTTCCGATCGGGCACTTTCTGGGTCCGCACCCGTGCGACGATCGGGAGCACCAGCCAGCAGGCCGCGGTGCTGATCCAGCGCGTGCAGCACCCCGACGGCAAGATCGCAGTGGGCGTGGTCGAGCGCTGGCGCGGGGCATCGGTGCCGCCCGAGGCGCCGGGGTTCGTGGCGGCGCGGTAAGGGTTGGTTGGCGGGGTTGGGAGGGGCTGCCGGTGGGTGGTTAGCCGCCATTCCGATGGCATGCGGGCACGGCGGGTATGCGCCCCAATGGCAGTCGTTCTGCCCGGGCGGGTGCGATCCCGAAAGCCGATATTCGTTCAGATCGCGCCCAAACGACCGCTATTGGTTGGAGAGCCGACTGTCCGCTTCCGAGGTCGCAACCGAGGCAGGCTGACATAAGCATGTTGCCTTCTTGGCAGTTTTCGAGGGCTAGCCACAAAGTATCCCAGAATGGCCGGTTGACAACTAGTGCATTACCGTAGCAACACAGCAATGCAATTCCGCTGGTATCGCGAGCTCACATGGACCGACAATCAATCAATAAACCGGACATCGTCGCAGCACCGGAGCAAATCGTAGCCCGCTCGAAGATTGCGTTCCTGACGAATCTATGGCCGGTGAGGCTGATTGCCTATCTGGGCGCCTTGATGCTGGTGGTTGTCCTCACCAAGCTAGTTTCGTTGCCGCTCGTTCCGGCCGCATCGTCTCCGGCATACGAATCAATCGTTACGGTTCGCAATCTTCTTCAAGCGATTGCCATGATCGCGGCCTATTCCTTTCTGGCTTCCAAGTTGGAGAGCCGGAACGTGACCGAGACGGCCATCCGTGGAGCGGCGACCTCGTTCCTTTTAGGTCTTGCGATTGGCCTTGGCCTGATCGTTTCGGCCTATGTGGCGATGTATGGATTGGGGATCGCCGAGTTTCGTGCCGGAACCGGCGCATCCGATATTGTGATGGCCATATTGAAACCCGGCGTCGTCGGGACGCTGGAAGAGCTGGTCTTTCGCGTTATCCTGTTTCGAATCCTTCAGCATGTGTCGGGAACTTTTGTGGCGGTCCTGATTTCCGCAAGCCTTTTCGGGCTGGCCCACATCGGAAACCCTGGTGCTACCCCATTGGCCATGACGTTTCTGACCGTCGAAATGGGTGTGTTTCTGGCGCTGATATATGTTCTGACGCAAAGCCTCTGGGTGGTGGCCGGGAGTCATATGGGTTGGAACTTTGCACTTGGTTTCGTCTTCGGCAGCGACGTGTCGGGCCTGGAGTCACCAAACGCCATGATGGCAACAACTCTCCGAGGGTCAGACTTGTTGACCGGCGGCGCGTTCGGACCGGAAGGTTCAATCGTCACCCTCGTCGTCAGCCTCGTTGCGATATCCGTCACCGTTTGGCTCATAGTTCGCAGAAACTTGTGGCAGCCTGCCAAGTTTGAACTGCGCGCAAGGCCTTCGCCTGCAAATATCTGACCAGCGCTTTCTTGGCGCAGATAGTCGGATCGGGTTGCCGAGATCCTCGGTGCGCGTGCGACCCGATCCGGGCACTGCGCAAGACGCGCACCTGAACGAGCGGCAGGCTCTGGAGGTCTCTTGGAGGCATTTGAAGAGGCGACTTTGTTATCCTAAGCCGCCGGTTCGCGGCTGCGAGGCGAGTCTAGATCGCTGTGTCTACAAGAACTCTTGGGCATCATGGCGCGCGTGCAGGAGAATAGGTGCGTAGATCCTTCCGTGCTTCATCGGTGCGAGATTTCATGCTCCATTCGCCATTATTGACCGACTATAGAAAGCCTTTATTTTGAAGATCTGCAAAGGCTGCGTCTAAAATTTTCTTTGAACGCGCGTTGGAATTCTCGCTATTCTTGAGAATGACCATGTGGCTGCCGTTGTAGATGTATTCAAACACCCGCCTGTTGTTCTCCGTATCCATCATGATGAAACGGACCTCGTAGAAGCGCCACGCGCCGGAGGATTGGAAATTGGCGGGGAAGATGATCAACCGATAGCGCGCTCGGGCGGCGCGCTCGTCGGCCAAGTTGCGGTCGATCGTCCGCCCTACCGGTATCATCCTGGAATCGGCGCCGAACGACGTGTTGTTCGCAACGAACTCGCCCTCGTCCTGCTTGGCCTTGTTGTAGTGCAAAATCTTGCTGGAGACCTTCAAGGCGTCGAGGCGCGCGATCAAGGCGGCGTCAAACTGATCGAGCATCTTCGGAGTGAATTCGTTCTCGCGCACGTCGAGGAACGAATAGACGTAGAGCAAAGACCCCGGCAGCTTGACGGCCGGCTGGGTGGCATTCTCCACGGTCGACGGGAGCGGCGGGATCGGCGCATCCGCGTATAGCTCGCTCAGGCCTTTCTGCTGCGCGTAGAGGTTGGCTTCGCGATGTGCGGCCTTGTAGCCATCGGCAGCGATCTTGAGGAAGGCTTTCTGGTCCTGTTCGAGCAGCGGGCGGATCGTGCTCTGATAGGCGAAGACTTTGTTCAACAGCGCCGCGCCGCCGGGGGTGCGGGCGAAGGCGAGTTGCGCAGTGCGCAGGCGCTGCTCCTGTTCGGGCATCGCCCCGACCCGGCTGATGATCTGCAACATCGTGTCGCCGGGGCGCACCTCGACCCGGAAATCGCGCGCCTCCTGAACGGACGGGGCAAACATGCGAGCGAGCCGAGGGAGATCCGCCGGTGGAATCTGCGCGGCGAGGTCGCTGCGCACCTGATCCTGTCGCGCCTCCAGGACTTTCAACATTTCGGCATCGCACTGCGCAGATGATGCCTTGATCATGCGGTCGATGATACCGGGCAGCCTTTGTTCGACCTCGGGCAGCGCCGGATCGGCCATCAGGCTGGTGCGGAATGCGGTGTCGCACATTTCGCGACCGATTGCGAATTGCATCGCGCGCGGCACGAAGAAGTCGGCCATTACTTGCAGTTGCTCGGTGCGTGTGGGCGCGGCGACCGTCCGATTCTGCGCCGCCGCCGTCGGCGGCGCGGCCAGAACAAACATGGTCGATGCCAAGAAACTGGCGTATTTCATTGTAAGGCCCCCCTTTGCTCACAGAGCATAATCGAACGAAGACCACGCTCAAGGGGGCGCGGAGCATCCGTGGCGGCGGCGCGGCTGGGCAGTTCGCATCGTCGCCGTTGCGCGGGTTCCCTGCGCTCGCTACCCTAGGCGCTCATCGATTGGATTTGCCTCTGCCTGCCATTGCCCAAGGCCCGGGAGCTTCTGTTCCCGCCTGAACCCGGATCCGCTTTGCCGCCAGGAGCGGCGGGCATTTTTGGCATGTGAGATCAAGAAATGTCAGACGACAAGTTCACGCTCGTTGCCTGCGAGCGGGACGGCACCATCGCGTCCCTGTGCGCGCGGCCCAGCGAAATCGACCAGGCATGCGCGGCCACCGCCGCGATGTACGACCGGCTGGGCTTCGATCCGCCCTGGATCGGATATATTGCCGTGATGTCCGGCACGGCCGTCGGCGGCGGCGCCTTTGTCGGCGCTCCCGCGGACAATCGCGTCGAGATCGCGTACTTCACCCTGGCCGATCGCCAGCGCACGGGCGTGGCCACCCGAACCGCCCGGAGGCTGGTGGAGATCGCGCGGCATCACGCACCCGGGATCGAGCTCTATGCGAAGACCCTGCCGGAGGAGAATGCATCGACGCGCATTCTCACCAGGCTCGGTTTCCGGCGGGTCGGTACCGATATCGACGACGAGATCGGCGAAGCCTGGGCCTGGTTGCTCCGGTGACCCGACCGCCGGGGCACCGCCAGGTGCTCCGGCCAAGCGGGGCGCGTGGGGGCGGATCGACATTCCCTTTCCGCTTCGGGAAGGGGGGATTGATCGGCCCTAAAGCAAAATCCGGAACAGCGCCCCGCCGCCCGGGGCATCGGCGATCTCGATGCTCCCGCCATGCGCCACCACGATCTGCCGCGCGAGGTTGAGCCCCACGCCGGTGCCGGTCGCGCGCGTGGTGAAGAAGGGCAGGAACACGTCCTGGCGCAGCCCTTCGGGCACGCCGGGCCCATTGTCCTCCACTTCGATCACCAGCGCCTCGCGGTTCGGGAACAGGCGTAGCGCCAGCCGGGGCGGGCGATCCTGGCCGGCCATTGCCTGGGCGGCGTTCTGAAGCAGGTTGATCAGCACCTGGGCGAGCAGGTCGGGATCGGCGTCGATCGCCAGCCGGGCCGAGGCCACATGGATATCGAGCGGCACTTCCGGCTCGCGTGCGGCGAAGATGCGGCCCAGCTCCTCTGCCCAGGGCTGGGCGGCAAAGGCCTGGCGCTGGATTTCCGGTGTGTGCGCCACCGCGCGATAGGCCTCGATGAAATGGCCGAGCCCATGCGCGCGCCGGGCGAGCGTCGACACCGCCGCGCGGGCATCGCCGATCCGGGGATTGGCTACCAGATCGGGATCATCGAGCAGGTCCGCCGCGGTGGCGGCGAGCGACGTCACTGGGGTCAGCGAGTTGAGGATCTCGTGAGTCAGCACGCGCACCAGGTCGGTCTGCGCCGCCATTTCGATCGCGTCGAGCGTGCCCTGGATCGGCTGAACGGTCACGACCCGGATGCTGCGCCCGAGCCGCTCGAGCGTTCCCGAACGGACCAGCGCGCGCTGCGTCCGCCCCTCGATCGCCAGCAGCAATATCTCCTCGGCCGCGGCGCCGCCCGCCAGCCGCTTGGCGAGTGTCGCGCCATAGACGGCATAATCCTCGGCCCGTGCGCCCGGCGCTTCCCGGAACAGCCGCCGCGCCGCCTTGTTGGCGGGGGCGACCTGGCCGTCGTCGTCGATGGTGAGCAATGCCACCGGCATGTCGTCGACCAGCGCTTCCAGGAAGCGCATCTCGGCCGCCGTCGCCAGCTGGCGCGCCCGCAGCCGGTCCATCGCGTCGTCGAGCGCGGTGCCGAGCGCCTCGAACCCGGCGCCGCGATTGCCGCCGAAGCGCGCGGCGGTATCGTCGAAGCGCAGCGCCTCGACGAAGCGCGTGACATCGACATTGGTGCGCGAGACGTGGCGCCACAGCCCCCAGATCGCGCCCAGGACGAGCAGCAGCGCGACGATCCGCGCCGCGCCCAGTCCCGGGGTGAAGAGCGCCAGGGCAGTGGCGGCCAGCGCCCCGCCCAGCGCCGCGATCCAGGCGGCCAGGCCGAGCGTGAAGCGCCGGTCAAAGCCCATGCTTCTCCATCCTGCGATAGAGCGCCGCGCGCGAGAGGCCGAGCTCGGCGGCGGAGAGCGAGATGTTGTAGCCGTGCTTCTTCAGCGCCTCCTCGACGATCCGGCGCTCCATGCGCTCCAGATTGAGGTCGTCGCTCGGCTGGTGCTGAGGCGGCGAGGGGGGCACCGCGCTGGGGAAGCGCGGCATCGCGCGGACCAGCGCGAAATCCTCCGGCTCCAGCGCTTCCTCGCGCGCCAGGATCACCGCGCGCTCCAGGGCGTGGCGCAGCGCGCGGACATTGCCCGGCCAGTCATGCTCGAGCAGCGCCATCCGCGCCGCCGGGCTCAGCACCGGCACCGGCCGGCCGTAGCGCTTCGCATAATGCTGGAGATAATGGGTGATCAGCGGTGGCACATCCTCGCGGCGCGCGCGGAGCGGCGGCAGGTCGATCTCCACCGTGTTGAGGCGGAAGAGCAGGTCCTGGCGGAAATGGCTCTCGTCGCGCAGCTTCTCTGGCGGCAGGTTGGTCGCGGCGATCACGCGGATGTCGACCGGCACCGGCGCGTTCGCGCCCACCGGCGTCACCTGGCGCTGCTCGAGCACGGTGAGCAATTTGGGCTGGAGCCGCAGCGGCAGGTTGCCGATCTCGTCGAGGAACAGCGTGCCGCCATGCGCCGCCTGGATGCGGCCCACCCGGTCGGTGCGGGCATCGGTGAAGGCGCCCTTCACATGGCCGAACAGCTCGCTGTCGATCAGGTCCTCGCTGATCGCGCCGAGGTCGACCGTCAGCATCCCCTGGTCCGCCCGGAGCGACTGGCGGTGCAGCTCGCGCGCCACCAGTTCCTTGCCGGTGCCGTTCTCGCCGAGCACCAGGACGTTCGCATCGGTCGGCGCCGCGCGGGCGATCAGCGAGTGGACGCGCGCCATGGCGGGTGATTCGCCGAGCAGGGGCGACGCTCCGGCCACGGGGGTGGGCGCTGCCGCGGCCTTGCCGCCCGCTGCCCTGCGCGAGCGGCGGAGCGACGCGGCGGTCCGCACCGTCGCCAGCAATTTCTCGTTCGACCAGGGCTTGGAGACGAAGTCGGTCGCCCCGCGCTTCATCGCGGAGACCGCCACCTGCACGCCGCCATGCGCGGTGATCATCACCACCACCATCTCGGGATCGAGCGCCAGCAGCCTGTCGAGCCAGGCCAAGCCCTCGGCCGCATCGGTGGCGCCGCGCGCGAAATTGGCGTCGAGCAGCACCACGTCGGGCGTGCGCGCCTGGATCAGCGGGAGTGCCTCCTCGGGCGCGCGCACGGCCTCGACGTCGCGGAACAGCCGCCGCAGGAGCAGCCGCGAGGCCATCAATATGTCCTCGTCGTCGTCGATCACGACGCAGAATTCGAATTCCGGATCGCTCATTCTGCCCGCTCCCGTACAGCTAGTGTGCGGAACCGGACAATCAATTTACGTGCCAAGCCCTGGTCCCCCCTGGGCGCGCAATTGGCACGGGTCATGCTGACACTCCGATGAACGGCGCAGGTGCCGGAGGAGGAAATCGTGCAGCGCATCGGAGCGGGGAACATCGGGGGAAGGGCGCTCGCGGCACTCGTCGCGCTGACGATTCTCCTCTGTGTCCTGCCGCATGGCCGCTTCGGGCTCGATCTCCGGGTCGAGGCGAAGGCCACCCATGCGGTGCTCGATCTCGGGCCGATTTCGTTTCGGATAGCGTTCGATTCCGGACGTACCTGTCCGAAATCGAACAGTTGCGCGAGCGCGGTGTGATGCGCGGACACAGGGAAGGCCGGCTGGCACGGCTGTTGCTGGGAATGGGGGCATGACGATCTTGCGGATGCAGAGGGAGAAGACGGACGGTCCGGTCTCGGGTAGCGGGATGGATCAGGTCGTCGAAACGCGCGGGCTCTCCACCCGAGTGAAGATCGCGCTGGGCGGTGCGGCGGTGCTGTTCGCCGCGCTCGGCTTCTGGTGGTTCGCCCCCTCGGGCGCGAGCCAGACGGTCGGCGCCGACCGGGTGACCATCTCCAGCGTCACGCGCGGCACCTTCGACGATTTCATGCCGCTGCGCGCCCGGGTCACGCCGCTTCTCACTGTCTATATCGACGCGGTGGAGGGCGGCCGGGTCGAGAAGATGCTGGTGGAGGACGGCGCCACCGTCGCCGCCGGCCAGCCGATCGCACTGCTGTCCAACGCCGAGCTCCAGCTCTCCACGCTGGCGCGCCAGACCGAGGTGGAGCAGCAGATCAACAACATGCGCAGCCAGGAGCTGGCACTGGCGCAGACGCGCCTCACCAACGAACGCGCCGTGCTCGCGGCCGAGACCGTCCATGACAAGGCCCGCCGCCAATATGAGCGCGAGAAGCCGCTCGCCCAGCGCGGCTTCGTCTCGGGCAAGCAGTTCGCCGATACCGAGGCGGACTATGCGCTCAGCCAGCGCAACCTTGCCGCGCTGAAGCGCAGCCAGGCGACGGATGCGCGCCTGCAGGGCAGCCAGCTCTCGCAGCAGCAGGCGGCGGCCAAGTCGATGCAATCCGGCCTCGCCATCGCCCGCGCCAATCTCGACGCGCTGCAGCTGCGCGCGCCGGTCGCTGGCCAGCTTTCCGGCTTCTCGGTCCAGGTCGGCCAGTCGCTCTCCCGCGGCGAGCGCGTCGGCCAGATCGACAGTCCCGGCCGCAACAAGCTGATCGCCGGCGTCGACGAATTCTATCTCGGCCGTGTCCAGCTGGGCCAGCAGGCCGCGCTCGACTGGGGCGGCAAGCGCTATGCGGCCAAGGTCACCAAGATCTATCCGCAGGTGCAGAACGGCCAGTTCCAGGTCGACCTGCAGTTCACCGGCGGCGAGCCGCCCCAGCTCCAGCGCGGCCAGACGATGCAGGCGCGGCTGACCCTTGGCGATTCCGCGCCCGCGCTGCTGATCCCCAACGGCGCCTTCTACAACGATACCGGCGGCGCCTGGGTGTTCGTCGTCGCGCCCGGCGGCGGCTCGGCGGAGAAGCGCAACGTCCGCCTCGGCCGCCGCAACACCGATTTCGTCGAAGTGCTCGAAGGGCTCGAGCCCGGCGAGAAGGTGATCACCTCGCCCTATACCGGCCTTACCGACAAGACGCGCCTGGACCTGACCAAATGACCGAAAAGAAAGGGAATCCGATGCTGCAGATGCGCGAACTCTCCAAGGTCTACCGCACCGACACGGTGCAGACGACCGCACTTGATGCGATCGGCCTCGACATCGCCCAGGGCGAGTTCGTCGCGATCATGGGGCCTTCGGGCTGCGGCAAGTCGACTCTGCTCAACATGATCGGGATGCTCGATAGCCCGTCCTCGGGCAGCTACCTGTTCAACGGCCAGGAAGTCGCCGGCCTCAGCGAAAGCCGGCTCGCCGATGTCCGCAAGGAAAATATCGGCTTCATCTTCCAGAGCTTCAACCTGGTCGACGAGCTCAGCGTCCGCGACAATATCGAGCTGGCGCTGCTCTATCACAAGGTTCCCGCCGCCGAGCGCAAGCGCCGGGTGGAGGAAGTGATGGATCGCACCGGCATCGCTCATCGCGCCAAGCATCGGCCCAGCCAGCTCTCGGGCGGCCAGCAGCAGCGCGTTGCCGTCGCCCGCGCGCTCGTCGCCAGCCCGAAGCTGATCCTGGCCGACGAGCCGACCGGCAATCTCGACACCCAGCATGGCGAGGAAGTGATGCACATGCTGCAGACGTTGAACGCCGAGGGCTCGACGATCGTGATGGTCACGCACTCGCCGGCCCATGCCGATTATGCCGGCCGCATCGTCAACATGCTCGACGGCCGCGTCCTCCAGGAACGCCGCCGCGCGGCCTGATCGTCAACTCCCTCTCCCCGCCAACGGGAAGAGGAGAAGAAGGAAGAAGCCCATGTGGCGCAATTACCTGACGGTCGGCCTGCGCGCGCTCGCGAAGAACCGCACCTATGCCTTCATCAACCTGTTCGGCCTGGCGATCGGCCTGGCGGCCTGCCTGCTGATCCTGCTCTACGTCCAGTATGAGCGCAGCTACGACCAGTGGCTGCCCGATGCGAACCGCACCTATCAGTTCCAAGTCTATTACAAGAGCAACAACAGCGACAGCGCCTTCGACAACCAGGGCGCGCCCTATGTGACCAAGGCGGCGCTGCTCAAGGACTTCCCGCAGATCGAGAGCGCCACCTATACCGGCGGGCCGCAGCTTACCCTGATCAAGGACGGGCAGGCGACCCAGGTCCAGGATGGCCGCCTGGTCGACAGTGCCTTTCTCGACACGATCGCGTTGCCGATGGCGCAGGGCGACAAGCGCGCGCTCTCGCGCCCGGGCACGGTAGTGGTGAGCGAGGAGGAGGCAGAGAAGATCTTCGGCACGACCAATGTCGTCGGCCGCACGATCACGCTGGTCGTCTCGGGCAAGAAGGCGGATTACCGCATCACCGGCGTGTTCAGGGACCTGCCCAGGAATTCGCACATGTCCGCGCGGATGCTCGCCCGCGTCGATTTTCCCAGCCTGTTCGCGGACAATAACGGCTTTCTCACCAGCTGGGGTTGGACCTCGGGCTATGTCTATGTGAAGCTGCGCCCCGGCACCGACGTCGCCGCGCTCAACCGCCAGATGGACGCCTGGAAGAAGCGCAACATCCCGGACGAGACGTTCAACGGCAAGCGCACCAATGCGGGGGACGAGCGCACCTACAAGCTGGTCGCGGTGCCGGAGGTGCATCTCGGCCGTGCCAACGGCTCGGGGATGACGCCGGGCAACGACGTGCAGACGATCGCCACCTTCGGCATCATCGCGTTGCTGATCCTCGCCATGGCCTGCATCAATTTCACCAACCTGGCGACGGCCCGGGCCAGCCAGCGGGCGCGCGAGGTCGCGCTGCGCAAGGTGCTCGGTGCCACGCGCCGCCAGCTGATGATCCAGTTCGTCGGCGAATCGGTGCTGCTCGCCACCATCGCGATGCTGCTCGCGCTGGCGGTGGTGGAGATCGTGCTGCCCTGGTTCGGCAGCTTCCTCGATGCCGATCTGAAGCTGCGCTATTTCGGCCATGACGGGCTGATCCTGCCGATGATCGGCCTGGTGCTCCTCGTCGGCGCGGCGGGCGGTCTCTATCCGGCCTTCTATTTGTCGCGCTTCCAGCCTGCCCGCGTGCTCAAGGCGAACAAGTCGGCGGCGGAGGCCGAGGGTTCGGGGCGGCTGCGCAGCGCACTGGTGGTGATCCAGTTCGCGGTGTCGATCGGTCTGATCATCTGCACCGCGGTGGTCTATGGGCAGAATGTCTATGCCCGCTCGCTCGATCCCGGCTACAAGCGCGCCGGGCTGATCCAGCTCCAGGGCATCGGCTCCAGGGCGATCGGCGATCAGGCCGATGCGCTCACCCGTGCCATCGCGCAGGTGCCCGGCGTCGAAGCCGTGGGCCGTACCATGATCGGCGTCGTCACCGGCAGCACTTCCTCCACCTCGGTGGTGGTGCCTGGGCGCGCCGATCCGGTCGATATCAGCATCTACGGCGTCGATGCGGGCTTCTTTCCCACCATGGGCATTCGCCTGCTGGCCGGCCGCCTGTTCGACGAGAACCGCCCGGCGGACGACATGACCACGCCGATTGTCGAAGATCCGGTGGCCGAGCGGGCGCTGGTCGCGCGTGGCGGCCATATCGTGGTCAATGAGTCCGGCGCGAAGCGCCTCGGCTTCAAGACCGCGCAGGAAGCCGTCGGCAAGACGATCCGCTACGGCGTGAAGGACGAATATGGTGGCCTGATGAACGTCACCATCATCGGTGTCGTTGCCGATACGCGCTTCCGCACCGTGCGCACCGCGATCGAGCCGACCATGTTCCTGCTCGACAGGCACAATGTCGGCTGGCTGGTCGCCCGCTTCCATGGCGACCCCCGCCCGGTGCGCGACGGGATCGAGCAGGTCTGGCGCCGTTACGCGCCCGATGTCGCGTTCGACGCGATCCTGGCCGACGACGTGATCGCCCGCGCCTATCGTCGGCTCGATGCGCGGGCGCAGATGTTCGGGATGTTCGCCATTCTCGCGGTGGTGATCGGCTGCCTCGGCCTGTTCGGCCTTGCCGCCTTCACGGCGGAGCGGCGGACCAAGGAGATCGGCATCCGCAAGGTGCTGGGCGCGCGCACGATCGATATCGCGCGGCTGCTCGTCTGGCAGTTCACGCGCCCGGTGGTGATCGCCAACATCATTGCCTGGCCAGTGGCCTGGTGGCTGATGCGGGAGTTCCTCAACGGGTACGACGCGCGCATCGCGCTCACGCCGGTGCCCTTCATCGGCGCCAGCCTGCTCGCGCTGGCGATCGCGGTGCTCACCATCGGCGCCCATGCCTTCCGCGTGGCGCGCACCAATCCGGTTCATGCCCTGCGCTACGAGTAGGCGCGTCAGTTCAGGGCCATGAGGGGCGGGCGAGGGGTGATCCCTCGCCCGCTTTTCTCTTCCCTTCCCTGCAGGGGCAGGGCAGCAGCCGCACGAGATCCCGGCCTTCGCCGGGATGACGGAATAGTAGCGCTAACAGCAGAACCCGCTATCCTCGTCCCGATACCAAAATCGGGAGGGGACATGATTCGTATCGCAAGGATCGCGCTGTTCGCAGCTGCAGCGATGACACCGGTGGCATATGCGGCCGTCGAAGTGATCGGCCACATGACGCCTGCCGAACCGCTCACCGATGCCCGCATCGCCGCGCTCCCCGGGGCCGAGCGGGCCGGCTGGACCGCCTATCTCGCCCGCTCGCGCGCGCTGATGGCGGCGGACAAGGCCACGCTCGCCGCCGAGCGCCAGGGCCTGGCCGAGATCCCGCCGCCGCCGCCCAGCGGCAAGTCCGGCGGCAGCGGCATGCCTGCCAATCTCGCCGCGGCCTTCTATGCCACGCCCGAGGCGCGCCGTGTTGCCGACAATATCGTCAGCTTCCAGACCCCCGCCGGCGGCTGGGGCAAGAATGTCGATCGCGACGGCCCGGTCCGCGTGAAGGGCCAGCATTATGTCCCGATCGAGCATCTGCCGGCCAATGCCCGCACCGGCGACGACGAGGCGTGGAGCTATGTCGGCACGATCGACAACAACGCCACCACTTCGGAGCTGCGCTTCCTCGCCCGCGTCCAGGCGATGGCGCCGGGCGCGGCGGGCGAGGGCTATCGCGCGGCCTTCCTCAAGGGCGTGCGCTACCTGCTGGACGCGCAATTCCCCAATGGCGGCTGGCCGCAAATCTATCCGCTCCAGGGCGGTTATCACGATGCGCTGACCTTCAACGACGATGCGCTCTCCTCGGTGGTGACGGTGCTCGCGGACGTCGCCCGCCGCCGGGACGAGTACGCCTTCGTGCCCGAAGCGCTGGCGGCGCAGGCAAAGGCGGCCTGCAACCGCGCGATCGCGCTGATCCTGCGGACCCAGGTGGTCGTTAACGGCAAGCGGACGATCTGGGGCCAGCAGCACGACGCGCTCACCCTCGCCCCGGCGGGCGCCCGGAACTTCGAACCCGCCGCCCTGTCCTCCGACGAGAGTGCGGACCTGCTCCTCCTCCTGATGCGGCAGGCGGATCCTTCGCCGTCGGTCGACGCCGCGGTGCGCGACGGCATCGCCTGGCTCGAGGCGCATGCCGTCCACGGCGTCGCCTTCGAGAAGGGGCCGGACGGCCGCAAGCTGGTCGACAGGCCGGGTGCCGGCCCGATCTGGTCGCGCTATTACGACATCCGGACCGGCAAGCCGATCTTCGGCGACCGCGACCGCTCGATCCACACCGACGTCAACGAACTCAGCGCCGAGCGGCGCAACGGCTATAGCTGGTACAATGCGGGGCCTGCCAAGGCACTGGCGGCATATGCGAAATGGGCGGGGCGGAAGTAGCCCAATTCCTTCCCCATCCGTCATCCCGACACAATGATCGGGATGACGGTGATTGCGCTCTCCGAACCGTCGGATCCTTGCATCCGCGCAAGCTTCCGTGTCCGGAGCTACGGGCTCAGCCGGCCGCTTCCAGCGCCTCGCTGGCCTGGAGCCATACCGCCTCGGCCGCCTCCAGCCGCGCTTCCACCTCGCCGCGCCGCTTCATCAGCTCGCCCATCGAAAGCGGCTTGAGCGCCGGCGAGGCGATCCCCGCGAGCGCGCCGTCCACCTCGGCCAGCGCCCGCTGCGCCTTGGCGATCTCGCCCTCGGCGTCCTTCACGGCCTTGCGCAGGCCCGCCGATGCTTCGCGCGCCTGGGCGGCGGCGCGTCGCTCCTCCTTCTTGTCCACGGGCGCGGCGGCGGGGGCAGCGGCGGGGGCCGGCTCCTTGCCGGAGACGACGAAGGCGGCATATTCCTCGATCGTCCCGTCGAACTCGCGGGCGGTGCCGCCATCGACGAGGAGCAGCCGGTCCGCGACCAGCTCGAGCATGTGCCGGTCGTGGCTCACCAGCACCACTGCGCCCTTGAACTCGGCCAGCGCCTGAACCAGCGCCTCGCGGGTATCGACGTCGAGGTGGTTGGTCGGCTCGTCGAGGATCAGCAGATGCGGCGCATTGTGCGTCACCAGCGCCAGCGCCAGCCGCGCCCGCTCGCCGCCCGAAAGCTTGCCGACCTTGGTCAGCGCCTTGTCGCCCGAGAAGCCGAACCGGCCAAGCTGCGAGCGCACCTGCACCGGCGTCGCGCCCTTCATCACCCGGCCCATCGTCTCGACCGGCGTGGCGTCGGGATCGAGCTCCTCGACCTGGTACTGGGTGAAATAGCCGACCGTCAGCTTGGTGGCGGTGGTCATCTCGCCTTCCATCACCGGCAGCTCGCCGGCGATCATCCGGGCGAGGGTGGTCTTGCCGTTGCCGTTGCGGCCGAGCAGCGCGATCCGGTCGTCGGGATCGAGTCGGAGGCCCAGGCGCGAGAGGATCGGCTTGCCGGGCTCATAGCCCACCGCGACATGGTCGAGCGTCAGCAGCGGCGGGCGCAGGCCCACCGGATTGGGGAAGTCGAAGCGCATGCTCGGATCCTCGGCCACCGCCGCGATCGGCTGCATCCGCTCCAGCGCCTTGACTCGGCTCTGCGCCTGCTTGGCCTTGCTCGCCTTGGCCCGCCAGCGATCGACGAACGCCTGGAGCTTCTCGCGCTCGGCGACCTGCTTCTCGCGCGCGGCCGCCTGCTGGGCCAGCCGCTCGGCCCGCTGCCGCTCGAACGCGTCATATCCGCCGGGATAGAGCGTGGTCTGGCCGCGATCGAGGTGGAGGATATGGTCCGCCACATTGTTGAGCAGGTCGCGCTCATGGCTGATCAGCAGGATCGTGCCGCGATAGGCGCGCAGGAATCCCTCGAGCCACATCACCGCTTCCAGGTCGAGGTGGTTGCTGGGCTCGTCGAGCAGCAGGATGTCCGGGTTGAGGAAGAGGAGCGAGGCCAGCGCCACGCGCATCCGCCAGCCGCCCGAGAAGCTGTCCATCGGCCGCGCCTGCATCGCCTCGTCGAAGCCCAGGCCCTTCAGGATGCGCCCGGCGCGGGCCGGGGCTTCATAAGCGTCGATCTGGTCGAGCCGCTCATAGATATGGCCGAGCCGGTCGGGATCGGTCTGCGTTTCCGCTTCCAGCAGCAGCGCGGCACGCTCGACATCGGCTTCCAACACCGTGTCGAAGGCGCTGGTCTGGCCGCCGGGCGCGTCCTGGCGGAGATAGCCGAAGCGGGCGTTGCGCGGGATTTCGACCGAGCCGGTGTCGGTCTCGATCATCCCGGCGATCGCCTTCATCAGCGTCGACTTGCCGGCGCCGTTGCGCCCGATGAAGCCGACTCGGGCACGCGGCGGGATCGCGGCGGAAGCGCCCTCGATGATTGCCCGGCCGCCGAGCCGGATGGTGATGTCGCGGAAGGAAAGCATGGGCGGCGCCTAGCAGCACTCGGCCGCTTGCCCAAGCCATGTCTCAGCGTGTCCTGAACGCCTCGTAGCGCGCCCGGTCATAGGCCATGAACCGTGTCGCGCCATCGGCCTCGCTCCAGCCGGCGGCAAGCGCGACGGCGATCGCGCCTCCCTCGGTGCCGAGCAATGCGGCCTGGATCTCCGCGCAGGGCGTGGCGGGACCTTCGTGGCACACGACCGGGCCGGGCGGGAGCGGGGCGGAGCGCCAGATCGGGCGCAGGGTGGCGGCCTTTGCCGGGTCGCTTGCCTGCAGCCTGCGCCAGGGATCCTCCGTCAGCGCGGCGACATCGGCGCGGCCCTCGATCAGGTCGGCCAGCGCTGCCTCGTGCGTGCCTGCCATCCGGCGCGCGGCGAAGGCCGATGGGGCGCTGCCCGCCGAACGCAGCGCTTCGGCCTGCACCAGCCCGCCCGAGGTCGATCCCGGCAGCACTTCGCTATAGCGCAGGCCGGAAGCCCGCTTGCCCAGTGCGTCGAGCGTGTCGATGCCGGTTTCGCGCCGCACCAGCAATACGCCGCGATAGTGGTCCAGTACCGGCGGCGGCGTGTCGAGCACGGCGACGGCCCGCATGTCCGGGCAGTCCCGCACCTCGATGAACGCGCCGAGATTGGTCATCGCCACATCCACCTCGCCCTTGCACAGCGCTTCAGCCAGTGCGGTCGGTGTCGGCAGCAGCACGATTTCCGCCGGCCGCCCGGCGATCCTGCCGACCAGTGCCGCGATCGGCCCTAGCGCGACCCGGCGATCATAGCGCGGATAGCTATAGGTGCCCACGCGCAGCGGTGCCGCCTGCGCGGGCGGGGCGAGCGAGAGCAGGAGAGGCAGCAGCATCGGGGGAACAACTCCTCGCGCGGTTTGGCCGAACGAAGGGCAGGATAGACGAATCGCCTATTCTGGCAAACCGAGTCAATTACGTAATCCTACGCATGCCACCGAGAGGAAGGCATCCCCATATTTCGGGCGATCGAGTCAATGACGGAGATCGTTATGCGCAAGAATCTGTTCTGTTCTGCCTTGGCGCTTGCCTGTGCGGGCGCAGGTTTGACGCTCGGCGTGTCGCCGGCGATGGCGCAGGCCCATCATCAGGGTGGCGGGCGGCAAATGGCCGCGCCCGAAATGGAGCGCGCGCCCATGGCCTATCCGCGTTTCGAACGTCCCCAGGGCACCCAGGCGCGCCCGAGCCAGCTCGATCGACCCTATTACAACCACAACTTCAACGCCGATCGCACCTATCATATCGGGCCGTATCATCCGCCCCGGGGCTTCCAATATCGCCGCTGGGCCTATGGCGATATCCTGCCCGGCATCTTCTGGGCGCAGGACTATTGGCTGACGGACTATTGGCTGTTCGGCCTCGACGTTCCGCCGGTCGGCTATGAATGGGTGCGCTATGGGCCCGATGCGCTTCTGATCAACATAACGACCGGAGAGGTCATCCAGGTCGTCTACGGGCGCTTCTTCTGAAGGCCGTGATCCCCCGGCGTCAGCGTCGGGGGACGCCGCGCGTCAAGACGCTCCGCGAGGATATCCCGCTCCCCCGGAAGGGGTAGGATCGACGATTTGCATGAGGATGAAATGGTCGGGGAAAGAGGATTCGAACCTCCGGCCCCTGCGTCCCGAACACAGTGCTCTACCAGGCTGAGCTATTCCCCGACCGGCGCCTTCGGGGCGAACCCCGACTGCGAGGGGGCGCCTATAACCACGCTATGGGAGTCACGCAAGCCACTGAATCAGCTTTTCCGCGCTCCCAGCATCGCATCGACCGAAACGAACTTCTCGCGCGGGGCGCCGATACGGGCCGCGGCGATCTCGGCGGCGTCGATCTTCTGCCAGTCGCGGAAGGTGACCAGCTCCACCCCGCGCCCTTCGAGCAGCGCGTCGAGCCCCGGCCGGCCGGCCTTGCCCGAGCCGTCCCCGACATCCTCGGCGATCTTCTCGGCGATGGCGAAGCCGTCGGGCCGGTTGGTGCCGATCGTCCCCGTCGGCCCGCGCCGCGCCCAGCCCACCGCGTAGAGGCCCGGAAGCACCCGCCCGTCGAGATTGGCGAATCGCCCCGCCTTGTCGTCATAGGGCACGCCGTCGATCGGCGGGGTGCGATAGCCGATGCAGCTCACCACCAGGCCGGCCGGCACGGCATAGGTCTCGCCGGTGCCATGGGCGTTGCCGTCCAGGCCCAGCGCGGTGCGCTCGACGATGACGCGCTCGACCTTGCCGTCGCCTTCGATCGCCACTGGCATGGCGAAGAAGTCGAAGACGATGCGGATCGGCTTGTCAGGCATGCCCTGGGCGAAGCGGCGCAGATGCCCGACCGACTTGCGCTGGCCGGGATCGAGCACGGTATCGTCCTCCGCCGGCGGCAGGTCCGCGGGGGAGACCACCGGCGCGGCGCGCTGCAGCTCGCCCAGCTCGCCCAGCTCCTTGGGGGTCATCGCGATCTGATGGGGGCCGCGACGGCCGAGGATGGTGATGGTGTCGACATGGCCGCCCCGCAGCGCGCCAAGGGCATGCGTGACGATGTCCGATCCCTCGAACTCGTCCTGCGTCTTGGCGAGCACGCGGGCGACGTCGAGCGCGACATTGCCGTTGCCGATCACCACCGCCGGCCCGTCCAGCGGCGGATCGAGATCGGCGAAGTCGGGATGGCCGTTATACCAGCCGACGAACGCCGCCGAGCCGACCACGCCGGGCAGGTTGGCGCCGGGGATGTCCAGCTTGCGATCGTGCGGCGCGCCGGTGGCGAGCACCACGGCGTCGTAAAGCGTGCGCAACTCGTCGATCGACACGTCCCGACCCAGCGTGACGTTGCCGACGAAGCGGACATTGTCGGTCAGCGCCACCGCCTCGTAGCGGCGCGAGACGCCCTTGATCGACTGGTGATCGGGGGCGACGCCGGTGCGGATCAGCCCGAAGGGCACGGGAAGCCGGTCGATAATGTCGACCCGGACCTGATCGCCGAACACCTTCTGGCAGGCTTCGGCCGTGTAATAGCCGGCCGGCCCGGAGCCGATCACCGCGACGTGACGCATGGGCTTTCCTCCCGCGATCTGAAGAGGGCAGCCTAACGACCGGGCGGGGAAGGGCAACCCTCTCGACGGGCGCCCGGGCTTGTTGCTAGGCCGTGGCGATGATCGAAACGACCGCCAGCCTGCTTGGCCTGATCAACGTCTTCCTGGTCGTTCGCCGCAGCATGTGGAGCTATCCCTTCGCGCTGGCGATGGTCTCGCTCTACGCCTGGGTCTTCCATCATGAGAAGCTCTACAGCGACGCGCTGCTCCAGCTCTTCTTCTTCGTGGTCAATCTCTATGGCTGGTGGAACTGGGCGCGCTCGCGGGCGGGGAGCGGCGAAGTGGTGGTCGAGACGATGGGCGTGCGAGGGCGCTTGGCCGGGGCGCTGGCCTGTGCCGCGGTGATCGGCGCCTGGGGCTATGCGATGCACCGGCTCACCGACGCGGCCTATCCCTGGTGGGACGGCGGCATCGCGGTGCTCAGCATCGCCGCGCAGATCCTCCAGTCCCGCCGCAACTGGGAGAGCTGGGTGCTGTGGATCATCGTCGATCTGCTCGCGATCCCTTTGTTCGCCGTAAAGGAATTGTGGCTTACGGCGGGGCTGTACGGGGTGTTCCTGGCGCTTTCGCTATGGGGGCTCGCCGACTGGCTGAAGGCACGGAAATGAAGCTGCGCACCATCTGTCTCCACGGGCCGGAGAGCACCGGCAAGTCCACCCTGGCGCCGCGCATCGCCGCCTATCTCGGCGGCGAGGTGGTGGACGAATATGGCCGCGAATATGCCGAGGCGCGTGGCATCGACTTCACGATGCGCGACCTGCTGGAGATCGCCAAGACGCACGATGCGGGCGCGCGCACCATGGTCGCGGCGGGCCTCAGGCCGCTGGTGCTCGACACCGATCCGCTGATGACCGCGGTCTGGGCGGACATGCTGTTCGGCGAGCGCGATCCCTGGTTCGACGAATGGCAGGGCACGGCGGACCTCTATCTGCTGTTCGATATCGACATGCCCTGGCGCGCCGACGGCACGCGAATGTTCGGCACCCGGGAGCTGCGGCAGAAATTCTACGACCTCAGCAAGGCCGAGCTCGAGCGGCGGGGCGTGCGCTGGGCGCATGTCTCGGGCCAGGGCGAGGAACGCTATGTCAACGCCATCGCCGCGATCGAGGCGGCGCAGGCGGAGGGCTGAGGCGCGGTGCTCACGGTTGCAGGATGCGTATGCTGCACTTGCGAGAAATTGTGGGTGCTTGTCATAGTTCGTACACAATCGGATCCTAACGGCGCCTTGCAGGGGGCGAGAGCCACTCTTCGATAACAATAATGTCCGGCGTGACGGCGGCGCGATTCTGCGAATGCGGGGTCGTGTTCGTTGCTGCGCGTCGGGCGCACAGCAGGGAAGAACCACATGAAGACCCGCATCACCAGAACTGCCCTTTTCCTGGGCGCGGCGTTCGGCGCGCTCGCGATCGGCGGTACCGCGCAGGCGCAGGACACGGCCGCCCCGGCCGCCGACGAGCCCACGACCGAGATCGTGGTCACTGCCGAGCGCCGTCCCGAAGCGCTGAAGAACACGCCGGTGTCGGTCGCGGTGATCGGCGGCCAGGATGCCCGTGACTTCACCGCCAGCGGCGACGACACGCTGCTCGCGCTGTCGGGCAAGGTCCCCAGCTTCTATGCCGAGACGACCACCGGCCGCATCTTCCCGCGCTTCTACATCCGCGGCCTGGGCAATATCGACTTCTACCTGGGCGCCTCGCAGCCCGTGTCGATCATCCAGGACGACGTGGTGCTCGAGCATGTCGTGCTCAAGTCGAACCCGGTCTATGACCTCGATCACGTCGAAGTGCTGCGCGGCCCGCAGGGCTCGCTGTTCGGCCGCAACACCACGGCCGGCATCGTCAAGTTCGACACCGTCCGCCCGACGCTGGACGGCCTCGATGCGCGCGGCACGCTGAGCTATGGCAGCTACAACAGCATCAGCCTGGATGCCGGCATCGGCGGCCCGCTGGCGGACAATGTCGCGATCCGCGTCTCGGGCCTGTTCCAGCACCGCGACGACTATGTCGACAACACCTATTCCGGCCCGAACTCGGACGGCACCCAGCGCCCGAAGAAGAACGCCATGGGCGGCTTCGACGAGCGCGACGCCCGCATCCAGCTGCTGGTGAAGCCGACCGAGGACTGGACCTCGCTCTTCTCGGCGCACATGCGCAACTATAACGGCACCTCGACGCTGTTCCTGCGCAATGGGCTCAAGAAGGGCTCGAACGACGTCAGCAACGTCTCGCGCACCACGGTCCAGTATGACGAGGCCGCGAACAACCCGCAGGACTATGACACCTACGGCCTGTCGTGGAACAACAGCTTCGATTTCGGCCCGGTCACGTTGACCTCGATCACGGCGTTCGAGACGAGTTCGGGCTATAGCCGCGGCGACACCGATGGCGGCTTCAGCCAGCTCGGCTACAATCCGGCGACGGGCACGTGCCGCGATTGCGGCCAGTCGATGGGCCGCCTGCGCGGTCTCGACCAGTGGTCGCAGGAAGTCCGCCTGGCCAGCAACGGCACCGGTGCCTTCAAGTGGCAGGTCGGCGGCATGTACTTCGACAGCCGCGACATCACCGAATTCTACCAGCGTGCCTGGTTCCTGAGCCCGAACGTGGTCGGCAGCAACCCGAACAACTGGGTGCGCCTGCACGACGTGAACACCAGCTGGGCGCTGTTCGGCCAGGCGAGCTATCAGGTGACGCCGCGCTTCCGCCTGACCGGCGGCGTGCGCGTGACCCAGGACACCAAGACCACCGATCTGCTGAAGACCGCCGATACCGTGGCCGGCGCCGTGACCTATCGCGGCCGCTACCATGTCCGCCTGTCGGACCGGCAGCCGAGCTGGGACGTGAGCGCGCTCTACGAGGCGAGCGACGAGCTGAGCCTCTATGCCCGCGTCGCGCGCGGTTTCCGCGGCCCGACCATCCAGGGCCGCTCGGCGGTGTTCAACTCGGACTTCACCACCGCCAATTCGGAGACGATCCTGTCGTGGGAGGCCGGCATCAAGTCGAGCCTGTTCGACAACAAGGTCCGCTTCAACCTGACCGGCTTCTACTACACGGTCGACGACATCCAGCTGAACGGCAACGACTCGAACGGCAACGGCGTGTTGTTCAATGCCGACAAGGCCCAGGCTTACGGCGTCGAGGCCGAACTGAACGTGCGCCCGGTGCGCAACCTCGCGCTCTCGTTCGGTGCCAGCTGGCTCCACTCGGAGATCAAGGACAAGCGCGTCTACGCCCAGGTCTGCGCGCTGGCCGGCACCGTGGTCTGCACGGTCAACGATCCCACCATCACCCGCACGGTCTTCGGTGCGCCGACGGTGTTCGCGCAGATCGACGGCAACCCGCTGCCGAACGCGCCGGAGTACAACCTCAGCGCCACCGCGCGCTACGACATCCCCGTCAGCGACAGCGGCAAGGTCTTCATCTCGACCGACTGGAACATCCAGGGCTACACCAACTATGTGCTCTACCGGACCAACGAGTTCTACTCGAAGGGCAATTTCGAAGGCGGCCTGAAGATCGGCTACCAGGGTGGCAACGGCGCCTGGGAAGTCGCGGCCTTTGCCCGCAACATCACGAACGAGAAGAACCTCAAGGGCGTGATCGAAAACTATATGGCCGCGGTGCTCAACGAACCGCGCGTCATCGGCGTGTCGCTGACCGGCCGGATTCATTAATCCCTTTTCCGGCGGTCAGTCGGGCCCGGCGGATTGCAACTCCGCTGGGCCCGTCCCCCTTCAGGGCAAAAAAAGGGCGGGTGCCGGTGGCGCCCGCCCTTTTTCTCTATCGTTCGGGGAATGTCAGTTCGACGGGGCCAGCTTGGTGTTCAGCACCCAGCCGACATTGTCGTTCTCGTCAGCGACTTCCCACCACAGGCCGTTCTTGTTGCCCGTCGGATAGACGATCGCGCCCACCGGGAGCGTGCGGATCACCTTGCCCGTCGCGGCCGGGGTGGTGCGCATCGCGACCGGGGCCTGGGCAGTGAAGGTCTTGGCGGGCGCCGCCTGGGCGGTGCCGGCGTCGCCCGGCCGGACCAGGCCGAGATCGGTGACCATCTTGGCATAGGCCTGGATGAAGGACAGCGTCACGATCCGGCCGATATCGGTATTCTCATAGCCGCCGCCGACCGCGCCCACCGCGCCGCCGAGGAAGCCGACGCCGCCGCCGGCGCCGAACCCGATGTCGTTCTTGGCGGCATAGCCTTCCTGCACCGCGATCGTCTCGGTCGTGCGCACATTGGTGAGCGAGAGCACGGTGTTCGCCTCGAGCTTGCGCGACTTGATGCCGCCGAGCAGCCCGCCGACGCGTCCGCCGACCAGGCCGCCCACGATGCCGCCCACGGCGCTGCCGCTGGCATTGCTGTTGGCGCCCTGCACCTCGGCGACGAGCACATAATCGGCCGCCTTGATCTGCCCCTGGCCGACATTCGCGCCGCGCTGGTGGCCCAGGCCGCCGCCGATGTCGCGCTCGCGGGCCGCTGCCTGCAGGCCGGAGCCGCGATCGACCAGGTTGAAGCAGCCCGAGCGCTGCACCAGCACCTTGAGCAGCTTGGCGGGCGGGGCCAGCTGATACTGGGTCCAGCCGCTGGGATCGTCGCCATCGACGATCGAGAGCGTGCCGAGCTTGCGCGTGCAATGCGGCACGTCGTTGACGGCGGCCTGCTGCAGCTTCTCCCCCTTGGTCGGCTTCGCCTGCTTCTGCGCATAGGCCCCGCTCGCGCCGAGCAAGGCAGCCGAAGCCATCAGCGTCTTCACAATGAACGCGGTCTTCGAGGTCATGGTTCTCTCCCTCTGTTTGAAACCATCGCCCGGATAGCGGCAAACGCGTCGCGGTGAAATCACAGAAGGAACGCGTCGTGTATTTCGGGCCCTTTGGCTTTCGCGTGCAAGCTGCTAACGCGCCCCGATCATGGCAACCGACCTTTCCAAGATCCGCAATTTCTCGATCATCGCGCATATCGACCATGGCAAGTCGACTCTGGCCGACCGGCTGATCCAGCGCACCGGCGGGCTCTCCGAGCGGGAGATGTCCGCCCAGGTGCTCGACAACATGGACATCGAGAAGGAGCGCGGCATCACCATCAAGGCGCAGACCGTGCGCCTGGAATGGAAGGGCCATGTCCTCAACCTGATGGACACGCCCGGGCATGTCGACTTCGCCTATGAGGTGAGCCGCAGCCTCGCCGCCTGCGAAGGCGCGCTGCTGGTGGTGGACGCGGCCCAGGGCGTCGAGGCGCAGACGCTTGCCAATGTCTATCAGTCGATCGAGCACGACCACGAGATCATCCCGGTCATCAACAAGATCGACTTGCCCTCGGCCGAGCCGGAGAAGGTGAAGAACGAGATCGAGGAGATCATCGGCCTCGACGCCTCGAACGCGGTGCTCGCCAGCGCCAAGGCCGGCATCGGCATCGACGAGATCCTGGACGCGGTGGTCGAGCGCATTCCCGCGCCCAAGGGCGATCCCGACGCGCCGCTGAAGGCGATGCTCGTCGACAGCTGGTACGATCCCTATCTGGGCGTCGTCATCCTGGTCCGCGTGATCGACGGCACGATCAGGAAGGGCCAGCAGGTCAAGTTCATGCAGACCGGCACGACCCATCTGATCGACCGGGTGGGCTGCTTCCGTCCCAAGCTCGAGAACCTGCCCGACCTGGGGCCGGGCGAGATCGGCTTCATCACCGCACAGATCAAGGAAGTGGCCCAGGCGCGGGTCGGCGACACGCTGACCGATGCCAAGAAGCCCGCCGCAGAAGCACTGCCGGGCTTCAAGGAAGTCCAGCCGGTGGTGTTCTGCGGCCTGTTCCCGGTCGATGCCAACGACTTCGAGAAGCTGCGCGAATCGATCTCGAAGCTGCGGCTCAACGACGCTTCGTTCAGCTTCGAGATGGAGACCAGCGCGGCACTCGGCTTCGGCTTCCGCTGCGGCTTCCTCGGCCTGCTCCACCTGGAGATCATCCAGGAGCGCCTCAGCCGCGAATATGATCTCGACCTGATCACCACCGCGCCTTCGGTGGTCTACAAGCTCAAGCTCACCAAGGCGGCGGGCGAGGCGGAAGCGCGCGAGATCGAGCTCCACAATCCGGCCGACATGCCCGATCCCAACCGGATCGCGGAGATCGAGGAGCCATGGATCAACGCAGTGATCTATGTGCCCGACGAATATCTCGGCCCGATCCTCAAGCTCTGCCAGGACCGGCGCGGCATCCAGAAGAACCTCACCTATGTCGGCGGCCGCGCCCAGGTGACGTATGAGCTGCCGCTCAACGAAGTGGTGTTCGACTTCTACGATCGCCTGAAGAGCATCAGCCGCGGCTATGCGAGCTTCGATTACGAGCAGATCGGCCACCGCGCCGGCGACCTCGTCAAGATGAGCATCCTCGTCAACAACGAGCCGGTCGACGCGCTGAGCATGATCGTCCACCGCTCCACCGCCGAGAGCCGCGGCCGCGGCATGTGCGAGCGGCTGAAGGATCTGATCCCGCGCCATCTGTTCAAGATCCCGATCCAGGCGGCGATCGGCGGCAAGGTCGTCGCCCGCGAGACGATCGCGGCGCTGCGCAAGGACGTGACCGCGAAATGCTATGGCGGCGATATCACGCGTAAACGCAAGCTCCTGGAGAAGCAGAAGGAAGGCAAGAAGCGGATGCGCGAGTACGGCTCGGTGCAGATCCCGCAGGAAGCCTTCATCGCGGCGCTGCGGATGGGCGAGGAATAGGGCCGCCGCGGTCGCCTACATCGACCGCAGCAGCTTCGTCCGTTCTGCGCCCGCCGGCATTGCGATCGCCGCCTCGCTCAGCGCGATGTGCGCGTTGCAGATGTCCGCGGGCGATCCGCGGTTCATCGCCGCATCCCCCATCCGCTTCTCACTGATCCCGGCCCGCCTCGTGGCGTCGCGGAACACGTTGTTGGGGATCATGAAGGTGGTCGGCCCGGCGCGCGGCCTGGGCTCCGCTGCGGGCTCGATCAGCAGGCGCGAGATCATCGTCCGGTTGCGCTTGCCCAGGCTGTCGGGCAAGTCGCCGGCCCTGAGCGGCTTGCCTTGGAAGAAGTCGGCGCATTTCGCGGGAGCGATGCTGCGTAGCGCCTTGGCCTTGTCGATCACCAGCGTGCGATAGGCGGTCAGGGTTTCGGGCGAAGCGGTGGCGATCCGGTCGAACGCCCGCTCGTTCAGCACCTCGGACACATTCCTGAGGAAGCTGAACAGCGTCTGCTCCTGCTCCTTGCCGATCTGCCAGTTGGAGCGGATCAGCTGGGCGAGCTTCGGGTCCTTCTCGCCGATCTGCTCGAGCGTCAGGCTGCCATCGCCGACCGCCTTGAGGAGTAGGGCGATGTCGTGCGCTTCGTCGCCGAGCTTCGCGGGAGGTGGAGGCAGGGGCAGGGCCGGTTTCGTGATTGACCAGTTGGGGAGCACATGGTCGCCCTGCTTGGTGAGGGTCCCGATCACCGGGAACACGAACAGCACGAGCAGCAGGAACCAGAGCAGATAGCGGGGCAGGCGCTTGGGCGGGCTTTCGTCGACGACCAGCGGCTCGACGGTTTCGGGCGCCGCGCCGCGCCGGTCCCACAGGGCAACGCGCTCGGGCTCGAAATTGCCCTCGAGCCCGGGATAGGCGACGCGCACTTCGTGGAGCAGCTTGTGAATCTTCCGCAGCGACACGCGCCCACGCACCGCATCCTCGCCCGCCGGCGTGGTGAGCTCGCACCAGGCTTCGAAATGCCGGTTTCCCGGCGTGCGGATCTGATCCAGGAAGCTGAGCATCCGGTAGCGATAGACGACTTCGGCCAGGCCATCGCTCTGGCTGATCATCCCTTCGTCCCGGACCCAGCCGAAATATTCGGTCGCCGGCAGGATGAGCGTGTCCGAGAAGGGAATGGTGTAGCCGAGCAGCCCGGCGATCCAGCGCTCCAGGTCAGAGTAGAAGTCGAGCTGGTGCAGGCGCGGATCGGCGATCAGCACGCGCCAATGGGCGAGCATCTCCTCCCGTTCGGCCTCGGTGGGCCAGGGGCGGGGCTCGAGATTGTTGCGCTGGAGCAGCTGGGCAAGCGCGGCGGCATGCGCATCGAATTGCTCGGGGGTGGGCGGGGACCAGGGCCCTTCGCGGGCGGCCGGCGCGGGCTCCGCGGCGGGCGGGTGCGCCGGCGCATCGACGAGATCGACCTGGAGCGAACCGGGACCCTCCGCCATTTCCAGCGCCTGGGCTTCGAGATTCTCCTCCTCGCGCTGGTGCGCCATCCACCGCGCGAGGTGCTGGGCGTGCTCGAACGCCTCGCGCAGCGCAATGAACGCCTGGGGATCGCGGTCGACATCGATCGCCTTGAGCCTGGCGGCATAGGCGCGACGAACTTCGCGGATATCTTCCGTCGGGGCGAGCCCGAGCAGTCGCCAGGGGCCGTGACGCGCGCTCATTTGCCGGCGACCATGGTGAGGAAGGCATTCAATCCAAATGCGAACAGCAGCAAGATCACCATCGTCAGGCAGCCGATGGCGAACGATGGAGGCGATCGGGTATCGGGCTGTTCGTGCGCGGTTCGGGCAGCCTCGGCATGGAGTTCCCATGTCGCCAGGCGAACCGGATCGAACGTCTCCGAAAGTTGCGGCAGCGCGTAGCGCATGGCCGCGATCAGCTCGAACATGATATAGGGATGCACCGGCCGCGAACGGGATGCGCCATCAGACGGCCTGCGCAGTTCGACCCAGGCCGAATGGTGCCGTGATCCGGGCTGTGACGCCATATGCAGCAGCTGGAGCAGGCGATAGCGCTGCGCGATCTCGAAGAGATGGCGGTTGCTGTGGACGTTCCGGTCGGCGTCGATCCAGCCGAAACGCTCGGCGGCGAACATCAGAATCGGCGCGGACAGCGGAGAAGTGTCGGCGATCACTGCGCTCGCCCAGCGCTCGACCCGATCCGAATAGTCGAGCCGCTCCATGCGCGGATCGGTAACCAGCGCCCGCCAGTGCGATATCAGTGCTTCCTGCGCCTCGGGGGCCAGCCAGGGCCGGCCGACATCTCCGTTCGAGAGCAGGTCGAGTATCGCCCTGGCATGCCGCTGTCCCGCGCTTTCCTCCGGCGCAGCGTCCGCCGGCGCGTCGGCGGAGGCGAGCGGCGGGAGCGTGCCGGGTGCGGGCGTTGCCACGGGGGGCGCGGCCGCGGCGACCACGCGCTCATAGGCGTTGCGCAGCCTGATAAAGGCCTGTGGATCGCTTTCCGGATCGATTGCCTTCAGTCGCGCGGCATAGGCGGCGCGGATCGCGCGGTTCTCCTCCGTCGGCGCGATACCGAGCAACTGCCAGTCAGCCCCTCCGGCGCTCACAGGAAGCGTTCGCCTTCGATCTCGTCCAGCGCCTCGATCAGCCGCGCCCGCGCTTCCTTGATCGTGCGCGGATCCTGGGTGCCGAGCGCGCCTTCGAACGCTCCGATCCACTGGCCGACCAGGTCGCGGCGCTCGGCGATGAATCCTTCGTAGCAGCGCGCCGCGCGCGCAAGCACCGCGGCATTCTCGCTCTCCTCGCGCGGATGGATCTTCAGCGCGGCGAGCTCGGCACGGCGGGCGGCGACCTGCTTCTCGTTCATCGCATCGGCCTCGTCGATGATGACGAGGTTGCGAGTGATCCCCGTCGCCGGGATCGAGACGTCGACTTCCAGGATACCGCTGCTGTCATAGGTGAAGCGGCACTCGACCATCACTTCGCCCGCCGGCTTGGGAGGGATCGGGAGCGTGACTTCGCCGAGCTTGACGTTGCCGGTCACTTCCCGCGCTTCCCCCTGATAGATGCCGAAACGGAGCGCACGCTGATTGTCGGCGACCGTGCCGTAATATTTGACGCGGCTGGCGGGGATCGTGGTGTTGCGGTCGATGATCGGCGAGAAGAGGCCGGTGCGCCAGCCGCCCCCGCCATCGGGTTCGGCATTGTCCACGCCCAGGGTGAAGGGGCACACATCGGTGAGCCGCACTTCCTCGAGCGCTTCGGCGCGCGCGAGCAGGCCGGCCTGGACCGCGGCCCCGAGCGCGACGGCATGGTCCGGATGGACGGTCGCGTTGGGAAAACGGCCGAACATGCGCGTGATCGCGCGGCGCACCGCCGGCATGCGCGTCGCACCGCCGACCAGCACGATCTCGCTCAGCGACTCCACCCGGATGTTGGAATCGCGCAGCGAGCGCAGCACCGGATCGCGCAAGCGCTGGAGCAGCGGTGCGGCGGCTTCCTCGAAAGCGGCGGAGGTCACGTTCGCGGTGAAGCTCTCGCCCTTGCACACGATCGAGAATTCGGCTTCGTCCGCCTCGCTGAGCTTGCGGCGCGTGCGTTCGGCGGCGGCACGGAGCAGTTCGTGGAGGATCACCGGGTCCGCGCCCTCGAGCTTGCGCTCGGGATCGAGCGTGCGGCGGGCGATCTCGATCACCTTGTCGTTGAAGTCCTCGCCGCCCAGCCGGTTGTCGCCGGAGGATGCGCGAACCTCGACCACGCCTTCGAACACTTCGACGATCGACACGTCGAAGGTGCCGCCGCCCAGATCGAATACCAGGAAGGGCTCCTGCTCGTGCGTCTGGATGCCGAAGGCGAGCGCGGCGGCCGTGGGCTCGTTGACCAGCCGCTCGACCTTCAATCCGGCCAGTTCGCCGGCACGCCGGGTCGCCTTGCGCTGGCGATCGTTGAAATAGGCCGGGACCGTGATCACGGCGCCGGTGACGCTCTCGCCGGCAAAGGCCTCGGCATCGGCCTTGAGCTGGCGCAGCACGAGCGCCGACAGTTCCTCGGCGTCATAGGTGCGCTTGCCGAGCGTCACTGTCTGCTGCGTGCCGATATAGCGCTTGAACGCGCTGACCGTGTCGCGCGGATGCGTGGACTGGCGCTCGCGCGCGGCCATGCCGATGAGCATCCTGCCCTTGTCGTCGATCGAAACCGCCGAAGGGGTGAGCAAGTCGCCGATCGCATTGGGAACAAGCACCGCCTGCCCGTCGCGCCAGATCGCGGCGGCACTATTGGTAGTGCCGAGATCGATACCGATGATCACGTGATTCCCCCTTGTTCGCTTCAGGCTAATCAGCCTTTCGACGAAGCGCTAGGGGGATGGAGCACCTGCCGCCCGGGATGGTGGATGGCGTGACACCCGGCGAATGATTGTCGCCGGATTGTCATCGTTCCGTCGCGCGGCGTTTATAGAGGCGGGCCTTCGTAACGAAGGGGGACCCATGCTGCTCGCCACATTGATGCTGCTCCAGACCGCGCCCGTCGCTGCCCAGGATGCGCGGGCGGTGCCGACTGCCGAGGTGAAGGCGATCGGGGAGACTCAGGCGGTGGTGAGTCTGGAGGATGCGGCGGATGATCCCGCGATCTGGCGCAACCCGCACGATCCCGCGCGCAGCCTGGTCGTCGCGACCGACAAGAAGGCCGGGCTCAACGTCTATGACCTGTCGGGCAAGCTGCGCTCGACGCTGCCGGCGGGGCGGGTGAACAATGTCGACCTGCGTGTCTGGCGCGGCCAGGTGATCGTGGCGGCGAGCGACCGCAACGACAAGGCGGCGGCGAAGCTGGCGCTCTACAGGCTGGATACGCGGACGGCCGCCCTGACGGAGATCGGGCGGTTCGATGCCGGGGCGGGCGAGGCATATGGCCTGTGCATGTATGCGCCGCGCGGCGGACGGCTGCATGCCTTTGTCGTGCACAAGGGCGGCACGATCGTGCAGATGGAGGTCCTGCGCGAAGGCGGGGCGATCAAGGCGGACCGGGTGCGCACGATGCGGCTCGCCACCCAGTCCGAGGGGTGCGTGGCCGACGACCGGACCGGTACGCTGTTCGTGGGCGAGGAGGATGTCGGCGTGTGGCGCTTCGGCGCGAATCCGCGCGATCCGATCGCCGGGGAGAAGGTGATCGCGGTGGACGGCAAGCGCCTGGTCGCCGATGTGGAAGGCGTGGCGATCGCGGCCGAGGGTGCGCGGGGCGGCTGGCTGGTCGTGTCGAGCCAGGGCGACAATGCCTATGGCGTGTGGCGCCTGCGGGACATGGCCTATGCGGGACGGTTCCGGATCGCGGCGGGGAAGTTCGGCGCAACCAGCGAGACCGACGGGATCGAAGTCTCCGCCGGCAGCTTCGGCCCCGGGCTGCAGGGCGGGCTGATGCTGGCGCAGGACGGCGACAACGCCCCCGCCGCGCAGAATTTCAAGCTGGTCCGTTGGGCGGACGTGCGCAAGGCGCTGGCGTTGAAGTGAAGGCCTTGCCTCGCTGCGTGGCGGGTGTCAGGCAGGGGGCATGACGATCGAAGGACGGATCGACCGGCGGACGCTGCTCGCCGGGATGGGCGTGGCGGCGATGGCGCCGGGCGCGGCGGCCTCTGCCGGCGTGCGGGCGCCGCTGGTGCTGGCGGCCGCCAGCCTGCAGGAATCGATGACGGCGGCGGCGGATGCCTGGGCGCGCAAGGGGCGGCCCCGGCCGGTCTGCTCGTTCGCCGCTTCCTCGGCGCTGGCGCGGCAGATCGCGGCGGGCGCGGCGGCGGACCTGTTCGTCTCGGCCGACGAGCCGTGGATGGACGATATCGAGAAGCGCGGGCTGATCGTCCCGGGCACGCGCGCGGCCTTCCTGGGGAACCGGCTGGTGGTGGTGCGGCCCAGGCGCGCGCCGGGCGATGCCGGGCCGCGCGTGCCGCTGGCGCGGCTGTTGGGCAGCGGGCCGCTTGCGCTTGCCGACCCGGACGCGGTGCCCGCCGGCCGCTATGCCAGGGCGTCGCTCGAGGCGCTGGGGGCGTGGGATGCGGTGAAGGCCCGCGTGGTGCGCGGCGAGAGCGTGCGCGCGGCGCTGGCGTTCGTCGAGCGCGGGGCGGCGCCGTTCGGGATCGTCTATGCGACCGATGCGCGGGCTTCGGCGCGCGTCGAGGTGGTGCGCATGCTGCCCGACGGCAGCCATCCGCCGATCCGCTATCCGCTTGCCCGGTTGAAGGCGTCGGCCAGTCCCGATGCCGAGCCGTTCCGGCGCTTCCTGCTGGGCGGCGAGGGGCGGGCGATCTTTCGGCGCTTCGGCTTCCTGCCGCTGTGATGCCCATGTCCGCGGAATGGAACATCGTGCTGCTGTCGCTACGCGTCGGCGGGGTGGCGGTGCTGATTTCCCTGCCGGTGGCGTTCGCGCTGGCGTGGCTGCTCGCGCGTGGGCGCTTTCCGGGGAAGCTGCTGCTCGACGGCCTGGTGCACCTGCCGCTGGTGGTGCCGCCGGTGGTGACCGGCTGGCTGCTGCTGCTCGCCTTCGCGCCGGGAGGGCCGATCGGCGGCTGGCTGGAGAGCTGGTTCGGCGTCTCGGTGCTGTTTCGCTGGACCGGGGCGGCGATCGCCTCGGCGGTGATGGCATTGCCGCTGATGGTGCGCGCGATGCGGCTGTCGATCGAAGCGGTCGACCGGCGGCTCGAGCAGGCGGCGGCGACGCTCGGCGCTGGGCGCTGGCGGGTGTTCACGAGCGTGACGTTGCCGCTCAGCCTGCCTGGCGTGCTCGCCGGCGCGGTGCTCGGCTTCGCGCGGGCGCTGGGCGAGTTCGGCGCGACGATCACCTTCGTCTCCAGCGTGCCGGGCGAGACGCAGACCCTGCCGCTCGCCATCTATGCCGCGCTGCAGCTGCCGGGCGGCGAGAGCCAGGTGCTGCGCCTCGCCGCCATCTCGGTGCTGCTCTCGCTGGGGGCGCTGCTCGCCTCCGAGATCGTCGCGCGGCGCGCGGGCAGGGGGCTGCATGTCCTTTGACCTCGACCTGACCAGGCGCCTGGGCGACGCCGTGATCGCCTGCCGGATCGTGGCGGACGCAGGGCTCACCGTGCTGTTCGGCCCCTCGGGCGCGGGCAAGACGAGCGTGCTGAACATGGTCGCCGGGCTGATCGCGCCCGATGCGGGCCATGTGCGCGTGGGCGGTGAGACGCTGTTCGATGCCGTAGCCGGGATCGACGTGCCGGTGGCCGAGCGGCGCGCGGGCTATGTGTTCCAGGAACCACGGCTGTTCCCGCATCTGCGCGTGCGCGCCAACCTGCTCTATGGGTGCCGCGGCGATGATGGCGGGCTGGACGTGGACGACACGATCGCGCTGCTCGGTATCGCGCACCTGCTCGATCGCTGGCCGCGCACGCTTTCGGGTGGCGAGGCGCGGCGGGTGGCGATCGGGCGGGCGCTGCTGTCCGATCCGCGCTTCCTGCTGCTCGACGAGCCGCTGTCCTCGCTCGACCGGGCGCGGCGCGAGGAGATCATGGCCCTGATCGAGCGGCTGCGCGACGCGGTGCGAATGCCGATCCTGATGGTGACTCATGACCGCGACGAAGCGGCGCGGCTGGGCACAAGGGTGGTCGAGATCTAGGCTTCCAGCTCGGGCGCGTAGAGGCGCCAGGGATCGCCATTGCCGCGCTTCGCCGCATAGAGCGCGATATCGGCGCGGCGGACCAACTCGGCGGAATGGAGCTCGCCGTTGCGGACCAGGGCGATGCCGATGCCGGTGCCCACCTGGTGGGTGCGCCCGTCGAGCACGATCGGGCGGGTGATGCTGGCGGCGAGCCGGCCGGCGATCGAGAGCGCCACTTCCGCGCTGACGACCGCGGGCGCGATCACCGCGAATTCGTCCCCGCCCAGTCGCGCCGCGCAATCGCCGTCGCGCACGGCATCGGCGATGCGGCCCGCCGCCGCGCGCAGGATCGCGTCGCCGGCGGCGTGGCCGTGCGTGTCGTTGATTGCCTTGAAGCCGTTGAGATCCAGCATGAACACCGCGGTGAGCCGCTCCGGCGCCGCTCCGTCGACCAGCCGTGCCAGCGCCTCGTCAAAGGCGCGGCGATTGGGCATGCCGGTGAGCGCGTCGTGATAGCCAAGATCGCGCACGCTGTGCTCGGCCTGGATCCGCCGCACGCGCTCGCGTTCGCGCGCGCGATGCTGGTTCAGCCCGAAGCCGAACAGCAGGAGGATCAGGGCCGAGGTGAAGAGCAGGAACTCGTCCACTTCGATCCGGAACTTGCGATCCGCGACATTGGCGCCTTCGTCGCGGAAGATGTCGAACGCGAATATGCCGTAGAGCCCGGCCATGGCCAGGAGAATGACGAACCAGGTGCCGCGACTGAGCAGCAACGCACGAATACCAGCTTCCATGGCCGGGATTCCTGCACCGTAACGGTTAATTCCGAGTGGATGCCGCCATTAGGAGAGATGCGAGCGCAAGGTTCATCGGCGCACCGATGCCGTGCCGCGCGCCCAGGCGGACGATCACCATGTTGCGCGCATCGACTTCGGTCTGGCGGCCCGCCTCGAAATCGGCCTGGAGCGAGTTGACCGATTGCGGATGCGCGAGCGTCGTCCATCTGACGACCTGGTCGGCGAGCTTGTCGGGCAGGTCGGCGCCCTCTGCCCGGCCCACTGCGACGCATTCGCGCACAAGGACGCGCATCACCTCCGCGACGCCCTGGTCGTTCGCCACCTCGGCGGCGCGGTGGGTGAGCGCGCTGACGATCCCCGAGCAGTTGATCGCGAGCTTGCGCCAGGCCGCCGTGACGAAATCGGGCGTGGTCCGCGCGTCGATGGGGGTGTCGGCGAACAGCGCGACCAGGGCCTCGCCGGCCTCGCCCTCGGGCACGTGGATCGTGCCGTTGCGGCGCTGGACGATGCGGCCGGGAGCGTGCCGCTCGGCCGGCAGGTCGATGATCACCGGCACGGTGCGCTGGGCCGGCACCTGGGGAAAGCGATCGCGCTGCTCGACGCCGTTCTGGATCACCGCGAGCCGGGTGGCCGGGCCCATCAGGCCGGGCAGCCAGGCTGCCGCCGCGGTGCAGTCATAGGTCTTGGTGGTGCACAGGATCCAGTCCACGGCATCCGCGCGGGCCGGATCGGTGAGGATGCGGGGCGTGGCGCGGATCGGGCCCTCGGGCGTCTCCACCTCGAGATCGGCGAGCGGGGAACGCGCGCAGATCGTGACGTCGTGGTTCTGGGCCAGCCAGGCGGCAAGGGTACCGCCGATGGCACCCGCGCCGATCACCGCGATGCGGACCATCAGATGCCGCCCAGATAATCCATCTTGCCCACCGGCGCACCCTTGTGGCGCAGGATCGCGTAGGCGGTGGTCATGTGGAAATAGAAATTGGGAAGCACGAAGCCGGTCACATAAGGCAGCCCCTTGAAGTGGAAGCTGCGGCTGGGCGTCTTCACTTCCACATCGGCGTCCTCGCGCCCGTCGATCGCGTCGCGCGGGATGGCCTTGAGGAACGCCACGGTGGCGGCGATGCGGGCCTGAAGCTCGTCGAAGCTCGTCTCGGTATCGGGCATCGCCGGTGCATCGATCCCGCCGATCCGCGCCACGGCGAGCTTCGCCGAATCGCTGACACGCTGGATCTGCGCGGTGAGCGGCGCCATGTCCTCGGCCAGCCGCGCGGCGAGCAATTCCTCGTGGGGGATGCCCCGCTCATCGGCCCATGCGCGCGCCTTTTCGAGAAAGGCGGCCATTGCCTTGAAGCCGCGCAGGAAGACCGGGACGGTCAGGTCGTAGAGTTCGGTTGCCATGGCCGCGCAGATACGCCCCCGCGAAACGCGGCGCAACGGGCGTGGACGGGGGCGAAATGTTTCCGGCGACGCTCGATTTCGGGCCGCAACGAAATGCGCGATGACGGCTCGCGACAAAGATTTCTGCCAGGACAATGGCTTAGGGTGGTGTCACTGAACTGTCGCCAATAAGAAATGTACCATTCATGATCTGGCGCAACCGGGCCCGTGCATATCGAAGGGGGTCCGATTTCATGTTTCGTCAACCGTCTCTCCGCACGCGCCTGCTGCTCGGCGCCGTGCTCTTCGCCGCACCGGTCGCCGCGCACGCCCATGACGTGACCGGCACTGTTTCCGAGGCAAGCGGCACTCGCAACCTGCAGGGTGCGCGCGTCACCATCGTCGAGCTGCGCCGTACCACCGAAGCCGACGCTTCGGGCAGCTTCCGCTTCGGCGACGTGCCGGCCGGCACCTATACGCTGCGCGCCGAATTTGCCGGCGTGCCCGCGAGCGAGGTGAAGATCGTGGTGCCCGAGAGCGGCGTGCTCCAGCAGGACCTGGTGCTCGGCGCGGCGGGCAGCCAGATCCTGGTGGTCGGCCAGCGCGCCAACCTGCTCGGTTCGCTCTCGCGCCAGCGCGCCGCCGACGGGGTGGAGAGCGTGCTGACTCGCGACGCGGTCGGCCAGTTCCCGGACCAGAACGTGGCGGAATCGCTGCGCCGCCTGCCCGGCATCAACATCCTGAACGACCAGGGCGAGGGCCGCTTCGTCTCGGTCCGCGGCCTCGATCCTGAGCTCAACGGCACCTCGGTCAACGGCACGCGCCTGCCCGCGCCGGAATCCGACGTCCGCTCGGTCGCGCTCGACGTGATCTCGAGCGACACGATCGAATCGATCGAGGTCAAGAAATCCCTCACGCCGGACATGGACGCCGACACGATCGGCGCGTCGATCGAGATCAACACGGTGAGCGCCTTCGCCCGCAAGAAGGACCTGCTGACCGCTTCGATCGAAGGCAGCTACAATAATCTGCGCGAGACGGTGACGCCCAAGGCGAGCTTCGATTTCTCGACCCGCGTCACCGACAATTTCGGCATCGCCGGGGGTGTCTCCTATTATCAGCGCAAGTTCGCGACCAACAACGAAGAGATGGACGGCTGGGACGAGGCTGGCGGCAACGCCTATGCCGACACCGTGGAATATCGCGACTATGACGTGGAGCGTAAGCGCTTCAGCTCGTCGCTGTCGCTCGATTTCAAGCCCAGCGACACCACCACGCTCTATGCGCGCGGCCTGTATTCGCGCTTCGACGATCAGGAATATCGCCGCCGGCTGACCTTCGAGATGGACGAGTCGCCCACCCGCGGCACTGCCACCGGCGCGACCTTCGATTCGCAGGACGGCGAGATCACGGTCACGCGCGACCTCAAGGATCGCTTCGAGCGCCAGGAGATCAAGTCGGTCACGCTGGGCGGCGAGACCAAGGCCAATGGCTGGCGGCTCAACTATTCGGGCAGCTGGGCCCGGTCGAGCGAGCGCGAGAACGGTTCGATCGATCCGGCCGCGTTCGAGCGCAAGTTCGACGATGGCGACAATTTCGTGGTCGCCTTCGACTATGCCGATCCGATGAAGACCCGCTACAATATCGTGGCTGGCCAGGCGGCGTTCGCAGATCCCGCCGGCTATGCGTTCGACAAGCTGGAGCGCACGACGCTGAGCGATTCGGTCGATACCGAATGGGCGGCCAAGGCGGACCTCGCCAAGACCTTCGCGACTGGCGCGGGCGAATTCACGGTGCAGGGCGGCGCCAAGTTCCGCTGGCGCACCAAGCGCTACAACGCGAACATCGACGTCTATGAATATGACGGCCCGGGCGACCTGACCATGCGGGATCTGCTCGGCCCGCAGGACTATGACCTGGCGAACATCGAGCCGGCGCTGTCGAAGACTGCGTTCCGCAACTATTTCGACGCCAATCGCAGCCTGTTCGCGCTGGACGATGGTGACACCTTCGAAAGCTCGAACGACTCCGACTACAAGGTGAAGGAAGACGTCTCGGCCGGCTATCTGCTCGCCCGCTGGGACAGCGCCAAGGTCCGCGTGATCGGCGGCGTGCGCATGGAGCGCACCCATAACGACATCCATGGCCAGGTGCTGGACCTAGACGCCGGGACAGTGACGCCGATCCGTGTCACCCGCAGCTATACCGACTGGCTGCCCAGCCTGACCACGCGCTTCGAGCCGACCGACGGCCTGGTCCTGCGCGCGGCCGGCTATCGCAGCCTGGTGCGCCCGAAATTCTCGAAGCTGGCCCCGCGCGTGGTGATCGAGGATGATGAGGGCGAGTTCGGCAACCCGAACCTCCAGCCCTACAAGGCGTGGAACTTCGATGCCTCGGCGGAATATTATTTCGGCAAGGGCGGCGGCCTGTCGCTCGGCTATTTCCACAAGGACATCAAGAACTACATCGTCGATCGCGTATATGAGGACTATGCCTATAACGGACGCACCCTCGACCAGGCGCTGGTCCCGTACAACGGGCCGAGCGCGCGCATCAACGGCGTCGAATTCAGCTACAGCCAGGTCTACAGCTTCCTGCCGGGGGCGCTGAGCGGGCTGCTGACCCAGATCAACTATACCTTCACCGACGCCAAGGGCACGGTGCTCAAGGATGGCGACATCGGCGATCCCCGGGTGATTCCGCTGCCTTCGTCGGCGCGGAACACGTTCAACGTCGTGCTGGGCTATGAGAAGGGGCCGATCTCCTTCCGTGTCGCCGGCACCTATCGCGACAAATATCTCGACGAGCTGGGCGACGATGCGACCGAGGACCGTTATGTCACCGATCACTTCCAGCTCGATATCAGCGCGAAATACTGGATCACCAAGAACATCCAGGTCTTCGGCGACCTGATCAACCTCACCAACGAGCCCTATTACGCCTATCGCAACTTCGCGGGCCGCTCGCGGCTGCTGCAATATGAGGACTATAGCTTCACCGGCAAGTTCGGCGCGAAGGTCAGGTTCTGATCGCGTAAGCCTGAGGAACGAAGAGAGCCGGCGCGGCACGGGCCGCACCGGCTCTTTCGGCTGGGTTCACGGAATGAAAGCCTGATCTCCAGATCGCGCCGAAGGGGCCGGGAGCCCCGGAGCCCCTCAATGCCGACCGCGCCTAGTGCAGCGTGGAGCCGTTCACCGCCGGGCGCTGCCCGGCGGGGCGATGGCCTTGCGGCGCGACGATGGTGAAGCTCGCGGCGCTGTCGGCCAGCGTGTCGACTTCCCGGGTGAGGTTGCGCGCGGCGGCGGAAGTCTCCTCGACCATGGCGGCGTTCTGCTGGGTGCCCCGGTCCATGTCGCCGACCGCGTCGCTCACCTGGCTGATCGCATGCGACTGGGCGTTGTTGTCCTCGGCCATGGTGCCGATCAGGGCGTGGACCTGGCCGACATCGCCGGAGATGTCGGAAAGAGCGCCGTCGACCTTCTGCACCGCGTCCACCGCGGCGACGATGTCGGCCTGAGTGGCGGTCAGCTGGTCGCGGGCGCGGCCGGCCTCTTCCTCCGCCCGCATCGCCAGCGCGCTGACCAGATCGGCGACGACCGCGAAGCCACGTCCCGCCTCGCCGGCGCGGCCAGCCTCCACCGCCGCATTCATCGCCAGCACCCGCGTCTGGAACGCGATCTTGTCCAGCCCCTCGATCACGCCGTCGATGCCCTTGGCGCTCTCGCTCACCCGGGTCATCGCCTGCACCGCTTCGTCCGCGATCGCACGGCCGTTGCCGACGACGGCGATGGCGCCATCGGCGCGCGACAGCGTCTCGTTGGCCGAGAGCGCGATCGACTTGAGGCGGTGATCGATCGCGTGGATGGCGGCGGAAGTCTCTTCCAGGCTTGCCGCATTGCTCTCGGTACGGCGGGCAAGATCCTCCGAGGCCGAGGCGATCTCGCTCGCGCCGGTGCGGATGTTCTCGGTGCCGGTCACGACATTGCCGATCAGCGCCCGCAGGCCCTGCGCGGCATCGTTGAAGCTGCGCTTGAGCGCGGCGAAGGGCCCGGTGAGTTCGGCCTCGATCTCGACGCTGAGATCGCCGCGCGCCATCGCGTCGAGGCTGGTGCCGACGGTATCGACGATCAGGCGCGTCTGCGCCTCCTTGGCGGCCTCGGCGGCCTTGAGCTTGTCGCGGAAGGCGTCGATCGCCTGGGCCATCCCGCCCAGCTCGTCCTCGCGATCGGCATGCGGCACCCGGACCGACAGATCGCCTCCGTCCAGCGCGCGCATCGTGTCGGCAAGATCGAGCAGCGGGCGGACGAGCAGGCGGCGCGCGGCCTGGGCGAGCAGGAACGCGGTGCCCATGCCGGCGAGCAGGGTGATGGACAGGATGATCATCGCCACGGTGCCGAGCGTGGCCGAGCTGGCCGCGACCTGGTGCGCATGGCTGTCGATCGCGTCCGAAGCGGCTCTCATCGATTTCTCGAGCGCGCGGAACTGTTCCATGAACGCTGGCATCTGTGCGCGAGCCGTGACCGGATCGGTGCCGGCGGCCTCGACGATCTTCTGCGCGGCGGCGGCATAGGCGTCCATCGGCGCCTTGAGCTTGCTGGTCGCGGCGACGATGCTCTCGACGCCCGTGAAGGCGGCATCCTTGTCGATCGCCCGGGACAGGGTGTCGAGATGCTCCTTGAGGTCGCTCAGCGTCTGCTGGCGCGCCGCGTCGCCGCCGCCCAGCAGCGCGCCGAGCACATCCGCGCGCACCGCGTCGTGCATCATGTCGGCTTCCATATGGTTCTGGAGGAGGCTGGCGGCGGCGGCCTGTTCGGCGATGGCGCCATTCTCCTTGGCCACGATGAAGAGGCCGGTCCCTCCGGAAAGGGCGGTGATTCCGATCAGGACGGCGGCGGCCTGCGTCGTGGCTTTGTTCAGCGACGTGATCTTCACGAGAAATCTCCCGTGCGGAAGCCTCCGCGGCGTCCGCCTTCGAGCCAATTATAGGGAGAACGGCCCGCGGTCCGGTGGGAGCCCTCTATTATTGTGTCCGGGGGGTTTCACAGAGCGGGGCTGGAACATGGGTAGGACGACGCTTGGCGGGGGCTCGACTGCGCTCGCATTGCTTTTCTCGACATCGGCGCTGGCACAGGAGACCGGCGATCCTGCCCTGGATGTCGGCGCGACCTATCGCGTCGACCTGTCCGGTGTGGCCGCAGATGGCCGCCGGATGCGCAGCTTCGGGCTCGACGACCTGAACATCGAGGCGGATGGGGATCTGGCGCGGCTGATCGGCTGGAAGGGCGCGCGCTTCCATATCGGCCTGCTCAACAATTTCGGCGGCCGGCCCAACGATGTGGCGGGCACGCTGCAGGGCGTCGACAATATCGAAGTCGCCGCGCCCAAGCTGCGCCTGTTCGAGATCTGGGTGGAGCAGAAGCTGGGCGCCACGACCACGGTGCGGGCCGGCCTCTATGACCTCAACAGCGAATTCTATGCCAGCGAGGCGTCGGGCCTGTTGCTCGCACCGGCCTTCGGCGTCGGCTCGGAGATCGCGGCGACTGGCCCCAACGGCCCCTCGATCTTTCCGACCACGGCATTGGCGATCCGCGTCGAGCAGCGTTTCGGCGGCGCGGGCTTCGCGCGCGTCGCGGTGCTGAACGCCACCGCGGGCGCGCTGGGCGACGATCGCGGATCGGCGCTCGATTTCCATCACGGCGCGCTGCTGATCGGTGAAGCGGGGCTGGAGAAGGACGGCGACAAGCTGGCGCTCGGCGCCTGGGGCTATACCCGGCGGCAGGACGACATCGCCGATACCGACGATGCTGGCAATCCGGTGCGCCGCAAGGCGCGGGGCGCCTATGTGATCGCCGAGAAGGCGCTGGGCGGCCGGGACGCGCCTTTCGCCGCCAGCCTGTTCGCCCGGGCCGGGATATCGGACGGCAGGACCACGCCCTACAAGGGCGGCTGGCAGGCGGGCCTGCGCGTGGCCCATGTCGTGCCCGGCCGCGACGACAGCCAGTTCTCGATCGGCATGAACCAGGCCTATCTCGCGGACCGCTATCGCGACCTGCTGCGCGCCGGCGGCGTCCGCACCGCGGCGGCGGAGAATGCGATCGAGCTGACCTATTCGGACCAGCTCACCAGTTTCCTGACGCTGCAGCCGGACCTGCAGTTCATCTGGAACCGGGGCGGCGACGAGGATGCGCCGCGCGTCACGGTGATCACCTTGCGCACGACGCTGGAGTTCTGAGGGTCGCAATCCGCCGCGGGTGAAAGAATTGTAATCTATAGATCAGGTTTAGTTGAGATGGGATCGCATAACACTTGGCTATGACTCGCGTTGTTCTTGGTAAGGCATGGCGCGATTTGCTGATTGACCGTGGTGTGTTGCATTCATAGTCCACCCTGCAACTCTAGTAGGACAAGCGAAATGCCCGTGACCTTCGCGCCGGAGGCCGTTCCGGCGAGGTTCCCGCGCAAGTTGCGCGAACTGCACAATCATCATTTCGACTCGACCATCTGGAACGACCTGCAGTTCCGTGGCGACGATGTGGTGGTCGCCGGCTATGCCAGGTCGGGCACCACCTGGATGCAGCAGATCGTCGCGCAGCTGGTGTTCAACGGGGATCCCGAGGTTTCGATCGCGGATATCTCGCCCTGGGTCGATCTGCGGGTGGGGCCGGTGCTGGCAAGGCTTGCCATGCTGGAGGCGCAGGCGCATCGCCGCATCCTCAAGACGCATCTGCCGATCGATGCGCTGCGGTTCAGCCCCGGCGCCAAGTACATCCATGTCGCGCGCGACGGGCGCGATGTGGCATGGAGCCTGCATCGCCATCATCTGCATGCGACCGACGCCTGGCATGCGATGCTCAACGACACGCCCGGCCGGGTCGGCCCCCCGGTGCCGCGCGCCAATCCCGATGCCGCCGCGTATTTCCGCGAATGGCTCGACGGCGACGGCGCGCCCTTCTGGCCCTTCTGGGAGAATGTGCGGAGCTGGTGGGCGGTCCGCGACCTGCCCAATGTCCACCTCGTCCATTTCGAGGCGTTGCGGCGCGACCTGGCGGGCGAGATCCACCGAATCGCCGATTTCCTCGAGATCGAAGTCGCCCCCGCGAGCTGGCCGCGCATCCTGCGCCATTGCAGCTTCGACTGGATGAAGGCCAACGCCCCCCAGCTCGCGCCGCTGGGTGGCGCGCTATGGGACGGGGGCGCCGAGACCTTCATCGACAAGGGCATCGATGGCCGGTCGCGCGGAGCGCTGACGGCCGAGGACATGGCCGGGTACGAGGCGATGGCGCAGGCCGAGCTCGGCGCCGAATGCGCCACATGGCTTGCAGGCGGCGCGGCGGCGTAACGGCCGGCCGCTTGCAGATCGGGGTCCATGCGCCGAAGTAGGGCGCATGGACCTCGACGCATTGCTCACCCATTATTTCGGCACCGACGAACCCGAGGCGCTGGACGATGCCGTCCGCGCGCGCGGAGAGGAGCGGCTGCGCATCGATTTCGGCGTGGAGCAGGAGCCTTCGCGCAAGTTCGCGCTCTGGGTGGTGATGGAGGGGCTCGGCATCGCGCCCCTGCCGGCCCAGGCCTTTGAGAAGGAGCCCGCGCTCAAGGCGGCGGCGGAGCGATATCTCGACGCGGCGTGGCGGCTGGAACGGGAATAGCCCCGCTGCCGTCAAGCGGTATCGGCCGGCATGCAGGCCGCCGCCCGCCCGAGCAGGAAACGCCGCTCGCCTTCGTTGCGCGTGAGCGATGCCGCCCGGACGAACTCGGCCTTCGCTTCGGCCAGCCGGCCCGCGCGGAACAGGAAGTCGCCGCGCGCGGCGGGGAGCGGGGCGTAGTTGCGCAGCATCGCCGCGTCGGCGAGCCGGTCGGCAATGGCGAGGCCCGCTTCCGGCCCGAAGGCCATGGAATGGGCGACCGCGCGATTGAGATCGACGACGGGGGAGGGGAGGCGCAGGCGCAACCGGTCGTAGAGGCCGGCGATACGCGGCCAGTCGGTCGCCTCGGGGGTGAGCGCCCGGGCATGGCAGGCGGCCAGCGCGGCCTGCAGCGCATAGGGACCATCGGCACCGCCCAGCGCCTCGGCACGGTCGAGCGCGGCGAGCCCGCGCGCGATCATGCCGCGGTCCCAGCGGGCGCGGTTCTGCTCGGGCAGCGGCACGAACGATCCGTCATGGGCGGTGCGCGCGGCGAGGCGGGAGGACTGGATCTCCATCAGCGCGAGCAGGCCGTGCACCTCGGGCTCGTCGGGCGCCAGGCCGGCAAGGATGCGCCCGAGCCGCCGCGCCTCGCCGCACAGCGCCGGCCGCACCAGGTCCTCGCCCGCGGTGGCGGCATAGCCTTCGTTGAAGATCAGGTAGATCACCTCCAGCACCGAGGCGAGGCGGCCGGCGCGCTCGCTTCCGCGCGGCACTTCGAAGGCAAGGCCGGCCTGGCCGATCGTCCTCTTCGCGCGGACGATGCGCTGGGCGATCGTCGGCTCGGACGTGAGGAAGGCGCGGGCGATCTCGTCGGTGGCGAGGCCGCCGATCAGCCGCAGCGTGAGCGCCGCGCGCGCATCGGGCGAGAGCACCGGATGGCAGGCGGTGAAGATCAGGCCGAGCAGCTCGTCGCCCACATCGTCGTCCATGGCGGCTTCCATGTCCTCGACGCTGGTGTCGCGCGCGGTCTCGAGGTCGCGGCCGATCTCCGCATGCTTGCGCGCGCGCATCTTGTCGCGGCGCAGGCCGTCGATCGCGCGGCGCTTGGCCGCCGCCATCAGCCAGGCGCCGGGATTGTCCGGAACGCCGCGCACCGGCCATTCGGCGAGCGCGATCACCAGCGCGTCCTGGGCCAGCTCCTCGGCGCGGCCCATATCGCGCAGCATCCGGGCGAGCCCGGCGATCAGCCGGGGCCGCTCGATCCGGAAGACCGTTTCGATCGTGCGCTGGATATCGGTCGCCGCCACGCCGCCTGTGTGACCTTCCCGCGCGGCGAGGGCAAGCGGCGGGCGGCGACCGGTGCGGCGTCAGCGGCTTTCGGCTCCGGCGCGCAGACGGGCTTCGCGCTCCGCGATCTCGGGCGTGACGATCTCGGCGAAATCCTCCATCTCGAAGAAGGGGCGGATTTCGATCTCGCTCGGCCCGAACATCGGATTGGGGCAGCGTTTCACCCATTCGACCGCTTCGTCCATGTCTTTGACTTCCCACAGCCAATAGCCGGCGACGAGCTCGCGGGTCTCGGCGAAGGGGCCGTCGATCACGGTGCGGCCGGGCCCGTCGAACGCCACCCGCTTGCCGGCGGAGCTGGGCTTGAGCCCGTCGCCGCCGGTCATGATGCCGGCCTTCACCAGCTCCTCATTATATTTCATCATCGCGTCGAGCAGCTCGGTGGTGGGCATCACGCCCTTTTCGCTGTCCTCGGTCGCCTTCACCAAAACCATCACACGCATCGTTCTTCTCCCAAGGGTTCGTCGAAGCACCATCGCCTCGCATCCTGACGACGATCCGGGACTCGCGGAATCGACAGGGAATGAAATTATTTTCTCGCGCGCCTCAAGCGACGCCGAGCTTGCCGCGCGTGCCTTCGCGCGGTGTCGAAAGTTCGTCCTCGGTCAGGAACTCCGCCAGGTCCGCCGCCTCGAAGAAGGGGCGGATCTCGACTTCGCTGGTGCCCGACATCGGGTTGGGACAGCGCTTGGCCCAGGCCACCGCTTCGTCCATGTCCTTGACTTCCCAGATCGAGAAGCCGGCGACCAGCTCGCGGGCTTCGGCGAACGGTCCGTCGATCACGCGGCGGTCCGCACCCTGATAGACGATGCGCTTGCCCTCGACGCTGGGCTTGAGCCCCGCGGCGGCGACGAAGACGCCGGCCTGGACCAGTTCCTCGGTGAATGCATCCATCGCCGCCCATGCCTCGGGCGTGGGGGGGACGCTGTTCTCGCTATCCTCGCTCGCTTTCACGAACACCAGCACACGCATCGTTCATCTCCTCGGATCGAAGCGCCATCGCTTCCTATCCTGACGACGAACGAAGCGCGGGGAAATCGACAGGGGAGCGAAAAAAATTCGTTCGGCCTCCGGACGCAGGGATTCAGCAGCCGTCGCGCAGCCTCACGTGCAGCGTGACCGTGCGCCGGACCGCCGATTCCAGCGGCGAGCCGCTCGGAATCTCCGCGGTGCGCCCACTGAACAATCCGCTCACGGCGACCATGCCCACCGCGGTCGCCACCGGAAGGGTGCCGTTGCGCCGCGATTGCCCGTCGAGCCGGACGATCGTCTCGCCCAGCTGCAGATAAAGGGGGCGGAGCATCAGCCGGCCCGCGGCACCGAGCCCGCCCGTGCCGCTGGCTTCGGTGATCTGCCCCACGGCGAGCGTACCTGCCGGAATCGCGACAAGACCGTCGATCTTCACATCCTCGGCCACGGCAAGCGCCACCATATCGCCGGTTGCGGCATACTTGCTCGACAGGCGCTGGCCAGTGTGCAGCATGATCGTCGTGCCTTCGGTCAGCACGAGGTCTCGTTCGCACGGGGCGAGAGGTGCTGCTCCGAGCAGCAGGAGCGCGGCGACCATCATGTGCCCGCCACCGGCGCGGGCGGCGGCGTCGCGACGGTTGCGTCCGCCGGTACGCGCCTCACGGCGGTGCCGGAGAAATCGAGGACGATATCTTCGGCAACGAAGCTGCTGACGATCTCGCCGGCCTTGATCTTGGCGTTGTTGCCGCGATGGAACAGGCCCACCAGGCCGCCGGTGAGCACCGCGCCGGCCACTGAGCCCGCGCGGCCCTTGCTGCTGATCTCGCCGTCGATCGGGATCGCCACCTCGCCGAGCTGGATATGCTTCAGCCGGGCGGTCATCTTGCCCGACTTGCCCAGGCCGCCGGCGTCGGTCGCCGTCACCACTTCGCCCCAGGCCGGCGTGCCCGCCGGGATCACGGCCCGGTCGCCGATCAGCACGGGGCGACGGACCTGGAGCTTGATCGGCGTGCCCGGCTTGGCGTCCGCCGTGCTGACTTCGCGCGTCGCGATCAGCTCGACCGGAGTGTCGCGCGGCAGCGCCACCAGCATCGGCGCGGGCGTTGCCGCGGCCACGGGCACCGGCGTGGCCGCCGCTGCCGGAACGTCCTGCACGGCGGTGCAAAGCCCGGCAAAGGCCATCAGGCTAAAGATCATGATAAGTCCCCCTCGGGAGAATATCCCTCGCGGTAAAGCATTTGGCAAGCTCTTGTCGAATGCGTGCGCTTGGGGCAGGTTCGCGCCGCCCGAATGGGATTCGGGTCATCGAAGGGGGGAATCATGAAATTCACGCGTCTCGCGGCGCTTGCCGCCGTGGCTGTTCTGGTGGCATCGCCGTCGCTGGTCTCGGCGCAAGACAAGGCCAAGGGCAAGGCCGAGAAACACTATGTCGTCGTCAATGAAGACGTCGGCGTCCCCGTCTTCGCCACCGACCTCCCGGATCGGCCCTACAAGGTGCTCGGCGAGGTCAAGGCCGGTGTCCGCAAGGCGACGATCTTCAGCAAGGAAGCATCGCAGACCAAGATCTATCGCGAACTCTGGGAGCGGGCCGAGAAGCTCGGGGCAGACGCGGTGATCAACGCCAAATATGGCGATTCGCATGTGAGCGCGCTCAGCTGGGGCAAGACCAACGCCACCGGCACCGCGATCAAGTTCCTGGCTCCGGGCGAGGCCGCGGCGCCGGCCGCCGCGAAGTAACTGCCGCTGGCCCGGGCGCTCGCGCGCCGGGCGTGCCGCACGAGAAAGCCGCACGAGAAAGAGGCCGCCGTCCGGTATCCCCGGGCGGCGGCTTTTCTCTGTTCCGGGCCAGTGCCGGGCGCGGGCAGCCTTTGGAGGGTTTCCTCCCCGGCAGCGGACAGCCCCGCACCGCCTTCGTCCAGATATGCGCCGGCATCGTCATCTTGACCTGCGTGCCGGTGGTCGCCGAAGCTCTGGGCATGGGGGAAAGCGAAATATGGGCAGCACTCGGCATCGCGCCGACGGCAGACCAGCGTGCGATCCGCATTGCCTATGCCGCTCGGCTGAAGGCGCTGGACCCGGATGCCGATCCAGGCGCATTCCTCTCGCTGCGCGAGGCCTATATGCTCGCCCGCGATGGGGAGGGCGCCGGCACCGAGGTCGAGGAGATGCCTGCGCCATCGTCCGGCGCGTCCATTGGCTATGCCGTGCGGATCGCGACGCTGGCCGGCCTGTTCGACGCGGCGGCGCGAAATGGGCATCCGTGGCTCGACCGCGAGGCCAAGGCGGTCTTGCGGGAGAGTTGGCGCGGCATCGCCGAGGAACTGGGCGAGGCGGGCATCGGCGTCTATGGCGCGGCCGAGCGGGAAGTAGCGCACCTGATCGCAGACCGGGGCCGGCTCGCGGTGGGACTGGTAATTCCCGTCACCGAGTTTTTCGGCTGGGCGACGCGTGAGATCGATGTCTCGACCGACGCCGCGATCGTCGAGGTGGTTCGGCGCTATTGGCTGGTGCGGTTCCTCCAGGTCGTCCGCAAACCGGTCAACGCGCATCACGACGCCTGGGTCGAGCTTACCGCCAAGGCCTATCCCGGATCGGGCCGGGGGCGCTGCGATCCTGTGCTCGTGCATGAGCTGCTGTTGATCGTGCGCGAGATCTGGCCTGAACTGGAAACCGAGATGGATCCGGCGCGGGTCGAGCTCTGGCGCGACAATACCGCCGATCCCGATCACTGGGAGAATGTGCTGGCGGCGCGGCACCGGCGGCGGCGGGCGCGCGTGCTCGTGCTGGTGCTCGTGCTGATGTCCTCGCTGAGCGCAGCCGGGTGCGTGATCGCGGATATCATCCGGCCGAGCTGATGGCCGGGCCGGGCTGACAGGAGCCGGTGCAGGGTATAGCCTGCCGTCCGGATGAAACGCGATGCCACGGATTCCGCCCGCGCAGGGCTGGTCGATGCACTGGCCCGTGTCGCCGAGGGCGATCGCGAAGCGCTGCGGCGCGTGTATGATTCCACTTCGGCGAAGCTGTTCGGCGTCTGCCTGCGTATCTCCCGGGACAGGGAAACCGCAGAGGATATCTTGCAGGAAGTCTATCTCAAGATCTGGAACCGCGCCGGGCGCTTCGATGCGCAGCGGGCGAGCCCGATCACCTGGCTGTGCACTATCGCGCGCAACACGGCGATCGATCGTCGCCGTGCCGCTGGCCCCATAATGCTGCCCGAGGAAGACGCGGCAGGCGTAGCGGACGATTCCGCGACCGCGATCGAGCTGATCGAAGGTGCGGAGGAGCGCGCGCGGATCTTTCATTGTCTCGATGCGCTCGATCGGCAGAAGGGCGGCGCGATCCGCTCGGCCTTTTTCGACGGGCTCAGCTATCCCCAGCTTGCCGAGCGCATGGCCGTACCGCTCGGCACGGTGAAGAGCTGGATTCGCCGCGGCCTTGCCCAGCTCAGGCAGTGCCTCGATGGCTGAGCCCGCAATGCCTCCCGAAGCGCGCGACATGCTCGCGGCCGAGCTGGCGCTGGGCGTGCTGGAGGGCGACGCACTGGCGCAGGCGCTGCGCCTGAAGCTGATGGACGAGGCTTTCGCCGCGCTGGTCGAGGCATGGCAGGCGCGGCTGGCGCCGCTCAGCGCCGGCTTTGCCGCGGTTCCCGGGCCCGATATCTGGCCCGCCATCGCGCGCCGACTGGAAGGGATCGAGCCGGCCCGGCCACCGGCCGCATTGCGTTGGTGGCGGATCGCGGCTTTGGGCTCGGGCGCGCTGGCCGCATCGCTGGCGCTGGTGCTGTTCCTGCGGCCGGCATCCGCTCCCGTCACCATCGTCCGCCCGCCCGAGCAGATCGCGGTGGCCCAGCTCGATGGCGGGGAGAAGGGGGCGCTGCTTGCCGCCAGCTATGATGCGGCAGCCGGCGAGCTGCGCATTCGCGCCATTCGCATGCCGGCCTCCCGGCTTGCGCCTGAACTCTGGATCATTCCTGCCGACGGCGTGCCGCGTTCGCTTGGCCTGGTGGCGGCAAATGGCAGCAGCCGTATCGCCGTGGCGGCCGATCACCGGGGCTTCATGGAAGAGGGCGCGACGCTCGCCGTTACGATGGAGCCGCGCGATGGTGCGCCGCACCGGGCGCCGAGCAGTTCGCCGGTCGCCGCCGGAAAAATCTCGAGGATCTGAGCCGGGCGCGCATCCGCGGCGTCCCCCGCACCGTAGCTCCTGCCGGCACCATCTCCCGGTGCCCCGGAGAAGGAGCCAGAACATGCCCAGTCTCAAGCAAGTATTTCTCACCGCTGCCGGTTCGGCGCTGCTCGCCACGGGCGCCATGGCGGCGATCCAGGACTATCCGATGGTCGGCGGCGCTGCGATGTATCCCACCAGGAACATCGTCGAGAACGCCGTGAATTCGCAGGATCACACCACGCTGGTCGCGGCGGTGAAGGCGGCCGGGCTTGTCGGCACGCTGTCGGGGCCAGGGCCCTTCACGGTCTTCGCGCCGACCAACGAGGCCTTTGCCAAGCTTCCCGCCGGCACCGTGGAAACGCTGGTGAAGCCCGAGAACAAGGCGATGCTCACCAAGATCCTCACTTATCATGTCGTGCCGGGCAAGATGAGCGCGGCGATGCTGGCCAGGGACGCCGCCAAACATGGCGGCAAGGCGATGCTGACCACCGTGCAGGGCGAGAAGCTCACCGTCACCAAGGGGCCGGGCGGGTCCTGGTGGGTCGTCGATGCCAAGGGCGGCAAGGCGAAGATCACCATTGCCGACGTCAATCAGTCGAACGGCGTGATCCATGTGATCGACTCGGTCCTCATGCCTTGACCTGAGTCGGGCTCGTCCTGACCCCCAGGACGGGCCTGGCGCCTGCCGACCTTGATCCCATCGGTGCCGGCAGGCGCCAAACGACCCCAAAAGAAAACCGCCGCCCGGTTGCCCGGACGGCGGTTTTTCGCATTCGGTCCTGAACCGAGCGGGATTTACTCCGCGTCGTTCAGATACTCGCCGGCGTCCGCATCGGTACCATGGCCCGAGGGCACGACCGAGGCGAGCGGATCGCTGCCGGTGCCTTCCGAGTCACGCACCGAGCGGGCCAGCTCGGCGGCATGCTCTTCGGCGGCCGAGTTCGGCGCCACCAGCGCATTCTGCAGCGCGCGCTGCTGGACGCGGAGGGCGGCGTCGCGGCTCGTCGCGGCGACACGCAGGCGGTTCATGCCCGCGCCGGTGCCGGCGGGGATGAGACGACCGACGATCACATTCTCCTTGAGGCCGATCAGCGTGTCCTGCTTGCCCTGGACCGCAGCCTCGGTGAGGACGCGGGTGGTTTCCTGGAACGACGCCGCCGAGATGAAGCTGCGGGTCTGCAGCGACGCCTTGGTGATGCCGAGCAGGATCGGCTTGCCCTGTGCGGGGGCCTGACCCGGAGCCAGCTTCTCGTTGGTCTCGTCCATCTCCGAACGGTCCACCTGCTCGCCGGGGAGCAGGGTGGTGTCGCCGGCTTCGGTGATCTCGACCTTCTGCAGCATCTGGCGAACGATCACCTCGATGTGCTTGTCGTTGATCTTCACGCCCTGCAGTCGATAGACTTCCTGGATTTCCGACACGAGATATTCCGCGAGCGGCTCGATGCCGAGCACCTCGAGAATGTCGTGCGGATCGGGCGAGCCGCCGATCAGGTTGTCGCCACGCTTGACGTAGTCGCCTTCCTGGACGTCGATCACCTTCGACTTCGGAACCAGATACTCCACGACCTCGCCGCCATCGTCCGGCATGATGCCGATCTTGCGCTTGGCCTTGTAGTCCTTGCCGAACACGACACGGCCCGAGACCTTGGCGATGATCGCGTTCTCCTTGGGCTTGCGCGCCTCGAAGAGCTCGGCGACGCGCGGCAGACCGCCGGTGATGTCGCGGGTCTTCGCGCTTTCGCGGGCCACACGGGCGAGCACGTCGCCGGCCTGCACCGTCGCACCGTCCTCGACCGAGAGCACCGCGCCGGGCGCCAGCATGTAGCGGGCGGCCTCGGCGGCGTTGTCGCCGGTCAGGGTCAGGCGGGGACGCAGGTCTTCCTTCGACTTGCTGGCGACGCGATACTCGGTGACGACGCGCTGGGCGATGCCGGTCGCTTCGTCGGTCTGCTCGGTGAGCGTCTTGCCCTCGAGCAGGTCCTGATACTTCACGACGCCGCCGGTTTCCGTGATCACCGGCATGGTGAACGGATCCCATTCGGCCATCCGGTCGCCCTTCGAGACGATATGGCCGTCGTCGAACATCACGTACGCGCCGTATGGGATCTTGTGCACGGCGAGCTCGCGCCCGTCCATGTCCAGGATCGCCAGCTCGGCCGAACGGCTGAGCACCACGCGGCGGCCGCGCTGGTCTTCGATCACGCGAACGTCGCGGAACTCGACCTTGCCGTCCACGGGGGCTTCGAGGTTCGACTGCTCGTTGAGCTGCGCCGCGCCGCCGATGTGGAAGGTACGCATCGTCAGCTGCGTGCCCGGCTCGCCGATCGACTGGGCCGCGATGACGCCGACGGCTTCGCCGATGTTCACCGGCGTACCGCGGGCGAGGTCACGGCCATAGCACTTGCCGCAGACGCCGATCTTGGCTTCGCAGACCAGCGGCGAGCGGATCTTCATGCCCGGAATGTTCAGGGCCTCGATCTTCGCCACGGCCGGCTCGTCGAGCAGGGTGCCGGTCGGGATGACCACGTTGCCGTCCTTGTCGACCACGTCTTCCGCGGTCGTACGACCGAGAATACGCTCGCCAAGCGAAGCGATGGTCGAGCCGCCCTGCACGATCGCGCGCATTTCCAGCGCACGCTCGGTGCCGCAATCCAGCTCCATGATCACGCAGTCCTGCGACACGTCGACCAGGCGGCGGGTCAGGTAGCCCGAGTTCGCCGTCTTGAGCGCCGTATCCGCGAGACCCTTGCGGGCGCCGTGGGTGGAGTTGAAGTACTCAAGGACGGTCAGGCCTTCCTTGAAGTTCGAGATGATCGGCGTTTCGATGATCTCGCCCGACGGCTTGGCCATGAGGCCGCGCATGCCGGCGAGCTGCTTGATCTGCGCCTGCGAACCACGCGCACCCGAATGGGCCATCATGTAGATCGCGTTGATCGGCTTCTCGCGGCCCTTGTTCGGGCCGTCTTCGTAGCGCTTCACCGCCTTGATCTCGTCCATCATGGCGCCCGCCACCTGGTCGCCGCAACGGCTCCAGGCGTCGATCACCTTGTTGTACTTCTCCTGCTGCGTGATCAGGCCGTCCTGATACTGCTGCTCATAGTCCTTCACCAGGGCGCGGGTCTCGTCGACCATCGCTTCCTTCTGCTGCGGGATGATCATGTCGTCCTTGCCGAACGAGATGCCCGCGCGGAACGCGTGACGGAAGCCGAGCGCCATGATCGCGTCGGCGAACAGCACGGTCTCCTTCTGGCCGGTGTGACGATAGACCTCGTCGATCACGTCGCCCACGTCCTTCTTGGTGAGGAGGCGGTTGACGGTGTCGAACGGCACCTTGTGGCTCTTCGGGAGGCACTCGCCGAGCAGCATGCGGCCCGGGGTGGTCTCGAAGCGCTTGAGGTACTGGTTGCCCTCTTCGTCGGTTTGCGGGACGCGGCTGATCACCTTGGTGTGCAGGGTGACGGCACCGGCCTCGAGCGCCTGGTGCACTTCGGCCATGTCGCCGAGCAGCATGCCCTCACCGGGCTCGCCTTCCTTGAGCATCGACAGATAGTAGAGACCCAGCACCATGTCCTGCGACGGCACGATGATCGGCTTGCCGTTCGCGGGCGACAGGATGTTGTTGGTCGACATCATCAGGACGCGCGCTTCCAGCTGGGCCTCGAGGCTCAGCGGAACGTGCACGGCCATCTGGTCACCGTCGAAGTCGGCGTTGAAGGCCGAGCAGACCAGCGGGTGGAGCTGGATCGCCTTGCCTTCGATCAGCACCGGCTCGAACGCCTGGATGCCCAGGCGGTGGAGCGTCGGCGCGCGGTTCAGCAGAACCGGGTGCTCGCGGATCACTTCGTCCAGGATGTCCCAGACTTCCTTGCGCTCCTTCTCGACCCACTTCTTGGCCTGCTTCAGGGTCATCGAGAGACCCTTGGCGTCCAGGCGGGCGTAGATGAACGGCTTGAACAGCTCGAGCGCCATCTTCTTCGGCAGGCCGCACTGATGCAGTTTCAGCTCAGGCCCGGTCACGATGACCGAGCGGCCCGAATAGTCGACGCGCTTGCCGAGCAGGTTCTGACGGAAGCGGCCCTGCTTGCCCTTGAGCATGTCGGACAGCGACTTGAGCGGACGCTTGTTGGCACCGGTGATGGTGCGGCCGCGACGGCCATTGTCGAACAGCGCGTCCACGGCTTCCTGCAGCATGCGCTTTTCGTTGCGGACGATGATGTCCGGCGCACGCAGCTCCATCAGGCGCTTCAGGCGGTTGTTGCGGTTGATCACGCGGCGATACAGATCGTTCAGATCCGAAGTCGCGAAGCGGCCGCCGTCCAGCGGCACCAGCGGGCGCAGCTCGGGCGGGATGACCGGCACGACGTCGAGGATCATCCACTCCGGGCGATTGCCCGAATCGATGAAGCTCTCGACGACCTTCAGGCGCTTGATGATCTTCTTCGGCTTCAGCTCCGACTTGGTGACCGCGAGCTCCTCGAGGAGTTCCTTGCGCTCGCCTTCCAGGTCGAGATCCATGAGCATGATCTTGACCGCCTCGGCGCCGATGCCGGCCGAGAACGCGTCCTCGCCATATTCATCCTGCGCGTCGAGCAGCTCGTCCTCGGTGAGAAGCTGGAACTTCTCGAGCGGGGTGAGGCCCGGCTCGGTGACGATATAGCTCTCGAAGTACAGCACGCGCTCGAGCTGCTTGAGCTGCATGTCGAGCAGCAGGCCGATGCGCGACGGCAGGCTCTTCAGGAACCAGATGTGCGCGACCGGTGCGGCGAGCTCGATATGGCCCATGCGCTCGCGGCGGACCTTCGAGACGGTCACTTCCACGCCGCACTTTTCGCAGACGATGCCCTTGTACTTCATGCGCTTGTACTTGCCGCACAGGCACTCGTAATCCTTGATCGGACCGAAGATGCGCGCGCAGAACAGGCCGTCACGCTCGGGCTTGAACGTGCGATAGTTGATGGTTTCCGGCTTCTTGATCTCGCCGAACGACCACGAACGAATCCGATCCGGCGATGCGATGCCGATCTGGATCTGGTCGAAGGTTTCCGGCTTGGCGAGCGGGTTCGCGAAGTTGGTAAGTTCGTTCATATTCTTTCGTCCCTCAGGAGGGTCAAATCTTCTGGGCGGGGAGGGGAGGGCGCCACCCGGAGGCAGCGCCCGATCCCGTTACTCCGCCGCCTCGGCCAGGCCGTCTTCCTCGGAGGCTTCGTCGATAGCCTTGAGTTCGACGTTGAGGCCCAGCGAGCGCATTTCCTTGACGAGCACGTTGAAGCTCTCGGGGATGCCGGCCTCGAAGGTGTCGTCGCCCTTGACGATCGCTTCATAGACCTTGGTGCGGCCGACCACGTCGTCCGACTTCACCGTCAGCATTTCCTGCAGCGTATAGGCAGCGCCGTACGCCTGCAGGGCCCAGACCTCCATTTCGCCGAAGCGCTGACCACCGAACTGCGCCTTGCCGCCCAGCGGCTGCTGGGTGACGAGCGAGTACGGCCCGATCGAACGCGCGTGGATCTTGTCGTCCACGAGGTGGTGGAGCTTCAGCATGTAGATGATGCCCACGGTCACCTTGCGGTCGAACGCGTCGCCGGTGCGGCCGTCGAACAGCGTCGACTGGCCCGAGGTGTCGAGACCCGCCAGCTCCAGCATGTCCGAAACATCCGCCTCACGCGCGCCGTCGAACACCGGAGTGCCCATCGGAATGCCCGTGCGGACGTTCTGGATCAGCTCGGCCACCTGCTCGGGGCTGCGCGCCTCGATCTCGGCGGCATAGTGATCGCCATAGACCGTCTTGAGGCGATCCTTGACGGCATCGGGCATCTCGCCCGCCACCGCGTCCGGATTGCTCTCGCGCCATTCCTCGAGCTGCCTGGCCACCTGCATGCCCAGGTTGCGGGCAGCCCAGCCAAGGTGCGTCTCGAAGATCTGGCCGACGTTCATGCGCGAAGGCACGCCGAGCGGGTTCAGCACCAGGTCGACCGGCGTACCGTCCTCGAGGAACGGCATGTCTTCCTGCGGCAGGATGCGCGAGATGACGCCCTTGTTGCCGTGACGGCCGGCCATCTTGTCGCCCGGCTGCAGCTTGCGCTTCACCGCGACGAAGACCTTGACCATCTTGAGCACGCCCGGCGGCAGCTCGTCGCCACGCTCCAGCTTCTCGCGGCGGTCCTCGAACTTCTCCTTGATGCGCTTCACGGCCTCGTCATACTGGCCCTTCACCGCCTCGAGGTCGCCCTGGACCTTGTCGTCCTGAACGGCGAACTTCCACCATTCGTGACGATCCACGCTGTCGAGCAGGTCGGCGTCGATCTCGGAGCCCTTCTTCAGGCCCTTCGGCGTCGCCGTGGCGACCTGGCCGAGCAGCATCTCGCGCAGGCGCGACCAGGTCGCGCGGTTGAGGATGTTGCGCTCGTCGTCGCTGTCCTTCTTCAGGCGCTCGATCTCCTCGCGCTCGATGGCCAGCGCGCGCTCGTCCTTGTCGATGCCGTGACGATTGAACACGCGCACGTCGACGATCGTGCCCGACACGCCCGGGGGCAGGCGGAGCGAAGTGTCGCGGACATCCGAGGCCTTTTCGCCGAAGATGGCGCGGAGGAGCTTTTCCTCCGGCGTCATCGGGCTCTCGCCCTTCGGAGTGATCTTGCCGACCAGGATGTCGCCCGGCTCGACCTCGGCGCCGATGTACACGATGCCCGCCTCGTCGAGGTTGCGCAGCGCTTCCTCGCCGACGTTCGGGATGTCGCGGGTGATGTCCTCCGGCCCGAGCTTGGTGTCGCGGGCCATCACTTCGAACTCGTCGATATGGATCGACGTGAACACGTCGTCCTTCACGATCCGCTCGGAGATCAGGATCGAGTCTTCGTAGTTGTAGCCGTTCCAGGGCATGAACGCGACGAGCGCGTTGCGGCCCAGCGCCAGCTCGCCGAACTCGGTCGAGGGGCCGTCGGCGATGATGTCGCCGGCATTGACCGTCTCGCCCACCTTCACCAGCGGACGCTGGTTGATGCAGGTCGACTGGTTCGAGCGCTCGAATTTCATCAGCGTGTAGATGTCGACGCCGCTCTCCTCCGCCGAGACCTCGCCGGTCGCGCGGATGACGATGCGGGTCGCGTCGACCTGGTCGACCACGCCGCCGCGGCGCGCGGCGATCGCGGCACCCGAGTCACGGGCGACGGTCTCTTCCATGCCGGTGCCGACGAAGGGCGCTTCCGCCTTCACCAGCGGCACGGCCTGGCGCTGCATGTTCGAGCCCATCAGCGCGCGGTTCGCGTCGTCGTTCTCGAGGAACGGGATCAGCGAGGCGGCGACCGAGACGAGCTGCTTCGGCGACACGTCCATCAGCGTCACCGTCTCCGGCAGCGCCATCAGGAATTCGCCGGCCTGGCGGGCCGAGATCAGCTCCTCGGTGAAGCGGTGATCGGCATCGACCTCGGCCGAAGCCTGAGCGATCGTGTGCTTCGCTTCTTCCATCGCCGAGAGATAGACGACCTCGTTGGTAACCTTGCCGTCGACGACCTTGCGGTACGGCGTCTCGATGAAGCCGTACTTGTTGACGCGCGAGAAGCTCGCCAGCGAGTTGATCAGGCCGATGTTCGGGCCTTCCGGCGTCTCGATCGGGCAGATACGGCCATAATGGGTCGGATGGACGTCGCGGACCTCGAAGCCCGCGCGCTCGCGGGTGAGGCCGCCCGGCCCGAGCGCCGAGACGCGACGCTTGTGCGTCACTTCGGAGAGCGGGTTGGTCTGGTCCATGAACTGCGAGAGCTGCGACGAGCCGAAGAACTCGCGAACCGCGGCGACCGCCGGCTTCGCGTTGATCAGGTCGTTCGGCATCACGGTCGACACATCGACCGAGCTCATGCGCTCCTTCACGGCGCGCTCCATGCGGAGCAGGCCGACGCGATACTGGTTCTCGAGCAGTTCGCCCACCGAGCGGACGCGGCGGTTGCCGAGATTGTCGATGTCGTCGACTTCGCCCTTGCCGTCCTTCAGGTCGACCAGCGTCTTCACCACGGCGAGGATGTCCTCGGTGCGCAGCGTCGTCACGGTGTCCTCGGCGTCGAGGTCGAGGCGCATGTTGAGCTTCACGCGGCCCACGGCCGAGAGGTCGTAGCGCTCCGGATCGAAGAACAGGCCGGCGAACAGCGACTCTGCCGTCTCTAGCGTCGGCGGCTCGCCGGGGCGCATGACGCGGTAGATGTCGGCCAGCGCCTGCTCGCGCTCCTCGGCCTTGTCGGCGGCGAGGGTGTTGCGGATCCAGGGGCCGGTGGCGATGTGATCGATGTCGAGCAGCTCGAGGCGGTCGATGCCGGCCTTGTCGAGCTTCTCGAGATTCTCCGCCGAGACTTCGTCGCCGGCCTCGATGTAGATCTCGCCGGTCGACTCGTTGATGAGGTCATAGGCCGAGTAGCGGCCGAAGACTTCCTCGGTCGGGATCAGGAGAGTCTCCAGACCGTCCTTCTGCGCCTTGTTGGCGGCGCGCGGCGAGATCTTCTGGCCGGCCGGGAACACGACTTCGCCCGACTTGGCGTCGACGATGTCGAACATCGGCTTGGCGCTGCGCCAGTTTTCCGGCTGGAACGGAATCTGCCAGCCGTTCGGGCCGCGGACGAAGGTCACGCGGTTGTAGAAATAGTTGAGGATCTCCTCGCCGCTCAGGCCCAGGGCGTAGAGCAGCGTGGTGACCGGCAGCTTGCGCTTGCGGTCGATGCGGACGTTGACGATGTCCTTCGCGTCGAACTCGAAGTCGAGCCACGAGCCGCGATAGGGGATCACGCGCGCCGCGAAGAGATACTTGCCCGAAGCATGCGTCTTGCCGCGGTCATGGTCGAACAGCACGCCCGGCGAGCGGTGCATCTGCGACACGATCACGCGCTCGGTGCCGTTGATGAAGAAGGTGCCGTTGCCCGTCATCAGGGGCATGTCGCCCATGTAGACGTCCTGCTCCTTGATATCGAGCACCGAACGGGCTTCCGTGTCCGGATCCACCTCGAACACGATCAGGCGCAGCGTGACGCGCATCGGCGCGGCATAGGTGATGCCGCGCTGGCGGCACTCTTCCACGTCGAACTTCGGGTTCTCGAGCTCGTAGTTCACGAAGTCGAGTTCGGCCGTGCCGGCGAAGTCGCGGATCGGGAAGACCGAGCGCAGGGTCTTCTCGAGGCCGGAGACATAGCCGATCGAGGGGTTCGACCGCAGGAACTGTTCGTAGGATTCGCGCTGGACCTCGATCAGGTTCGGCATCTGCACCACTTCGTGGATGTCGCCGAACACCTTGCGGATGCGGCGCTTGAACGTGCCGCCTGAGCCTGCGCGCGTCTGCGCGCCTTCCTCGATCGCCTTGGTTGCCATGGGTGTATAATGCCTCGTCAGCCGTGATTTCGGTGCCCCTGTCCGGGGCCGGGACGCATGGAAAGACGCAGAAAAAGCCGCACGACTCCCATTTCGGGTTTCGGCAGCTTTCAGCGTCTTATGAGACCACGACCCCAATTCGCCCGATGCGTTGCGCGACGACGCATCATTTCCCGGACCCGTGGTGGAGAGCGGGATATAGGTAGCTTGTTGGATTCTGTCAAATGGCCGGCGGAACCTTTTTGCGCGCCGTAAGTGCTGGGAAAATTTGCGATTAACTGCAAATGAACGCGGTTGTTCGTCGCCGCGGCGGCCCCGTTCGCCGCAGTTTCGAGCCTCCTTCGCGACGGAATCCGGGTTCCATTCATTGAACCTGCGATATGAAGGAGAGACCCGCAATGCCTACCATCCGTGCCGCGCTGTTTCTCGGCGCCGCTTTCCTCGCCCTGCCTGCCCATGCGCAGGACGCTCCCCAACAGGTGACGCCGCCGCCGATCATGACGACGCCGGCACCTTCGCCCGCTCCCGCACCGGCGCCGCAGGCGCAGGTGGTGATGCAGCCTTCGAGCCCGGTGGTGCAGCCGGTTCCTTCGGTCGAGGAGCAGCAGCGCGGTGCCGCCGCGGCCGATGCTCCCGCGCCGGCCGAGCGCCGCGCCACCGCGACGCGGACCACCAGCACCCGAGTGACTACCACCCGCGCGGCGCCGGCGCCGGTGCCCGTGCGCGAGGCCGCGCCGGTGCGCCAGGCGGCGCCCGCCGCCCCGGCCGCCGAAACCCCGCTGACGCTGCCGTCGCCGCCGGTCCGGACGGTGCCGGAGCCGCTTCCGCCCCAGGTCGATGCCGCGCCTGCGCCCCAGGCCGCCGCGCCGGTGACGGCCGACAGCAGCGCCAGCACCACGCGAAGCACCGGCATCGCCTGGCCGTGGCTGCTCGGCGGGCTGGCGCTGGTGATCGCGGGCCTTGCCGCGTTCCTGCTTTCGCGCCGCCGCAATGACGAAGCGGTCACCACCGAGCCGGCGCCTGTCGAGCCGACCCGCGTTGCCGCGGCGCCGATCGTGACTCGCGAGCCGGTGGTCGAGCCGGTCGCTGCCCTGGATGCCGCGGTGATCGCCCAGGCGCCGCGGATCGATGCGCGCATCGATCCGCGCGCGGTTCCGCCGGCGATCGAGCCGGTTGCCACCGAGCAGGAGGCGGAGATCGCCGAGGCGGGCAAGGACGATCTTGCCGGCGTCGCCGACACGACTGCCCCGGTCTCGCACCGTCCTTGGATCGAGCTCGGCCTGCGCCCGGTCAGTGCCGGCACCACCGAGGAGGAGGCGATGGTCGATTTCGAGCTGACTGTCGGCAATGCCGGCGATACCGCGGCGCGCAACGTCCGCATCTCCAGCTTCATGCTCGCCGACGAGGCCGAGGGCACGGAAATGGAGCGGATGCTCACCGAGCGCCGCAGCGAGACGATCGTGCCGCCGGTCTCGATCGATCCGGGCGACGGCACCCGCGTCGACGCGCATCTCGCGGTGCCCAAGGGCGATCTCGGCCGCGTGTTCAACCCGGTGGTGGTCGCCGAGGCCCGCTATACGCTGCCCGACGGCAGCGAGGCGCGTACCGCCGCCGCGTTCCGGATCGGCCGCCCGGCCTATGAAGGCGGCATCGGCGGGATCGGCGCGTCGCGGCCGCATATGACCGAAGATCTCGCCGCCGAGCTCTACGGCCAGCCCGAGCACGCCTGATCCCCGAAACATCGGGGACATCGAAGCCCGCTTCTTCCGAAAGGGAGGGGCGGGCTCTTTTCATGCACGCGGTTTTGGGCCTATCGAACGCCATCCTCAGGGAGATAACATCACATGAAGAAGTCGCTGCTCGCGCTCGCCGCCGGAACCGCCCTCCTCGCCACCGCCGCCGCCCAGGCGCAGGAAAGCCCTGCGACGGGGGCGGCACCGGCCTTCAACGACATCCCCGCCAACTTCAATCCGCCCGCGCTGCCGGCCAACTATATCAAGCGCGAAGTGATGATCCCGATGCGCGACGGGGTGAAGCTCTACACGGTGATGATCATCCCGAAGGGCGCGAAGAACGCCCCGATCCTGTTCACCCGCACGCCCTATAACGCCGCCGGTCGCGTCGTCCGCACCGAGAGCGGCAAGATGATCAACACGCTGCCCGAAGGCGACGAGGTGTTCGTCAAGGCAGGCTATATCCGCGTGTTCCAGGACATTCGCGGCAAGTACAAGTCGGAGGGCGACTATGTGATCACCCGCCCGCCGGTCGGCCCGCTCAACCCTACCAAGGTCGATCACATCACCGATGCCTATGATTCGATCGACTGGATGGTGAAGAACGTGCCGGAGACCAACGGCAAGGTCGGCATGCTCGGCTCCTCCTATGAGGGCTTCACGGTGGTGATGGCGCTGATGGGCCCGCACCCCGCGCTCAAGGTCGCCGCGCCCGAGAGCCCCATGATCGACGGCTGGATGGGCGACGACTGGTTCCACCATGGCGCCTTCCGCCTGGCGAACATCGGCTGGATCGGCGCCCAGACCGGCTACAAGGGCGCCGGCAAGGCGCCGCCGCGTCCGGACTGGGACGATTACGACACTTTCCGCCGCGTGGGCAGCGCGGGCGACTGGGCCAAGCAGTTCGGCTATGACCAGCTGCCCGCCTGGAACAAGATGAGCCAGCACGTGGCCTATGACGCTTTCTGGCAGGGCCAGGCGCTCGACAAGCTGCTCGCCGCGAACCCCTCCAACATCCCGACGCTCTGGGAGCAGGGCATCTGGGATCATGAGGACATGTACGGTGCGATCCATGCCTGGGAAGCGCTGCAGAAGACGCCGCAGGCCGACAAGAACTTCCTGCTGATGGGCCCGTGGCGCCATTCGGGCTTCAACTATAACGGTTCGACGCTCGGCCAGCTCGCTTTCGAGGGCGACACCGCGCTCCAGGCGCGCCGCGACATCCTGCTCCCGTTCTTCAACGCCTATCTGAAGGACGGCGCGCCGCCCTTCACCCCGGCCAAGGCGAGCTTCTACAATACCGGCGAAAATCGCTGGGATTATCTGAGCAAATGGCCGCTGGCCTGTAACGATGGCTGCGGCACCAGGCTGACGCCGATCTATCTCAAGCCGGCCGAGGGGCTGGGCTTCGACAAGCCGGGCGCCGGTTCGGACTCCTATGTCTCCGATCCGGCCAAGCCGGTCCCGCATTTGCCGCGCCCGGTGAATTTCCAGGACGGCCGCTGGTCGACCTATCTCGTCACCGACCAGCGCTTCGTCGACGGCCGGCCCGACGTGATGACTTACATGACCGAGCCGCTCACCGCCCCGGTCCGCGTCTCGGGGGCGCCGCTGGCGGACATCTTCGCCAAGACCACGGGCACCGATGGCGACTTCGTGGTCAAGGTGATCGACGTCTATCCCGACGACTATGTCACCAAGAAGGAGATGGGCGGGTTCCAGCTGCCGATCGCGATGGACATCTTCCGCGGCCGCTATCGCGACTCGTTCGAGCATCCGACCGCGATCCCGGCGAACAAGGTGCAGGAATACAAGTTCCGCCTGCCGACGGTGAACCATGTGTTCCAGCCGGGCCATCGGATCATGGTGCAGGTCCAGTCGAGCCTGTTCCCGGTCTATGATCGCAACCCGCAGAAGTTCGTGCCGAACATCTTCTTCGCCAAGCCCGGGGACTATCAGAAGGCGACGGTGACGCTGATGTATGGCGGTGCCCAGTCGAGCAGCGTGCTGCTGCCGGTGGTGCCGCTCGACCAGTCGGCAAACGTGCAGAAATAATCGAACCGGACCGGAGCGTTACGGGCAGCCGTAACGCTCCGGACACATGTGGCTGAGATCAATGCCCGACAATTCGGGGGGGGGGATGTCGATGATCAGGACATTGTTTCTTTGCCTGGCGCTTGCCGGCGCCGGCGCACCGGCGTTCGCGGCCGGGCCGGCTGACGGGAAGCCGGTGGAGACGCTCACGCGCCAAGGCAAATGGCTGGTCGACTATAGCCGCGATGCCTGCAACCTCGCCGCGCAGATGGGCGAGGGCAAGTCGAGCGTGGTGGTGCGCTTCGTCCGCTACGAGCCGGGCGATGCTTTCGACCTGTCGGTATTCGGCGACCGTTTCGGGATGAACACCGTGAAGGTCGAGGGGACGGCCGATTTCGGCCTTGGCGGGAAACCGATCGCGATCGACGGGCTTTCGGGCAATGTCGGCAAGCTCAAGGCGGTCTTCTTCGGCGGGATGCGGCTCGACGGCTGGCGGAGCAAGGGCTGGACCAAGGAGCCGGCGGAAGCCTCGCCGCCGCTGGCGCCCGAGCAGGAAGCGCGAGTCACCGGCGTGACGCTCGACATCCGCGGCAAGCGGCCGGTCCGGCTCGAATTCGGCTCGCTGGCCAAGCCGTTCGCCGAGATGCGCAAATGCGTGGACAGCCTGGTGAAGAGCTGGGGCTATGACCCGGCCCAGCAGGCCGCGGCGACGCGGCCCGTTTCCCCTGTCACCGAGCCGCAGGGATGGCTCAATTCCGGCGACTATCCCTCGGGCGCGCTGTTCCAGGGGCATAACGGGCTGGTGCAGTTCCGCCTCGACGTCGATCCGGAGGGCAAGGTGGCGGGCTGCTACGTGCTCGCGCGCACCAATCCGGACGATTTTGCCGATATCACCTGCCGGGCGATCTCCAAGCGCGCCCGGCTCCGGCCCGCGCTTGACGCGCAGGGCAAGCCGATGCGGTCCTTCTGGGTCTGCAAGGTGCACTGGCTGGCCTGATCCGCTCTTGTGCCCGATGCCCATTGCCGTACTAACCTTGCAATACAGTTCCCGAGTCCCAGGGGGTCCAGAACGATGAAGCATTTGAGCCTGGCGCTTGCCCTTGCGGCGGTGGCGCTCCCGGCGGCGGCACATGCCCAGACCGGCACTGCGGCGGCGGACACGCTGCACGTCGATACGCAATATTTCACCTTGCCCAACGGGCTGCGGGTGGTGCTGACACGGGACACGATCGCGCCGACGGTGACGGTCGGCGTCTATTACGGCATCGGCTTCCGCGTGGAGCCCAAGGACCGCACCGGCTTCGCGCACCTGTTCGAGCATCTGATGTTCCAGGGATCGAAGCATGCGCCCAAGGGCGTGTTCGATACGACGATCACCAATTCCGGCGGCATCAACAACGGCTCGACCCGGTTCGACTTCACCAATTATTTCGAGATCGTCCCTTCGGGCGCGCTCGAGCGGATGCTGTGGCTCGAGGCCGATCGCATGGCCAATCCGGTGATCGACGACGTCGTGCTGAAGAACCAGCAGGGCGTGGTCGGCAACGAAGTGAAGGTCAATGTCCTCAACCAGCCCTATAGCACCTGGCCGTGGATCGACCTGCCGATGCTGGCGAACGTCAACTGGTACAACAGCCATAATTTCTACGGCGATCTCAAGGAGATCGAGGCGGCGACGGTGCCGGACGCCCAGGCCTTCTCCAAGGAATTCTACCGGCCGAACAACGCCGTGCTCGTGATCGCCGGCGATATCGATTACGCCGCGACCCGGGCCATGGTGGAGAAATATTTCACGCCCATCCCCTCGGCCGCGCCGGTCAAGCAGCCGGACATTTCCGAGCCGCGCCAGACTGCCGAGAAGTTCAAGAGCCGTATCGACGCGCTCGCCCCCAAGCCCGGCTATGCCGCGGGCTATCACGTGCCGGCGCGCGGCACGCCGGAATGGTATGCGATGGGGCTGATCGACCAGATCCTGCTCCAGGGCGACGACAGCCGGCTGTTCAAGAAGCTGGTGTCCGATACCGGCATCGCCGGCGAGCTTTCGGGCGGGATCAACGGTGATCTGGGCAACATGTTCAACTATCGCGGGCCGATGCTGTGGAGCTTCAGCTTCACGCACGACACGGCGCATTCGACCGCGCAGATCACCCAGGCGGTGGACGAAGTGATCGAGGAACTGCGCGCCCGGCCGGTCAGCGCCGCCGAGCTGCAGCGCGCGCGCACCAAGATGCGCTCGGAGCTGTACGGCACGATCGACGGTGGCGGCCGGGTCGGCCTGATCGACCTGCTCGCCGTCTATGCGCTGTTCGACAATGATCCCGCCGCGGTGAACAGGATCGAGGAGGGCTTCGCCAAGGTGACGCCGGCGCTGATCCAGAAGACCGCGCAGGAATATCTCCGCAAGACCAACCGCTCGGTCTATGTCATCGAGCCCGGCGCCCAGCCCAAGGGAGGCAAGTGATGAAGCGCGCGCTCCTCGCATTCGTGGCCGTGCTGGCCGCCGCACCGGCGCTGGCGCAGGACAATTTCCCGCCGGCGCCCCCGATCGCCGATCCCAAGCCGTTCCGGCTGCCGGCGACCGAGACCTATGCGCTGCCCAACGGGCTGCAGGTCACGCTGATTCCCTATGGCATCGCGCCCAAGGCGGTGGTGTCGCTGCGCGTGCGCGCCGGCGCGGTCGACGAAGGCGATGCGGTGTGGCTCTCCGAGGTCACCGGGGCGCTGATGAAGGAAGGCGCCGCGGGCAAGACCGCCGCCGATCTCGCCGCCGCCGCGGCCGGGATGGGCGGGCAGCTTGCGGTCAGCGCCGGCATGCAGTCGACCTCGGTCGGCGTGAATGTGCTTTCCGAATATGCGCCGGCCGCGGTCGCGCTGGTGAGCGACGTGGCGATCCGGCCGACGCTGCCGGCGAGCGAGCTTGCCCGGGTGAAGGCCAATCTCGGCCGCCAGCTCTCGGTCGCGCTGTCGCAGCCGGGCACGCTGGCCGATGTGGCGCTGGGCCGTACCATCTATGGCGCGAACCATCCCTATGGCCGCATCATCCCGAGCGCGGCGCAGCTCCAGGGCTATACGATCGCGCAGGTCAAGGCCTTCCATGCCGGCCAGTTCGGGGCGAAGCGCGCGCATCTCTACGTCGCCGGCCGCTTCGATGCGGCGGCGGTGAAGGCGGCGATCGACAAGGCGTTCGCCGGCTGGGCGGCCGGCCCCGATCCGGTGGGGCTGCAAAGCCCGCACCAGCCTGGCCCGCGGATCGTGCTGGTCGACCGGCCCGGTGCGCCGCAGACGACGCTGCGCCTGAGCTTCGACGCGAACCGCGCGGGCACCCAGGCGGACATTCCGCAGCGGGTGACCAATGCGCTGCTCGGCGGCGCGTTCAGCTCGCGGATCACGCGCAACATCCGCGAGGACAAGGGCTATACCTATTCGCCCGATTCCGACGTGGAGTTCACTCCCGAACAGGCGCTATGGACCTTCCAGGCGGACGTGACCACCGAGCATACCGGCGACTCGCTGAAGGAGGTCTTCACGGAGATCCGCCGGATGCAGACCGAACCGGTGCCGGCCGAGGAGGCCAAGGGCATCCGCACCTATCTGGCCGGCCTGTTCGCGATCTCTAATTCCACGTCGGGCGCAGTGGTCGGCACGCTGGCGACGCGCGACCTGCTCGGCCTGCCGGGCGACTGGACGGAGCGCTATGTCCCCGCGGTGCTGGCGGTGACCCCGGAGCAGATGATGGCGTCGGCCAATGCCGGCTATCCGCTGGGCAAGCTCACCCTGGTGGTGGTCGGCGACCTCAAGACGGTCGTGCCCCAGCTCAAGGCCCAGCCCGAGCTGGCGAACGTGCCGATGACCACGATGACGGTGCCGTAGGGTGACGGTGCCGCAGGTCGGGGATTCAATCTTCAACCGTCACCCCCCGCGCCCGCCTGCGCGGGGGGTGACGGAAGTAATCTCAAAGGCTTGCTTGGGTTCTCAACCTAACACCCATCTCGTCCCCGAATGAGAGGGGGCGAGGGGTGGGGGGTGTCCTGGCGATACCGTGATTGATCGTGGTGCCGATACGGTATCGCGCGCAAGGAACTACCCCAACGCCTCCCTCGCAGGGGAGGGGAACTCCATCACCGCACCCCCAGGATCGTCCGCTTCAGATCGGCATAGATCAGATCGTTGCCGAGCCCGCTCGGATGGTCGCCGTCGAAGAAGAGCGGGCGGCCACCCGGCACCGCCTCGCAGGTCCGGGCGGGGCAGAAGATCGGCAGCGGGTCCCAGAGGATCGTGCTGCGCTGGCCGGCGGCCAGCACGCTCATCGCGCGCATCACGTCGCGTCGGCGCTCGAGCATGGCTTCGCGCCCGATGGTGAGCCCGTGACAGGCGGGATTGGTGCGATTGAACCAGTCGGTGCAGCGGAAGACCGGGCTGGGGAAGACCGGCTTGGGCGCTTCCAGCACCAGCCGCGCGCCCCTGGCCGCGAGGCGCCCGGTGATTCCCTGAGCCTCGGCGAGCGCCGCGGCGGAAACCCTGTCGTCGTGCCGGCCGGCCAGGTCGCGGTCCTTCTCGAACTGGTTGGCGAGGCGCGTGACGCGCAGTCCGGGCAGGAACACCACGTCGCCCGGGCGCGAACGGCGCACGATGTCGCGCTCCACTGCCGCGTACCAGTCGGCGCAGCGCGGCCGCGCGGCGTGGCTCAGGATCAGCTTGAGATAGGGGCAGGCGGGCCGGAAATAGAGCCGCACGCTCGCGCCGGTCTCGGCGACGAGCCGGCGCAGCGCGGGGGCATAGGCCAAGCCGTGCGAGTCCGCGGGCACGAACAGAGTGAAGCTTCCCGGCCGGGCGCAGCGCGGCGACCATAGCGTCACCTTGCCGCCTGCCAGGCGCTCCTCGCCGTCGATCGGCGTGCAGCCGGTGAGGTCGAGCGGCAGCGGGCGGCCGGGCTCGGCATACCAGGCGAAGCGATCGCGGGTGGCGCTGAGCGTGATGCGGTTGTGCGCGGCGATGAGCAACTGCCCGCCGAGCGCAGCGGCCAGCACAGCGGCCAGCGCCGCCGTGACGACGCGCCCGCGCGGCCAGCCGTCCAGCCGGCGGCTCGCGCGCAGCGGCTTCTCGACCAGGAAATAGGAGAGGATCGCGAGCGTCACCGCGATGGCCAGCGCGGCGAGCTGGAGCTTCAGCATATGCAGGCCGATGGTCCAGCGGAACAGCACGAACACCGGCCAATGCCAGAGATAGAGCGAGTAGGAGAGCAGCCCCACCGCCACCATCGGGCGGCCGCCGAGCGCGCGGGGCGCCGTGCCGCCCAGGATCGCCATGATGACGAGTGCGGTGCCGGCGACCGGCAGCAGCGCGCCGGGGAAGGGGAAGAACGGGCCCTCGGGCAGGGCGAAGCCGGCCGCGATCGCCAGCGCGCCCAGCGGCGCCAGCCACGCCTTGCCCGCGGCCCAGGGCTGCCAGCGCGCGCGGGTCAGGCAGAGTAGCATGCCCGCGCCCAGTTCCCAGAAGCGCGGAAAGATCAGGTAGAAGGCGAACTTGTTGGCGAACAGGGCCAGTACCGCGCAGAGCAGCAGCGAAAGGCCGGAAAGAATGGCCACCAGCCGCACCGCCTTCGCCCCGGCCTGGAGCTGGTGATGCCACCAGAGGATGAACGGGAAGAACAGGTAGAATTGCTCCTCCACGCCGAGCGACCAGCTGTGCGTGAAGGGGTTATAGGCTGCCTGCGGGCCGAAATAGCTGTCGGTGTCGGTCGCCAGCACGATGTTGCTGAGCCCGAAAAAGGCGAAGCGGGCGACCTGGGCGAGGCTGTTGCTCAGCCAGGCATCGGGGATGAAGAGCTGCGCGGCCAACAGGGTGGCCAGCAGCATCGCGATCAGCGCCGGCATGATCCGCATCAGGCGGCGCGCGTAGAACCAGGCGGTGAGCTGCCTGAAGCTCGCGAACTCGCGGCCGAGCAGCGAGCCCGTCACCACGAAGCCCGAGATGACGAAGAAGATGTCCACGCCCGTGAAGCCGCCGGGCAGGGCCCAGGGCCAGAGGTGGAAGAGGATCACCGAGGTGACGGCGATGGCGCGCAGCCCGTCGATCGCCGGAATATAGCCGGGGCCTTGCCCCGTTCGCTCGCCTGCCACCAATGTCTCCCCAGATCGTTTGCCCTGTAAGGGACGGAACCGGCAGGGACAATCCGCCCTGGCCCTGCGGCGAACGGCGCGCGGCGTGCAGCTGGCGTTCATCTTCGGAGGGCCAGGAAATGAGAGTGAACACAGGGAGGCTCAGGACCGGGTTGCTGTGCGGCCTCGCCGCGGCGGCGGTGCTGGCCGCGCCGCTCGCGCATGCGCAGGACGCCCCGGCCCCGGCCCCGAGCCGCGCTCCGATCATCACCCCGCCGCCAAGCGTCCGGCCGCAGCAGCAGCTGCCCGGCGTGATCCCCGAACGTTTCAGCATCGGTCCCGCGCCGACCCCGACCCCGACGCCCACGCCCGCACCTGCGCCCACGCCCACTGCCCATGCCACTCCCGCGGCCCAGCGCGCGGCGCCCGTTCCGCGTGCTACACCGGCCCCGCGCGAGACGGTGCCCGCCGCAACCGCGCCTGCGCCGGCCATGGCACCGTTGCCGAGCGTCGCGCCATCTCCCCTGGCCGGGGCATCGCCGACGCCGCAACCGGTCGCGACCGCCGCGCCCGTGCCCGCGCCAGCGCCCGCCGTTTCGCCCTGGATCTGGGCCCTGGCCGGCGCGGTGGGAACCGCGTTGCTCGGGCTGGGCGGCTGGCTGCTCCTGCGCCGTCGGCGTGAAGTGGGGGAGGAAGGGATTCTCGAGACCGAGACCGCGCCCGTCTCGACCCCGGCCCCGCCCGTCCAGGCCCCGCCCGTCCAGGCCCCGCCCGTCCAGGCCCCGCCCGGCCTGGACCGCGGCGCTCCGCCGGCGGCGCCTGTCCCGGCGGCGCCCGTGCAGCGGCCTCCGTCGCCCGCGCCGGGCTCCGATCCTTTCGAGCTTGGCCTTGATCCTCGCCGGATCGTCTTTGCCGAGAATGAGGTGCAGCTCGAATTCGAGCTGCTGATCGCCAATGGCTCGGGTGCTTCGGCGGAGAATATCCGCATCGCCTTCGCCGCGATGAGCGCGCAGGCGCGGCAGGACGAAGTGATCGCCGGCTTTCATGGCGGGCCGCCGGGAGAGCCGGGCGCGGCACCCTTTGACCTGGCGGCCGGCGGCGGCGGGCGGATGCCGGTGCGCCTGGCGATTCCGCGCTCGGGCGTGAACGTGGTCGAGGTTGGCGGCCGGCCGATGTTCGTGCCGATGGTGCTGATCGATATCCGCTGGCGCGGCGGCCTGAGCATCCGGCGCTTCGGTGCCGATTTCATCCTCGGCACGATGGGGCAGGGCGACAAGCTCGGCCCGATCTGGCTCGACCGCCCGGCACCGGTGGGGCCGCTGGCGGCGAATCGCTATTTTGCCAGGCACCTGGTCGCGGCTTAGTACCGCATTCCTACGGCGACCGTCGTGCCGGATCGTCAAAGTTCACAAAGTCCCCACCGACGGCGAGTCTTTGCGGCGCTTAAATTCCCTATTTTCTCGGTAAGGCGACGCATCTCGCAACATCCTTGCGCGGGCGTAATCCTATTGTTCCAACAGAATGAAAGAGCGGCTGGCCTTGGGGCCGGCGGTGGGAGCCAAGCAGGCGAAATCCCACATTGCAAGCATTGCAACCGGCGCTGCACGCTGTTCCGTGCAAGGCACCATCTCGGCAAGGCTGCGGTCGCGGCCTGGGGCCTGACCCGGATATTCCGTGCCAAAGCGAGCGTTCCATTCCGCCGCGCGAATTGCTCGTCCTCTGGCCTCAGCTTCGTCGCGAATGGCTTTCCTCCTTCGCGACCTCTCCGCTTCCGTCACGTGGACATAGGGGCGCGCCATTCCGCCAGGATGATCTGCCGATCCTGGGCCCGGCCGTGGCGGCCCCTTCCTGTCCCAATCAAAGCCACTCATCTCCAGGCTTCTCTGTTCGCTGGCCGTGGATTTGGTGCCCGATCGCCCAAAAGAAAAGGGCGGCCCGTTGCCGGACCGCCCCGATCTGTTCGCCGATGGCGAGAAGCTAAGAAGCTTACTTGACCTCGACGGTCGCGCCAGCTTCCTCGAGCTGCTTCTTGATCTTCTCGGCCTCGTCCTTGTTGACGCCTTCCTTGACGGCCTTGGGAGCCGACTCGACCAGGGTCTTCGCCTCGGTCAGGCCCAGGCCGGTGATGGCGCGGACTTCCTTGATGACGTTGATCTTCTTGCCACCGTCACCGGTGAGGATCACGTCGAACTCGGTCTTCTCTTCGACGGCCGGGCCGGCGCCGGCGCCGCCAGCCGGAGCGGCAACGGCGACGGCAGCGGCGGCCGAGACGCCCCACTTCTCTTCGAGAAGCTTCGAGAGCTCGGCGGCCTCGAGAACGGTCAGCTCCGAAAGCTGGTCAACAAGCGCGTTAAGGTCAGCCATGATAAACTCCAATCAAATCAGATGTTTCGGGATAAATAAACTTGCAAGATCCGCTTATGCGGCGTCCTTGGCCGCATAGGCGCCGAACACGCGCGCGAGCTGCGCGGCCGGTGCCTGGGTAACGGTCGCGAGCTTGGTCGCCGGAGCGACGATGAGGCCCACGAGCTTGCCGCGCAGTTCGTCCAGCGATGGCAGCGAGGCGAGCGCCTTGATGCCTTCCTGGTCGAGCACCTGGGTGCCCATTGCGCCGCCGACGATCTCGAGCTTGTCGTTCGTCTTGGCGAACTCGACCGCCACCTTGGCCGCAGCCACGGGGTCGATCGAGGTGGCGAGCGCCGTCGGACCCGTCAGCAGGTCCGCGATCGCCGCGTAATCGGTGCCGCTGGCAGCGATCTTGGCAAGCTTGTTCTTCGAGACCTTGTAGCTCGCGCCGGCCTCACGCATCTTGTTACGGAGGTCCGTCGACTGCTTGACGGTCATCCCGAGGTTGCGGGTGATGACCACCACGCCAACCTCGCCAAAGGTGCGGTTCAGCTCGGCAACGGCGTCAGCCTTCTGGGAACGATCCATGCCGGTCTCCTCGTTATGAGCGCATCCCTTGCGGGAAGCGCCCGGTTACAAAATGTCCGAGGGGAAGGATCGTCGTGCCCGGTTATCCCTGGGCATGACCCGCGCGCTCCACGCAGGGAGCCGCCGGTGAAAATCTGTCCCCGTCTAGGCAAGAGATTAAGCGGGGCAAATTCCCCGCGCTTGCTGTCTCGGACGGTCTCCTCCCGAGGGAGGAAGGCGCGCCAATAGCGATGTTTGTGGATAAGTCAACCAAGCGTGGAGCGCCGATGGAGAGGCGGCCCCCATTGCCATCGGCGCTTCATCGGCGTTTCCCGGATGTTTCACCAAACCACAACAGGACTGCCACATACCGCGCCTAGGCGGCGATGCTGCGGCGCAGCGACGCCGTGACTCCAGGGGGGTATCATGACCGTTCGTCACGCGCTTCGCGCTACCGTTTGTGCCGCTGTTCTTGCCGCCGCCGCCATGGCGACACCTGCGCTGGCTCAGGACCAGACCTCGCCCGCTACGGGCGAGAACGCGCCCGAGAATGCCGGTGACGGCTCGATCCTCGTCACCGCCAAGCAGACGCGCTCGGCCACCGCGATCCCGGCGAGCGAGATCCAGAAGATCCTGCCCGGCGTCTCGCCGCTGAAGGCGATCCAGACGCTGCCCGGCGTGCTCTACGTCACGGCCGACCCCTGGGGGAACAACGAGCAGAACGCCCAGATCTTCATCCATGGCTTTGCCGGCAACCAGCTCGGCTACACGATGGACGGCATTCCGCTGGGCGACCAGAGCTATGGCAACTACAACGGCCTTTCGCCGCAGCGCGCGGTGATCTCGGAGAATGTCGGCCGCGTCGTCGTGGCGACGGGTGCCGGCGATCTCGCCACCGCCTCGAACAGCAACCTGGGCGGCACGGTGGAGACCTATTCGTCCGATCCCACCCAGGCGTTCGGCGTGACCGCCAACCAGACCGCGGGCAGCTACCACACGTCGCGCACCTTCCTGCGCCTCGACACCGGCAATCTCGGCGGCGGCGGCACCAATGCCGGCTATGTCTCGGTCGCGCGGCAAAAGGCCAAGGCCTGGGACTTCAACGGCTGGCAGGGCGGCTGGCAGGCCAATGCCAAGTTCGTTCATGACGATTCGGTCGGCAAGCTGACGCTCTATTTCGACTATAACGACATGACCCAGCCGAACGAGGACGCCACCGTCTTCTTCAAGCCGTCGGCCGGCGGCACCGCCACGCCGGTGCAGCTCTACACGCCCTATACCAAGCCGTTCTTCTATTCGGATTTCGACGGTTATCGCAGCTACATCAATGCGCTGGGCAATTCCCCGGCGGCGCAGGGCGGCAATTACCGCAATTATTATTCGGATGCGCAGCGCACCGACTACCTCACCTATGCGCGCTATGACGCGAAGATCGCCGACAATGTCACCCTGTCGAACACGATCTATTTCCACCACAATGACGGTGCGGGCGTCGTTGCCGGTCCGCTCGGCCAGTCGATCACGACCGCGCAGCCCTATCTCGATCCCAATTATGCCAGCCTGCCGACCAATTGCCGCTTCGGCGCCAATGGCAACGGCGTGCGCCCGGCGGCCTGCACGGCGCTGACCGACGCCCAGGCGGCGGCGCGCGGCGCGGCGCTGGTCGCCGCCACCGGCGGCTCGGGGATGATCACCCGCACCACCGAGTATCGCATCGACCGCGGCGGCGCGATCACCGCGCTCAACATGGACCTGGGCGATCACCAGCTCGAGCTGGGCGGCTGGTTCGAGCACAACAGCACCACCCAGTGGCGCCGCTGGTACGCCGTGCCCGCCGGCAACCCCGGGCTCAGCACGCCGTACATCCGCCCGCTCGAAGTGATGCAGCCGCTGTTCACCCAATATCAGGGCGAAGCGCGGATCAACCAGCTGCAGCTCCATGTCCAGGATACCTGGCGCGTGTTCGAGCCGCTGCTCGTCCAGTTCGGCTTCAAGACCAGCGCGCAATGGGCCAATGGCTGGTATCCCGTGCAGCCCCGGCTCGGCTCGCTCTCGGGTCTGACCGGCGGCCTGCCGGAGGGCAAGATCAACACGCTGAAATGGTTCCTGCCGGCGGTCGGCGCGACTTATGACTTCAACGGGCACGAGGAAGTCTATTTCAACGTCCAGAAGAACCTGCGCCAGTATCAGGCCTATCTGGCCGGCGGTGGCGGCCCCTGGTTCACCGGCAGCCAGACCGCGTTCAACGCCTTCGCCAATGACGGCAAGCCGGAGAGCAGCTGGACCTATGAGGCGGGTCTGCGCACCCATCGCAGCTTCGGCGGCGGCATCGGGCTGGACGCGCAGATCAACTATTACCGCGTCGATTTCAGCGACCGTCTGCTGGCGATCTCGACCAATCCGGGCGGCATCGCGGGCGGCCAGATCGCCGGCGGCACCTCGATCCTGGTCAATGTCGGCGATGTGCGCACCAACGGCGTCGACGCCGCCTTCACTCTGCGCTTCGGCCGGACCTTCTCCTTCTACAACGCCACGTCGTACAACCTCTCCAAGTACCGGAGCGACTATACCTCGGCGGCGACGGGAATCGGCGGCGCCACCAATAGCTGCATCGGCGGCTATCTGGTCGTCGGTGGCGTGGTTCCGACCTGCGGCAAGCAGCTGCCGGGCACGCCGAAGTGGATGAACAAGACCGTCGCGACGCTCAATGTCGGCCCGGTCGAGGCACAGCTGGTCGGCGACTATGTCGGCAGGCGCTTCGCGACCTATTCGAACGACGCCAGTGTCGGTTCCTATTTCCTCACCTCGCTCAGCGTCGGTGTGGACCTGCCGGCCGAGATGCTGGGGATGAAGAAGGCGAAGCTCAGCCTCAACATCACCAACCTGGGCGACATCAAGGGCGTCTCGACCCTTTCGGTCGGCTCGGCGACCAACAATTATTCGGCCTATCCGATCCCGCCGCGCCAGTGGTTCCTCACCTACTCGGCCGGTTTCTGACGACCAGCATGGCGAAGGGCCGGGGGCTTGGCGCCCGGCCCTTTCCTATTGCGCGAGCCCGGATAGCAGCGTGCGGGCCGGTGCCGCTTCGGGCGTCTCATACGGGCCGTTGGCCACCGGGATCAGCGCGTTGCGCGCCGCCGCGGCATTGCCGCGCTTCGCAAGCGCCTCGCCCAGCAACAGCCTGGGGCCTGGCGCGGCGGGAACCGTGTCGACCGCTTTCATCAGGCCTTCGACCGCCATGTCGGGCGCGGTTTCGCCGGCGGCGGCGAAGCTGCGATAATAGGCCAGGAGCGGCAGCGGGCTTTCGCTGTCGGCGCGGTTGGCGCGGGCGATGGTGATCCGCGCTGCCTTGAGCCGGCCCGCGCGTTCGTTCGCCGGGGCGGCAAGGGCGATCCCGGCTTGCGCGACGCCCTGCCAGGCGAGCGCGTCGCTATTGCCCGGTGCGATGGTCAATGCCCTGGCGGCGGCGGCGGCGCATTCCGGCATGTTGCCGCTGCGGCATTCGGCTTCGGCCAGCAGCAGCTGGGCATCACGGTTCGCGGAATAGCGCGCGGCGTCCCGGCGCAGGCCCTTGAGCCAATCGTCGCGCCGGGCGATCGCGGCGGTGCGCTGCCGGTCGGCCTGCGGGTCCACGGACGCGGGCGGGATGGCCAGGCGCGCGCCGAGCTCCAGCCGCCCCTTGACGAATGCGGCCTCCCCTTCGCTCAATCGCCGGACGATCGGCTCGGCGGCGCGCTCGGCCGGATAGGATATCTGCTCGAACGGCAGCTTGCCCCGGGCATAGGCGACGAGTTCGTCCTGCAGCTTGCCGAGGTCGCCGAACGCTGCCGCCGCCTTCTCCATCGAGCCGCCGGCCGCGATCGTCGCGAGATAGGCGCGGAGCTGCCCTTTTCGTTCGTTCGAGAAGAACAGCAGATGGGTGAGTGTCCAGGCGTGGAACGGCGTCCAGCGCTCGCCGGCGTCGCGATCGGCCAGGTAGCGGCCGGTAACGATGTCCGCGGCCGGATAGCGCCGGTAGCGATCGAGCACCTTGCGATAGCCCTGTGGGGCGCGGCCATATTCCATCCTGCCGTCGCCCTGGGTTGCCAGGGTCGCGAAGAGCTCGCCGAACCCGTCGACATACCAGCGCGGATAGGCGTGGGGGAAATAGGAGAGCAGGAAATGGCGGGCATAGCCGGCGAGGATGCGCCCCTCCGCCGATATCGGTACCGCCAGCTCGTTCACCGAGATGGCGAAGGGATCGTTGCGGCCGAACCGGGCGGCCGGGCTGGCCGGAAGCATGGTGCCCGCTCCGGGGTTTATGGCCGTGACGCCGGGCGCTTCCGTGGCGGCCGGCGTGGTGGCGCGCACCAGGTCGGGCAGGATGCCGGCAAGATCCTGGCCCTGCTCGATCACGGCCTTCTGATCGAAGCGACTCGCGGCGAATACCGCGCCGTCCTCGCGGGGATCGTAATAAGCGGGCCCGGGAAAGGCGCGGCTATACGGACCGGGCGAATAACGCAGGTTCCTGAGCGCCATCGCATCGAATTCCGCGCCGTCGCCGACCAGCGTTACGCGCAGCTTGCGGGTGCCGTCCGGCTTGTCGATCCGGCCCAGCAGCACCGAGAGGAGGAAATGGAGCCGCTCCAGGTCATGGGCGATATGGGCCAGTTCCTTCTCGCCGCCGTTGCTGATGACCACGACGTGATCGGTCTCGGCCTGAAGCCAGTTGCTGGCCCGGTCGCGCTGGCCCTGCACCACGATCGCCGCGTCCTGGCCGGGAGGGTTTTCCCCCTGCGCCGCAGCGTTTCCGGTGGCCATGATCGAGGCGAGCATCAAAATCGCGTGGGCATAACGCATATCGCCTCTCCCCCTTCGTTGTCAGTACGTTACTATGCTTGTTACGTCGGGGGGAAGGAAGCGCACTATGGCGGTTCGGCCGAGCCCGGAATCGCGGGCGGTCCGGAAGTGGAGGGGAAAGCCATTTCGGCTGGATTCCCAGCCGGCTGCGGTCAATTTTTCCTATTCAACTTTCACAAGGGAAACCGCTGAAAATCGCACCAACTCGGTTGGATTCGCGCGCGCGATGGCTAAAAGCTGGCAGCGATGGTGACCGGGACGATCGATCAACTCACAGCGCGCGAACGCGATTGCCTGCGGCTCGTCGCGCGCGGCATGTCGTCCAAGGAAATCGCCCTTACGCTTGGGCTCTCGCCCCTCACGGTCGATGGCTATCTGAAGGAAGCGGCGCGCACGCTGGGGGTTTCGAGCCGGCGTGAGGCCGCGCGCATCCTGGCCGCGCACGAACATCTCTCTCCCCAGGCCCCGGAAAAGCCCCCCCAAAATTTGGGGGCCGAGCCGGTGGACCTTGCCGAAACGGTGCATTCCGAGGTTCCATTGCCTCCGAAACGGTCCGAAGCCGAACCGCGTTTTCGGGTCCCGTTTCTGAGGCAGGGGAAGCAAACAAATGATCTCGACCCGTTCAACCGGCTGATGTGGATCTTCGGTCTCGCGCTGCTGATGCTGATCGCGGTGGCCAATTTCCTCAATGGTTTGGGGGCGCTCTGGCGCATTACCGGCTAGCTCCGGCCTCTTTTCGAACCACTCAATCTAGATCCGTCGCAGCCCTTCCGCTGCGCGAAGGAGGACTCATGACGTCTCCGAAGAAGATTGCCGCCGTGCGTATCGCCCGCTCGCTGCGGCCTGCGGAAGTCGCGGTGAACGAAGCTGCGCTCAAGGTGCTCGCGATGGGCACCGCGGTTCTCACCGCCCGGGCCGACGGCACTTTCCATCCGCTCGAGGCGCAGGACGCGGTCGACTATGTCGGCGCGGCCACGGCCAAGGTGTTCGGCGCGATGTCGGACATCAAGAAGGCGCATGGCGAACTGCGCGGCGTCGGCATGCGGCATCAGGTGCTCGGGGCAGGGGATATCTTCGAGACTCCGGGTCATGACGACCCCCGTGGCGAGGCGGAAATTCTTCCGCTCACCGTCGCAGCATGAGGGGGGCCTTGACTTGGCTGGGGTTCGTTGGTGCGGTCGCGCCATATGAACGTGCTCGTCTATCTGGTCGTGCTGCTCCTCTGCTGTCTCTACGCGGTCACGCGTGGCGGCTTGCCGGAGCGCCTCGCAGTGCTCATCCTGGTGGTGGCGATCATCGCCTCGCACTTCGCGCCGGTAGCCGGCCAATATCGCTTCCAGAAGATGGAGGTGGGGCTGCTCGCGGTCGATTCGGGCATGTTCCTCAGCACCATGCTGCTGTCGCTGCGGGCGCAGCGCTATTGGCCGATGTGGCTGTCCGCGGTGTATCTCAACATCGTGGTGACGCATCTGCTGATGCTCACGCCTTCGCTGATGCCATGGTCCTATGCGGTGGCGAACGCCGCGTGGAACTATCCCGGTCCGCTGCTGATCGCCATCGGCGCCGCGCGGCATCGGCAGCGGCTGAAGCGCTACGGGGCGGATCCCGCCTGGTCCTGACGAAGGAGGCTCATCATGGCTGAGGCGGACGACTCCGTATATCGTCTGCGGGACCGGCCGATGATCCCGCCCAAGCCGGCTGGCGGAGGCGTGGCGTTCACCGGAACCGCAGCGGATCTGGTGGAAGGCGTCTACCGCGCCCGCCGGCTGCGCGACGATGCGTTCGGACCGATCGCGGGGCAGTTCCGCGAGCCGACCTGGGACATATTGCTCGACCTGTACCTCGCCGCCGCCAAGGGGCGCCCGGTATCGGTGAGCAGTGCCTGCATCGGCAGCGGCGCGCCGCAGACCACCGCGATCCGCCACCTTGCCCTGCTGGAGAGCGCCGGGCTGGTGGTGCGCACACCCAACCCGATGGACAATCGGGCAGGCATCGTCACGCTCACCGAAGAGGCGATTCGCCGCGTCGACGACTGGGCCCGCCGGGTGCGGAGCGTGTGGAAGGCGGAAACGCCCTTGCCGGGCGATCCCGTAGTCTGAGCCGCCCCTTTCGTTGGGGAGGCAGAAAGGGGCCGGAGGCTGTGCCTTCGGCCCTTTTTCGTTTCCCGCGGGCGCGCGCAAAGGAACGGGCCGGGGGATCGCTCCCCCGGCCCGTTCCTTGTTCGGCAGTGCTCCCGATCAGGCGGTCGCGACTTCCGCGACGTCGACCTTCACGCCCTGGCCCATGGTCGAGCTGAGCGCGACCTTCTTCAGATACTTGCCCTTGGCGCCCGACGGCTTGGCCTTGACCACCGCGTCGACCAGCGCGTCGAAGTTCGCGCGCAGGTCTTCCGCCGGGAACGACGCCTTGCCGATGCCCGAGTGGATGATGCCGGCCTTCTCGACCCGGTACTCGACCTGACCGCCCTTGGCAGCCTTGACGGCCTCGGCGACGTTCATGGTCACGGTGCCGAGCTTCGGGTTCGGCATCAGGCCCTTGGGGCCCAGCACCTTGCCGAGACGGCCGACCAGGCCCATCATGTCCGGGGTCGCGATGCAGCGGTCGAACTCGATCTTGCCGCCCTGGACGATCTCGAGCAGGTCCTCGGCACCGACGATGTCCGCACCGGCCTCGCGGGCCTCATCGGCCTTGGCGCCCTTGGCGAACACGCCGACGCGCACGGTCTTGCCGGTGCCCTTGGGCAGCGTGACGACGCCGCGGACCATCTGGTCGGCGTGACGCGGATCGACGCCCAGGTTGAGCGCGACTTCGATGGTCTCGTCGAACTTCGAGGTGGCGCCCGACTTCACGAGTGCGATCGCTTCGTCGATGCCGTGCAGCTTCTCGCTGTCGACGGTCCAGGTCTTCTGCTTCTTGGTCAGCTTCGCCATGTCCTTAGCCCTCCACAACCTGGAGGCCCATCGCGCGGGCCGAGCCCTCGATGATGCGGGTGGCCGCCTCGATATCGTTAGCGTTCAGGTCCTTCATCTTGACCTGGGCGATCTCGCTCAGCTTCGAGCGTGCGATCTTTCCGGCCGAAACCTTGCCCGGCTCCTTCGAGCCCGACTTCAGGTTCGCGGCCTTCTTGATCAGATAGGTCGCCGGCGGGGTCTTCGTCTCGAACGAGAACGAACGGTCCGCATAGACGGTGATGACGGTGGGGAGCGGGGTGCCCTTTTCCACGTCGCCGGTCTGGGCGTTGAACGCCTTGCAGAATTCCATGATGTTCACGCCGCGCTGACCCAGGGCAGGGCCGATCGGCGGCGAGGGGTTGGCAGAGCCCGCAGGCACCTGCAGCTTGATATAGCCGGTAATCTTCTTTGCCATGTCACTCTCTTTCGCGGGGCCGTCGTGAAGCTCGGGCCCCTGATCAAGTCGAGCGGTAAAGCGGCCGTGCGGACACGGCCTCCCGCGGATTTCCATTGCTGTTGCTTTGGAAGGGCGCGCGCCTAGCCTATTCCTACGCGAAAGGCAATGCCGGTGCGGGACGTACAGGTCTTCCCTTGCCGGACGTGCCGCGCCGTGTTCAAACCGGCTGGGGTTAACAAGGGGGAATGCATGAATACCAAGCTGCTTTCGGCGGCCGCCTGCGCGGCTGCCCTGTTCGCCGTGCCCGCCATGGCGCAGGAGGGCGTTGCGCCTGCGCCCGTCGCTGCGGAAACGGCTGCATCCGACGCGGCGATGCCGTGCGAACTGCACGTTTGGCCGACGCACAATTATCTGGGCTTCAACTCGGGCCTGCTTTCGGGCTTCGGCCTTGTCGGTATGCTGGCCGATGACGCCGCGCACGAGGGGCGGGTGAAGACAGTCAAGGATCTGATGCGTGAATATCTGGGACCGGAAGTCCAGATGGCGGAGCTGAACAAGCTCGGCATCGCGCAAACGCTGAAGCTCAAGGGCTATCGGATCATCGTCGAGGAGCCGACGCCGTTCAACGAGGACCTGAAGAAGGATCCCGCGCTCAAGGCCCAGGTCAAGGCGCTGAATGCCCGGATCAAGGCCGGCAAGCGGCTCACCGATTCGACGCATGGCTGCTATGCCGAGCTGATCACCACGCACATCTTCTATCACAAGGCGATGATGTACGGCTCCAATCTGTTCACCGGCTGGATCTACCGGGAGTTCGGCGACAAGCAGATCGCCACAAAGACGGCGACCGGCCAGGTGAAGAACCCCCTGGAGGACTTTCCGCCCAAGACGCCGGAGAAGCTGGAAGCCGCCAAGGTCGAGCTGCGCGACGCCTATGCCAAGGACTTTGTCGAATATGTCCAGAAGAAGGTGATGGGCGGGACGAAATAATCGCCCGGGCGATCGGGCGGGCCGGTGCCATGGGTGCCGGCCCCTTCATTTCGGCGCATATCGGCCTTGCCAATTGGCCTGACACGCGACACGCTGTTCCTATCGGCGGCACGGGCTTCGGCTCCCACGAGACCTGCCGAGCAACCAAGGAGGCGATGGAGAAAGATGCCATGTTCATGCGCAATCGCGCCGCCGCGCTCGCGGCGGCCGGCCTGATCCTCGCCACTACCGGCGTTGCCTGGGCCTATACGACCGACACCGATTCCGGCGGGAGCATCACCAACATCAGCGGCGGCAAGCGCTTCGTCATCCAGCAGCGCACCGACAGCACGCCCGGCCGCGCCGAGTTGCGCGGCACGTCCAGCACCACCGGTGCTTCGGCGAGCGGGCGGTTCAAGCTGGTGAGCGGCGGGAAATATGTGAGCGTGATGCAGGTGCTCAACGTCGTCGCCGCAGGCGCGACCTCGGGGCCTTCCGAGCCGATCACCCAGCTTGCCGTGCGGCCCAAATCCGGGGGCAATTACGAATTCTACGTCGTGCAGGGCAGCCAGGTGTGCAGCGGCGCGCCGACGGTGGTGGTGGGCAGCACCTATGACGTGAGCGTCTCGGTGAGCACCGGCCAGAGCCCGCAATATCGGATCAACGGCGTCGTCTGCCAGAAATCGAACCCGGATGGAGACAAGGCCGGCACCGTCTATGACGGCAGCCTCAAGAGCGGCCGCTATTTCTATCCGAAGATGGGCGCCTACAACACGAGCAGCAACCAGTCCCAGAGTGGTGGCGGCTCGACGATCGAGTGGACCGAGATCGCGATCTGAGGGAACGGGGCCGGTCGCGCCCGTGCGGCCAGCCCCTAGCCTTGATCCGCAGGGCACCAGCGCTCAATGATCTCGTCCAGGATCGCAAAGGCGCGATTGGTGGCTTTGCCGTCGAAGAGCAGGCCATGATCGAGATCTTCAATCGGGAAGACATGGATGCCGCGCGCGCGGAAATCCGCGACATAGTCTCCGCCCAGGATTCGGTCGGTCGAGCTGTAAACCACATGGATATTCGGGTAGTTACCGTCGAGATGATCGAAGGCGGATTTGTGCGAGATCGGCAGGGAAAGATCGAAATACGATGTCCGTAGATCATCGCTTCTGACCGTCTTCCATTCATACCGGCCCGTCCGATCGTCCAACAGCAGCAGGCGCTCGCCCAGAACAATGCGCGCATTATGTTTCGTTTGCGACCATGCAAGCCTCCTGTCCCATCCAAGGGGGCTCATCAGGAGCGGATTGATCAGGATGGCCTTCGCCTTGGGATCGGGCCGGGACGCCGAATACATAAGCCCTCCGAGACTTTCCGCCACGACGATGACGTTTTCCGCGCCATAGGCACGCTCGATCTCGGCGCGCTGGGCGGCCACATCCACGACACCGGCCGAGAAGCCTTCTTTCGGATGATTTTGTCGCGGCGCGGTTCCGGTATAGGCAAGGTTGACGATCGGCGCGCGGCAGCGGCTCGCGAGCGAGACCAGCCAGCGAGGATATGGGGCCTTCATATTGTTCCAAGGTGTCTGGACGGGGTCGCCCGGGCCGCCCGGGATGCGCACGATCACTTTGCCGCTCATGATCGACACGGCGGGGCGGAAGGCAAAGAATTTGGAGCGGCCGTCGGCGTCGGCATAGCGCAGCCATAGGCCCTCGGAGTCGGCATTGCGGAGCCACCAGCCGCTGGAGACGGTTTCGCAACTTGCAAGGCCTGTCAGGCGCATCCCGGCGACTCCGGATGGGCAGGAGATGCGTCCCCAACCGAGAAAATGGAATGCGGTGGCGGCAACCGCGAGGGTTGCCGCCACCGTTGCCAAGGCCAGGCCAAGGCGAACTGACCGGTTGTTAGTCAATGCGCTTCCAATAGCTCGTGATGCCCCGTTCTGAGTTATCTGGTTCTGACCACTGGGCACCAGCGCGCCGTGATTTCGTCCAGGATCGCGTAGGCGCGGTCGGTGGCCTTGCTACCGAATTGCAGGTTGTGGTCGAGATCCTCGATCGGAAAGACATGGATACCGCGCGCCCGGAAATCGGCGACATAATCTCCGCCCAGGACGCGATCGGTCGAGCTGTAGATCACATTGATGTTCAGGTAGTGGCCATCAAGATGGTCGAGGGCGGATTTGCGCGAAATCGGCAGGGAAAGATCGAAGTAGGTGGCCCATAGGTCATCGCCGCTGATCGCCTTCCATTCATAGCGGCCGGTCTGATCGTCAAACAAATACAAACGCTTGTTACGGACGATGTGCGCATCGTGTTCCGCTCTGTCCCGTGCCATCGCATTGTCCCATGCAACGGGGCTCAGCAGGAGCGGGTTGATCAGGAGTGCCTTCGCCTTGGGGTCGGGCCGGGAGGCCGCATACATCAGCCCTCCGAGACTTTCCGTCACGACGATGACGTTTTCCGCGCCATAGGCGTGCTCGATCTCGGCGCGCCGGGCAGCCACGTCCGTGATACCGGCCGAGAAGCCTTCTTTCGGATGGCTCTGTCGCGGCGCGGTTCCTGTATAGGCAAGGTTGATGATCGGCGCGCGGCAACGGCTGGCGAGCGAGACGAGCCAGCGTGGATAGCGCGCCTCGAATTCGTCCCACGGCGTTTGGACGGGATCGCCTGGGCCGCCCGGGATGCGCACGATCACCTTGCCGCTCAAGGTGGACATGGCGGGGCGAAAGACGAAGAATTTCGGGCGACCGTCGGCGTCGGCATATTGCAGCCACAGGCCCTCGGAGCTGGGATAGCGGAGCCACCAGCCGCTGGAGACGGTATCGCAACTTGCGAGGCCTGCGAGGCGCAGACCGGCAGCGCCGGATGCGCAGGAGATGCGTCCCCAACCGAGAAAATAGAATGCGGTTGCGGCAACCGCGAGGGTTGCCGCAACCGTTGCCAAGGCGAGGCCAAGGCGAACTGAACGATTGTTAGTCAACGCGCTTCCAGTAGCTCGTGACGCCGCCGTTGTGCGTTATCTGGATCTGACCGCTGCCCGAAGCCGGCCCCTTGCCACCTTCGGCCTTCCCGCCAATCTCTACGGCGCTTTCGCTTTTGAGGACAAACTGGGCTTCTGACTCATTGCTGGGTACAAAGGTGCCCGCATAGCCGTCGTCGCCCTTGTTCCAGGGCCAGTCGGACTCCTTGAACATCACGTAGATGCCCTTTGCTTCATAGGCATAGTGATCGTCGCCGACCTTGATCTTGTTGGCGGTCACGACGATCGGTTCGTACTGGTTCGGGACGCCATTGCCGTTGTCGTCGCCATCGGGGTCCCAGCCGGTGTCGGGATCGACGGCGCCGCCGTTCTGGCCGCCGCCACCGCTGCCAAAGGAGTCGAGGTCGCCAACGACGACGGTGCCGTCGGGAAGCCATACATGGCCTTTACCATCGGCGATGCGTCCGCCGGCCACCAGATCGAGTTCATTTACGGTCAGTTCATGCCACATGCGCAGTCTCCTTCGAGATTGACGGATGATGCAAGTCCCTGCGCGGCCTCGTCCCTTGTCGATGCGAGCCAGTCCAAGTCACGGCGCGTATGGATGATTCTCCGTGCCGATCGGCGTGGTTGCGTCTCGCGAAGTACCGTTGGGCACCCGAAAGGGGGATTGCCCTTCGGATGCAATATATTTCATCTACGAAAACTATTTCAATATTATGATGTGGTGCGCGAGGTCGAGGGCGGCAGCGATCGCTGGCCATTTTCTTCAGTCCTGGCCGATGCCGACCAGACGACAAAAAGGCCGGAGCTTTCGCCCCGGCCTTCTTGAAATCCCGATAGTCGAAGCGTGCGCTTACTTCACTCGCTCGACATCCTCGAAGCCCAGTTCCAGCGGCGTCGCGCGGCCGAAGATCGAGATCGAGACCTTCACGCGGCTTTTGTCGTAATCGAGTTCCTCGACCACGCCCGATACGCGCCATGTGCCGCCCGGGCCATACAAGAAGGCGCCGAACTTGAGGAAGGATATCGGGATCGGGAGCGGTGCCGTTTCGCCATCGATCCGGACCGCGCCGCCCAATGTGAGATTGTCGTGACGGATCGACGCGAAATGCTTCCCGTCAGTCGGAGAAAACGGACTTCCACACGCCCTTTCCGGAAAACAGCCAGCCATGGGGAAGCGACACGTAATGCACGCGCGCGCCGCTCCGCGAAATCCGTTGCATTATCGGATCCGGGAAGGGCTGATCATAGGTCGAGATATGTAGCATATCGCGATCCGACCATGGCGTATTCATGTACAGATCTTCGATCCAGGACTGGAAATTCGCCACCTTGCCGGGGGATCCAAAGGTTTCCAGCATGAATCTCCATTGCCCGGTCTTGCTGGTGCTTCCGAAGTCGGCATGATCCTTCTGATCGGCGCCGACCGAAACGATCGGGCTGATTAGAACAAGCTTGCCATCTTTCCCCAGGAGAGCCTTCAGGGCCATGGCGGGCAGCGCGCCGAAGCTTGCTCCCACGATGGTGATCTTCTCGAAACGCCGCGCTCTTATGAAGTGGAGCACCTGCCCTGCATCCTCGGAGAGCATGTTTCCTCCGCCCAGCAGCCGGTGCTGCAACCCAAGTCCGCCGCCGAGCTGCCCGCTATAGGACACGGACAATATCGACTGGTTGCCAAGCTCGGGAAACCGATCGATCTGGCCGGACGCCTTGAGGGGGCTCGCGGGTCCTCCGCCAAAGAAGACGATGAGGGACTGGCTGCTATTCTCGGCAAATTGCGCCGGCAAGTACCCGGAATCTCGGCGAAGGTCCAACAACGCGTATTCCCGAACGATGGGAGGAGACCAGGCTGTTGCCTCCTGGCCCGTCCAGAAATCCAGATCGCCTTGGTCTTCGCGTGGCTTGACGGGGCATTGCGCGCGTATCCGGACCTCCCTGGCGCCGCTCCGCCAGGTCAGGATTCTGCGGTCGGCTTCCTGATGCAGCCATGCGACGCTCCGTCCTGAAGCTGCCACGTCGAGGATCCTGCCGAATCTCGGCGCCGAGAAACGGACGAGCTTTCCGCCCGCCCGTACCCGCATCCTCTTCTCGCTGAAGGACCCGGCCAGCATTCCGGTGCGGGAATCGATGATCGCGCTGGATCCCGGAATCCCGGATGCGGCAGGATCGTCGTTCTCAGCGAGCTCGCCAAGTCCGATCAGCGCGGCCTTGCCGTTGCGCATCGCGACTTTGGGATCGTAGATTTGCCGGAACACGAAATCATAGTTCCTGAAATAGCTTTCCGCCGCATCGGCCGGCGCGTCGAGGCTGGGATATTTGTACCAGTGGAACGATGCGCCGATATTCGACACCAATCCTGCGGATGCGTCCGTATGGGGATCGGGGGTGCGATAGTTCTCGATGATATTCCTGGCGAGATCCTGGCCATATTCCAATGACGACCGGTCGGTATCGGTAGCGAAGACGCGCAGGAACTGTGCCCTCGGCAAATCCGTGACCTCAACCGAATCCGCCGTTATTTTGTCACCAGCTTCTCGAAACGCCACGAAGATCGCGCTGGCGCTTCTGGAGACGAAGCCATCCGGTGTGATCGCGACCGGCAGTAGCGAATTGATGGACACGAAGGTTCGCCCGCCGGGCAGGGGCGCGCGCATGTCCGCAAAATAGGAGAGGCGCCCGCCGTTGCGATTGACCACCTGAATATCGGTAAAATTGCCCGGCGACCTGTAGAACGCAATCAGCCGGCGGCCGCCATCGCCCATGAACAGGGAATTCTCGAAGCATAAGTCGTTGCTGGAGAATGCGTCATTCGTTTCGATATGAGCTTTCGCGATATCGAAATTGCGATGAACTTCGATGCTCGGCGATGCTGCGAGGAGTAAACCGAGGATCCATGGCGCCGTGGACATCAGATGCTATTGGTCGGCATCGTCCAGATGGGCGGCGCGCGCGACCCGGGCGGTGCCCGCGATGTCGGCCCAGACCTCGTCGCCCTTCTCGTCGAAGTTGCCGATGAGCCCGTGCTGCATCCTGTCCTGCAACAGGATGCCCGCCCCGGCGCGGAGCCGGGCGGGCAGGTCGCCGGGCATCGAAATGGTGTCGAGCGATCCGAAATAGAAACGGGCGTTGCCCGGCACGATCCGGCCCCATGTCCGCGCGAGGCTCCGGTTGAACCGGTCGATATTGTCCTGCCCGCCGAAGATGGCGAGATCCGCGCGAGTCTGGCTCTCCACGCTGACCTTCTCCATCATGCCCAGGTCGACCGTGGCGATGGTGGCTTTGCGCCAGGTGATGAGCGGGGCGAGGAAGAACGCCTTGCGGAAAACGTCCGGGTGATCGGCGATCGAGATCGCGGCGGGCACCGCGCCGAAGCTGTAGCCGATCACGAACGCGTCGCGATATCCCTGCTTTCGCGTCCATGCCGCAATGCGCGAAGCCGATTGCGCGATGGCGCCGATCCCCTGTTCGGCGAGCAGATCGGAATGGGTGAGGCCCGCGCCGATGCTGCCGGGATATTCGACCGCGAGCACGCTATAGCCCAGGGGGACCAGCCGCCAGACCGGCATGGGCAACTTATCCTCCAGCGCGCCCTGCGGCCCGCCATGGAAATAGACGAACAGCCGCCCATTGGCCTTGGCGGGCGTATAGAGATAGCCGAAGGTCCGGTCGCCGGCCCGCGCATCCCCCAGCAGAACCTGCCGGCGTTCCATCGGGGCCTCCATCCGCGGCCATGGCGTGAAGCCCAGGTGGCGCAGATACTCGGCATTGTCGCAGATGGCGAACTTGCGCTCCCCGCCGGCGTCCAGCCGCAGCAGGTCGATCTTGCCCTGCGTCTCGGCGAGCACGGCGATCTTGTCGCCGTTGGCGATCGCTTCGAGGATGTACATGTCCGGAGTGGCGGAGAGCGGCACGGTCTCGAGGCGCGAGAGCTCCGGGTTCCACCGCTCGAGCGTGCCGATGCCATAGCGCCCGACGATCCGCCCGGTCTTGAGATCGAAGAGCGGGCGGGCATGCCCCAGGAACGGGGCGCCGGGAAATTGCGCGGCCAGTTGGTCGCCCCGCACGATCAGGCTTCCCGGCCGCGCGGGATCGGAGACCGGCGATTCCATCGACATCACCAGGCCGCCGGACGGCGCGCCCTCGGGATGATGGATCATCGACGGGGCGGGCGCAGTGAAGGCGAAGTCGATGCCGTCCGCCGCCGTGGCGGACACCCGCAATGGCGCGCCGGCTTCGATCGATGCCAGCCGCGCGAGCGTCCCCTTGTCGACGAACGGCGCCGTGCCGCCGAACTTGACGGCCGTCAGCCGAACCGAAGCCCAGGACATCGGCAGATATTCGGCCGACACCTGGCCGGGTTTGTCGGATGCGATCTCGAGGATCAGCGGCCCGATCCGTGCCACCAGATTCCCCGCCTCGGTATAGCGGATCGGCTCGAGCAGCCAATCGGCCGAATAGCCCGACTTCGCGCGCTCCTCGCCATATCGGGTCAGGTCGAACGTGACGAAGGAACCGGGGTGCCTGGGGTCATAGGCGCCCGAGAGCTTCTTTTCCTGATACCAGAGCGTGGCCCTCCCGAAGCCGGGGTCCATCGTTACCCTGTTGAAGCCGCAAGGGCCGAAACCCTTGCCCTCGGCATAGTGTAGTTGCAGCTTGCTGCGCCAATCCTGTTCGCCAGCCGCAACCTGCCCGGCGGCAGGTTGCGGCCAGCCCGATATAGCGGCCAGCAGGCAGATGATTTTTCTATGCATGAACTCGCCTCTATATTGGGGTCGGATCAGCCGCCGTAGGAATGGGCAACCCAGTTCGGCGGTCCGTTCATGTTGGTCGAAGTCGCGCCGCCATCGAAGCTCACCGTCCAGCGGCCATAGCCCCTGTCGACGTACATGGCGTCATATTTGCCGTCCTTGTTCAGGTCGCCATAAAGCTTGCCGTCGGAGCTCTGGAGCCAATAGTTGTTCGCGTCGATCGGCACGCCAGGCTTGGAGTTGGCGAGGTTGTTGGTGGTTTCCTGATTCTTGTTGGTCAGGACATTCTCGATGCCGTTACGAATAACCTCGAGTGGCAGCACCTTGTCCAGGTCGATGTTGATGTTCACGCTCAGCGGAAAGTCCCGGCCGCCGCCGCCTGCCCCAAGATCCGCCGGATCGCCCGGATAGGAGTTCCCGGTCTCCGGCCCGCCATATCCATGGCTGAATCCGAAGCCGGGCACTCCATAGCGGAATCCTCTGACTTCGATATCGGAGTCGCCGGCCAGGATCATCCCGTCGAGCGTTGCCCCGGTGGTGCCCCAGCCACCGGCCACCAGATCGATTTCATACGCGTTCAACATTCTCACGATGCAATCCTCACTATTCGAAGATGAAACGAACATTGTTCTTGTGAGGCGACCGGGCGCGTCATGGCGGGCGGATGGGGCAATTTCATTGCACTAGCGCGACGATTTCAGGAATCTGCGGTCAGCTTCGCCGCGTTGAGGCGATAGACTTGCATGTCGGCCGGCGAAGCGTTCGGTGTTGCTTCCATATGGTCGCCATCATGGCGGATTATCTCCAGCTTGTCGGTCTCCTTGCAGAAGCGATAGGCATAGTCGGGATCGACGAGGTCGTCCTTCTTTCCCACGATGAGCGTAACCTTGCGCACCAGCTGGCAGCCGGTCAGACCGGCATAATATTTCCGCGCTTCGGCGGCGGTATCCTGGCCCAGGTTCATTTGGTTGAACTTGTAGGCAAGCGGTGTCAGCGACCCTGGATAGTCGGAATAGGAACCCGCAGGCGCGTCGAGCACGACATTGTTGAACCGGTGCAGCAATTTGGGGCTCATGAAGCGATAAAAGGTGCCGCCGAAGCTGCGCAGATGCAGCGAAACGAAGTCCCGCGGCTTGTAGTGCGCGAAGACATAGTCCTCGAGCCTCTGGCTGTCGCGCGCGAGCGAGGCCGTGCCGCCCCGATAGAGATGGTCCTTCAGTGCGAAGGTGTAGCTCGATCCGCCATAATGGAAGATGTCGAGATTCGCCCCGGCGTCGAGGATCGCCAGCATGTCCGAAAAGGCATATTGCTCGAAATTGGCGTACAGGCCCGGCCCGCCATAGAGGAAGACGACGTTCTTGCGGTTCTCGGGGCGCGAATAGCGCTCGACGAACAGCTTGCCGCCATCCACCGCGATCACCTTGTGGGTGGCGATCGGCTTGCCCGGCGGTATCAGCGATATCTTGCGCCCGCCGAAATAGAGATCGTGCCGATAGCCGGCCACGGTGATCTCCAAATTAGTTCCGTTCGGTCTCTGGCGCTGTTCCTGGCGGAAGAAGGGGCCGTGACTGACGATCGCCGATCCGTGCCGGTTGCTCACCGCGATGCCCATGACATGCTCGCCCGCCACGGCTTCGACCGCGCGCTCGACGAGCCTGGCGAGCCGGGGGGTGACATGACGGGGGCGTGCTCCAAAGGCAGTCGCGAAGCCGTAATAGCCCGAAGGATCGTCGCCCTGGATCAGCAGCGCACGCGGCAACCCCTTGGTCTCGTCGCGCACCGAGCAGCCGGTGAGGCGCAGCACGCTGCCACGCGTCAGTACCATCGCATCCTTGCCGTCGAAGCGGATGGGAAGATTGGTGCGCCGTGATTCAAATGCGGAGCCGTTCTTCCACAACAGTCGCTCGGGCCCGCCATTGCGGCTGCAATGGACGAAATAGTCCTGGTCGTCGCGGCGCAGGGCGATCGCGCGATCGCCCGAAAGGCGTCCGAACACATTGCTCACATTGTCGGGCCGCTTGCTGTCGCCGCGCACCGCCGCCGCTACGATCGGCGTGATCCGGGTGAAATAGGCATTGGCGGCTGTCGTCGACCAGCCGCTGACATCGGTCTCGATATCCATGCTGTGCTTGAGGCTCGACGGCAGTTGAAGCGTGAAGGTCCGGCGTGGCGTGCGCTCACCGCGCAACAGGGCGGCGACTTCGATCTCGCTGATGGTGAGCGTTCCATTCGGCGTTTTCTCGGGCGTTATCCCCATCGCGCCCATGTAGAGATACCGGTCGTCGTGACTGAAATATGGTTCGTTCACCTCGAAATAATTCTCGGTCCAGAGCCGGGACACCCGGCATGCGCCGCCCGAGGTCGCCAGACATGCGGTTTCGGCGACGGTAATGGTGTGGAATTCATCGACTGCGAAAACATATTTGCCCCCGGGCGACAGGCTGAGCTGCTGAACGCCGACAAAGGCCGTGGCGGCGGACTCTGCGCCTTGTGCCGAGGCTGGGCCTGCCCTCATCAACACGATCAAGGCCGCGAAAATGAACCAGAAACGCATGGCCGGTCCTTGAGAGGGGGGCCGGCGAACGCGCCGCCGGCCCCGGTTTTCGGATGGGTTGTCGGAAACGGAGCTTATGGAGTGACGTCACCCAGGATCTGGTCCGGATTGCCGTCCGCATCCTTGTCCAGGCCCACCATGCCGGTCGACGGCTTGTACCAGATGGCGGTGTCGACCGATCCCTCGCCGTCGCGATCGGCATAGAGATTCCCGCTCTTGGTGTGCTGATAGATGGTCACGCCATTCAAGGTCGTGACGGTATTCAGGCTATCGGGGCGCACGCTCTCACCATTGATCCCGCCTCTGTAGTAATAGGTCAGATTGCGAGCGGCGATCTCGGCCTGCGAGTAGATATCCACGGGGAGCTTGGTGATCAGTTCGGCGACGAACTTGGCGATCTCGAGAGCGGGGCCGGCCGGCGGTGCCGGGGGCTGCCCACCACCACCGCCGGCGAAGTAGTTCACATCGGTTGCGGGTTCCGTATATCTCAAGCTGAAGCCGAAGTCGGGAAAGCCACCAAGGCGACGTCCGGTGACAGTGATTTCGTCGCCATTGGCCAGGATCATCCCGTCGAGCGTTGCCCCGGTGGTGCCCCAGCCACCGGCCACCAGATCGATTTCATACGCGTTCAACATTCTCACGATGCAATCCTCACTATTCGAAGATGAAACGAACATTGTTCTTGTGAGGCGACCGGGCGCGTCATGGCGGGCGGATGGGGCAATTTCATTGCACTAGCGCTACGATCTCGAGGATCTGGGCAATATCTCAGGGCAATCCGTGCCTTATCCACAAAGCGGGCAAGATCGTCGTGCATCGCCCTAATCGGCAGGACACCAGCGCGCGGTGATTTCGTTCAGGATCGCAAAGGCGCGATTGGTGGCTTTGCCGTCGAAGAGAAGGTCGTGATCGAGGCCTCTGATCGGAAAGGCACGAATGCCGCGCGCGTGGAAATCCGCGACATAGTCTCCGCCCAGTATCCCATCGGTCGAACTGTAAACCACATGGATATTTGGATATTTACCATCGAGATAATCGAAGGCGGATTTGCGCGCGATCGGGAGGGAAAGATCGAAATAGGATGCCCAAAGGTCATCGTTTCGGATTGTCTTCCACTCATACCGGCCGGTCCGATCATCCAATATCAGCAGGCGTTTGCCGAAGACGATCTTTGCATCATATTTCGCGTCATAAAGTGCCATCGCTTTGTCCCAGCCAACGGGACTCATCAGGAGCGGGTTGATCAGGATGGCCTTCGCTCCGGGATCAGGCCGGGATGCCGCATACATCAGGCCCCCCATGCTTTCCGCCACGACGATGACGTTCTCCGCGCCATAGACACGCTCGATTTCGGCGCGCTGGGTGGCCACGTCCGCGATGCCGGCCGAGAAGCCTTCTTTCGGATAATTCTGCCGTGGTGCGGTTCCGGTATAGGCAAGGTTGACGATCGGCGCGCGGCAGCGGCTGGCGAGCGAGACCAGCCAACGTGGATAGCGGGCCTTCGCCTTGTTCCAGGGCGTCTGGACCGGATCGCCAGGGCCGCCCGGGATGCGCACGATCACCTTGCCGCTCAGGGCGGGGAGGGCGGGGCGGAAGACGAAGAATTTGGAGCGACCGTCGGCGTCGGCATAGCGCAGCCACAGGCCCTCGGAGCCGGCATAGCGGAGCCACCAGCCGCTGGAGACGGTTTCGCAGCTTGCAGCGCCCGAGAGGCGCAGGCTGGCGATCCCGGATGCGCAAGAGATGCGCGGACGCCCGAGGAAATGGAATGCGGTGGCGGCAACCGCGAGGGTTGCCGCCACCGTTGCCAAGGCCAGGCCAAGGCGAACGGACCGCTTATTAGTCAACCCGCTTCCAGTAGCTGATGGTGCCGTCGTTTTCGATTACTTTGACCTCTGCGCTGCCCGATGCTGGCCCTTTGCCGCCTTCGGCCTTGCCGTCTATCTCGACGCGGCTGTCGCTGCTAACGGTGAACTGGCTCCCAGTCGCGTTTGTGGGAACGAAGGTGCCCACATAGCCATCACCGCCCCAATTCCAGGGCCAGTCGGATTCCTTGAACATCACGTAGACGCCTTCGGCGTGATAGGCGAAGTAGTCGTCGCCGACCTTGATCTTGTTGGCGGTCACGACGATCGGTTCGTACTGGTTCGGGACGCCATTGCCGTTGTCGTCGCCATCGGGGTCCCAGCCGGTGTCGGGGTCGACGGCGCCGCCGTTCTGGCCGCCGCCACCGCTGCCAAAGGAGTCGAGGTCGCCAACGACGACGGTGCCGTCGGGAAGCCATACATGGCCTTTACCATCGGCGATGCGTCCGCCGGCCACCAGATCGAGTTCATTTACGGTCAGTTCATGCCACATGCGCAGTCTCCTTCGAGATTGACGGATGATGCAAGTCCCTGCGCGGCCTCGTCCCTTGTCGATGCGAGCCAGTCCAAGTCACGGCGCGTATGGATGATTCTCCGTGCCGATCGGCGTGGTTGCGTCTCGCGAAATACCGTTGGGCACCCGAAAGGGGGATTGCCCTTCGGATGCAATAGATTTCATCTACGAAAACTATTTCAATATTATGATGTGGTGCGCGAGGTCGAGGGCGGCAGCGATCGCTGGCCATTTTCTTCAGTCCTGGCCGATGCCGACCAGACGACAAAAAAGGCCGGAGCTTTCGCCCCGGCCTTCTTGAAATCCCGATAGTCGAAGCGCGCGCTTACTTCACTCGCTCGACATCCTCGAAGCCCAGTTCCAGCGGCGTCGCGCGGCCGAAGATCGAGATCGAGACCTTCACGCGGCTCTTGTCGTAATCGAGTTCCTCGACCACGCCCGAGAAGGTCGCGAAGTTGCCGCTGGTCACCTTCACCGTGTCGCCGATGTCATAGTCCACCTTGACCTTCGCCTTGGGCGCGGCGGTGGCGGCTTCGTCCTTGGTGTTCAGGATGCGCGCGGCTTCCGCCTCGCTGATCGGCTGCGGCTTGCCCGACGAGCCCAGGAAGCCCGTCACCTTCGGCGTGTTCTTCACCAGGTGATAGACGTCGTCGTTCATCTCGAGCTTGGCGAGGACATAGCCCGGGAAGAACTTCCGCTCGGACTGGACCTTCTTGCCGCGGCGAACCTCGGTCACCGTCTCGGTCGGAACCTCGACGGCCTCGACCAGGCGATCGAGGCCCATGCGGGTGGCGTCGGCCAGGATCTGGTCGCGAACCTTGCCCTCGAAGCCCGAATAGGCGTGGATGATGTACCAGCGCGCCATGCGTTCGTTCTTTCTCTCGTTATCTGCGGTGCGGCTTACTGCGCGAGGCGCAGCAGCGAATTGACGATGAAATCGAAGATCGAGTCGATGCCGAGGAAGAACACGCCGAGCAGCGTCGTCATGATCATCACCATGATGCCGGTCATGACGGTCTCGCGGCGCGTCGGCCACACGATCTTGCGGGCTTCGGTCTGCACCTGCTTCACGAATTCGATCGGACTGGTCTTCGCCACTTGGGCACCCTCGCTTCAAAGTTCGCCGGCTGCGGGGCACGGGTCCGCTGCCCGGTCCTTCTCGAAGGAACCGGCGCTACCCACCCACGCTGTCGGATTGGGGGCTGTATCTAGCGAGTTGCGAGCGGGCGTGCAAGCTGGCGCGCTCAGGAAAAGAAACCACCCCGTTCAGAACAGCGCGACGGCGACGAAACCCAGCACGATGAGGCCGAGGAAACCCCAGGCGAACAGGTCCAGGCGTTTCTCGACGAACTCCTGCACCGGCGCGCCATAGATCTTGAGCAGCGTCGCGACCAGGAAGAAGCGGGCGCTGCGCGTGATCGTGGCGAGCAGGACGAAGAGCGCGAACGGATAGTGGGACAGGCCGCTGGCGATGGTCACCAGCTTGAAGGGGATCGGCGTCACGCCCTTCACCAGGATGATCGCCCAGCCATATTTGTTGTATTGTTCGGTGAATTCCTGGAACGCGTTGTGCTTGAAGAATTCGAGCACCTGGTTCGCGAAGTCGGTCAGGAAATAGCCGATCGCATAGCCGAACATGCCGCCCAGCACCGACCCGAGCGTGCAGATGCCCGCGATCAGGAACGCGCGATCGCGGCGGGCGAGCACCATCGGCATCATCATCGCATCGGGCGGGATCGGAAAGAAGCTCGCCTCGACGAACGAGACCGTGAACAGCGCGCGCAGCGCGTGACGGTGATGCGCCATGCGCAGCACCCAGTCGTACAAGGGTCGGAACATCGGGACCGGGCAACTTTCGATGCGGGAGATGCGCGTTCTTTATGGACGGTGCCGGAACTTGTCCATGGCAAGGCGGCGGGCGCCGCGATCATAGGGCCTTTTCGGACGCAATTCGCCTTGCCGCCGCGCTGTGCGCTCCATAGCCTCCGGGCCATGGCGACACCCGCCCCCACACCGACTCCGTCGCAGCCGCCCGTGGAAATCCTCTACGCGGTGCCCGTCGGCACGGTGATCTCCTGGTATCCGTCGCCGACCGCCTTCCAGACCAATCCGAACGATCCGACCGGGCCCAAGATGCTGGTCTATCCGCCCGGCTTCCGGATGTGCGACGGGAGCACCGTCAACGATCCGGAGAGTCCGTTCAACGGCGCCGCGCTGCCGAACCTCGTCAACCGCTTCATCCTCGGCTCGGGCGCCAATATCGCCGTTGGCGACAGCGGGGGATATGGCATCGGCGGCTGGCAGAATGGCAGCTTCGCCACTTCGCCCACCGCGGCGTCATCGTCCGACGATGTGCTGAACAACATCATCCAGGCGCAGCAACCGACCACGTCCTGGCGCTATGAGCTGGCCAAGAATGACGGGCTGAACGACGGCAACCATCATCACACCGTTGCCGCCGGCGCGTTCACGGTGCCCCCGCCGGGCTATGTCGCGCTCATCCCGATCATCCGGATCAAATAGCGTTCAGCTCTCGTAGCGCAGGTCGAGGGTGACGCCTTCGAGCAGCGCATCTTCCAGCGCGACCTTCAATTCAGTGCTCCGAGCGGTCGGTACGGCCAGATTATAGGCTCCCAGCTCGTCGCGGTTGGTCGCGCCTTCGGTGATGATGCGCGGATTGTGCGGAAAGGGCTCGAGGCGCGCGAAGCCGGGCAGCGGATAGGCGTTTTCCGGGGCGAAGACCGGTGGCGCGGTGCCGAACTGGAAGCTGGCGCCGGTCGAGCGCACCGGGCAGGTCAGGGCGCAGGCGGCGTCGGTGCAGGTGGTGCACGCGGTGACGGCGATGTCGGCGGCGTCGGTGCAGGCGCAGTAATTGTCGGCCGGCGTGCCGAGCACGAGGTGGCGCAGCATCACGTTGCGGCCGCCGACGCCGCCGATCTTCCCGCAGCTCTTGCAGCGTGCCACCATCAGGCTGGGCGGATCGGTCGCCGGGGCAGCGGCCAGCGCGGCCAGGGTCGCGGCGGCGGCGGCGCTTCCCCCTCCCCCGGAGAGGTAGCCCAGTTCGGCCGCATAGCAATTGGAGAAGGTAATCGCCCCCGAGCAGGTGAGCGTGCCGGCGAACAGCGAATCGAGCGCTTCTCCCCCCGCGCCGAGCTGTGCCGTGCCCATCACCGTCGTCCGGGCGATGTGCACGGCGGCGAGCGGCACCATGAGTACCGGCGTCGCCATGTCGGCCGGAGGCGTGAGGAGCGGGCTCAGCACGCAGCTGTCGAACCGGACATCGCCCTGCACCTGGCTGAAATCGAGCGGCGCGGCGATCGTCCGCTCGAGCGCGATGCGCGCGCTGCCGTTGAACGGCGGCGGGGGCGGCAGCGGAGGGGAGGGCGGCGTCGGCGTGGGTGCCGGTGCCGGCGTTGGTGCCGGCGTGGGGGTTGGTGCCGGGGTAGGCGTGGGTGGCGGTGGGGGAGGTGGGGGAGGAGGAGGTGGCGGCGCCGGCATGATCGCGCTGCCGCTCTTCGGGATCAGCGTCATGTCGAGCAGCTGGAGGTCGAGATTGCCGCCGTTGAGCCAGATCGCGCCCTGAAACAGGATGGCCGACATGCCGAAGGTGCCGGGCGTGCCCGAGCTGGGCCCGGTCAGCGAGAAGGAGCCGGGATAGGAGACCGAGAGCAGCGCCTGGCTGCCGGCCGCCGAGGCGATCCACAATTTGTCGCCCGGCGGCGGGACGATGGTCTGCGCATTGAGATAGCGGGTCGCGCTCGATTGCAGCACCAGCACGGTGCAGGGCTGGGGCGCCATTTCCCACAGGCTCAGCTGAGTGACGATCCAGCCGGTATTGCCCGCATCGTACAGGGTCACCGCATTCGCCGGTGCAGGCAGCGACGCACGCAGGCCGATCCCGCCGATCGCGCCGGGCATGGCGATCCCATAGTCGACGCTCAGCGCGGCCGGAGCCGCCCAGGCCGCGGGCCAGTTGAACAGCCCGAGATCGGGGTCGATGGTGGCGGCGGGCACCAGCCCCAGCTCCCAGGCCGGCGCGGTCGGCGACATCGGCGCCTGCGACGAAGCTGGCGCCACGATCACCACGCGATCGCTGACCAGGCAGACGAAGCAGCTGGTGAGCTTCGCCGCGAAGGCCGCTTCGGCCTGGGCCGGCGTGGTGACCGCCGGCGAGAAGGGCAGGCTGACGTTCAGCACCTTTCCGGTCGGCGTGGTGAAGGTCATCACCGTGCCGGGCGCCGCGTCATTGAGCAGGTCGAGCCGCTTCTGGTCGAGCGGCAGCGTGGCTGCGGCGATGCCCGTGCGTGCGCTGCCGCTGAGCAGCAGGGGATCCGTGCTCGACGGTGCCGTCAGCAACGAGAGCGATGCGGTCGGCACCGTCGGCACGATCAGCAGCGTATTGCCCAGCGATCCGCAGATCAGCGCGCGCACGTCCGCCTCGGTCACCTGGGTGCCGGCCTTCACCGGGCAAGTGGCGATCGCGTTCTGGAGCAGCTCGAGCAACTGGCTCATCGCGGGGTTGGCGGGCACGTCCATCGCGAGCACGGCGGATGCGTCACCATAATTCAGGTTGAGCGTGCTGGTCTGCGCGGTGATCGACTGCAGGTTGATCGAGCCGCCTTCGAGCACCGGATAGTCCGGCGCGGGCGGCTGAATCGCGCCGATGTCGAGCGGCATCGCCCGCACGCCATCCGCCCCCAGCGCAATCCAATCCGACGTGCTCTTCGGCTTGTAGCGGATCACGAAGCCGCGTGCCGAGCCATAGAGCATCGAGCTTGCCGGCCCGGTGCCCGGCGTCGTCCAGATCCGGTTATATTGTTCCAGGTCGGCCGCCAGCATCTGTGTGGTGAGGCGGACCGGCAGCGCGGTGACCGGCGGCGCGGCGACCCAATCGAGCGGCGCATTGGCGAGATTGTAGAGCGGTTGCGTGAGCGCGAGCGGGTTGAAGTGAGATAGGCGGGGCGTCGACGTGCCCATGGGGGTGATGCCGGTCATCGCAAAGCTGGGCAGCCGCCAGACCCGCAACAGGCCCACCGAGGTGCGCGACGGATCCTCCGGTTCGCCTTCGGGTTCGGGCGAGGCCGAGGGCGGTGTGGGTGTGGGGCCAGGCGTGGGGGTGGGCGAGGGCGCGGCATCGGGAAGCGGCCAGCTTCCGGACGGGGTCGTCTCGTTCGGGGCGTAGATCGAATACCAGCCGCTGCCGTCGCGCACCCGGCGCGGGATCGCGCTGGCGATGCCCTTGCGCCGCCGGAAGCCGAGCGCGTCGGCGACCAGCGCGCGATGCTCGGGGCGCACCGGCTGCGCCACCTCGAGGCCGAGCTGGGCAGCGACATAGGGCACGAGATGGAGCGGGCAGGTCTGGATGAACCAGTCGTCCTCAAGCTCGCGGACCGAATCGCCGATCTGCTCGCGCACATGGTCGAAGACCTTGCACAACGCGAGCAGCGGATAGCCTTGCGTGATGTCCGCCATGCGGAAGATCGGCGGCAGCAGGTCGTAGAGCGCATCGGGGATCGGCGCGCCTTCGGTGTCGTCGCTCATTGCTTGCCCCCCGTCCGCTCGGTGAAGGTCACCGCGTCGGCATCGGCGCTGATGTACAGGATCTGCGCGCCCGTCACCGGATCGAGCTGGGCGGGCTTGGGTGCCAGCACCTGCTGGTCCGGCGCGCCGGAGGAGCCGCCCGATTCGGTGGGGGCCCAGAGCTTGTCGACACCGGCTTTCGTCACGGCGTTGACGCCTTCCACGATGCGGATGATCTCGCTGGCCCGGACCGGCTCGTCGAACGCCATCGCCGGCAGCGCATAGGCTGCCCGAAGCGCATCGCTGATCGATTGCTGGATCGCATGGATGTCCGCTCCCGTAGCGGCGGTGAACCAGCCCTGCACCTTGAACGGCAGCGGCTCGAAGGGAAGCAGGCGAATGTCGAGCCTGGTTGCCTGGGCCGCGTCGACGGCGGCGGAGAGCGACTTGAATGCCGGCGACGCCATGTCCGGCACCGCATTGTCGGGCGCGGCGAGCGTGAGCAGGAAGACCGAGTGGCGGCCCCGCGGGAGGGTGCCGTCGCCCTGGGCGACGGTGAGCACCGCCGCGCTCACTTCGGGACGGTTGAGGACGAAGGTGACCATGTCCTGGCGCGTGACGATCCGTCCCAGATCCTGGGCGCCCGTCGGAATCAGGTCGCGTAGCGCGCTGCGCGGCGGCGCGCCGATCCCACCGCTCGCGGCGACCGGATTGAGCACGCTCTTGATCCCGCCCACACCCATTGGCGCACGCGTGATGCTCCCGGCGGCGACATTGCCGTTCACTCCCGCGCCGACGCGATAGGTGGCGACGATGTTGTCCGTGCCCGTTGGCGGTCGCAGCCCGTGGACGCTGTCGCCGAAGGTGATCTGCGCGCGGCCCTGGGCATCCTGGGTGAGCTGATAGGCGCGCGCATCGGGGCCGGTGCTGCCCAGCGCCTCGACGCATTGCCAGACCGCGCCGTTCACGGTCACGCTGAGCTGCGGCGCGATGGACCCGTCGGCCTCCTCGAGCCAGGTCAGCGGGGCCTGTTTGAGCAGGAACTGCTGGAACGGCTTCTGCCCGTCGCCGCTTCCGAGCACCTCGCCCGCGACGGTGCTCCCCTGGGTCACTTCCACCACATTGCCGTACACGGTGGTGGTCGTGCGGTCATAGAGGTAGCGCAGCGGCTCCTGCAGCGTCAGCGTGGTGGTATTGTCGCCGGACGATTTCGCGATCGCCTTCACGGTCACCGCCTCGCTCTGGACCGGGCGGGTGAACAGCGCGAGCTGCTCCGAGGAGACGTTGCCGATCGTGGTGCCGTTGCCGGAGAGATAGGCGAAGTCCGAGGGCGGCTCGCCCGCCGGATCGGTCTGGAGCGAGAGGTTGCCGATGTCGGGGATGTTGGCCCACCACCATTTCCCGTCCTGGTTCGCGCTGCCCTGCGGGATGGGCCCGTAGACCATGACGAGCGTGCCTTCCGCCAGCGCGGCCGGCGCGCCGATCGGCCATACCTTGCCCACCGTCGTCGCAAGCGGCGGGTTGCCGGCGAGCAGGAGCGCCTGGCCGACCACGATCTGATCGATCAGGCCGGTGAGCACCAGCGTGTCGTCCGGTACGGCCGGATGGCCCGGCGTCGGCGTGTTGCCGGGCAGTGGCGCGTCGTCGATCGGCGGCGCGAGGCTCAGCTGCTGGCTCTGGGTATAGACCAGCGCCTGGCGCCGGGCGTCCGAATCCGCCGGCGGCGGCGCTTCGACATAGAGCACGGCGGTACAGGTCGAATTGCCGTTGCCGTCGACCTGGCCGCCAAAGGCATAGACGCCGTGATTGGCGAGCGGGATCGGGTTCACCCCCTCGGTGAGCGACACGAGATTGGGATAGCCCGGGGACGGCAGCACGATCGGCAGCGGATAGACCGGCTGGGCGCCGCCGCCGTTCGGGGGCACGATCTCATAGGTCGAATTGGTCTCATAGGTCGAATTGGTGTCGCCGCCCAGCATCAGCACGCCCTGCTCGACGAGCACCGCTCCCTGCGACCGGCGTGCGGCGGCGAGCATGGGACCGGCGGAGAAGGCGAAGCTGGTGGGATCGAACAGGACGCTGCTGGCGCTGGGCTCCATGGTCCAGTCGGTCGCGCCCCCGGCGATCAGCACCCGGGCATCGGGCAGCAGTGTTGCCGAATGCATCGCGCGCGGCACCGGCATGTCCGCGATGGTCGCGAAGGCCTGGGCGGCGATGTTGAACACCGCGGCCTGAGTGATCGGCCAGATCTGGATCTCGTCGAACGGTGCCTCGGACTGGAATGCGCTGAAACCGCCGGCGATCAGCACATCGCCATTGGCGAGCAGCGTTGCCGAGTGCAGGGCGAAGCCCTTGTCGAGCACGGTGGTGATCGCAGTGAAGGTCTGGGTGGCGGTGGCGAAGGTCTCGGCCGTATGGAGCGAGGGCACGTAGATCGCCTCGAGGCCAGGCACATCATAGGTGATCGGCGGAACGGCGAAGCCGCCCGCGAGCAGCACCGAGCCGTCGGTCAGCACGGTCGCGCTGTGGCCGCAGCGCGGCGTCGTCATCTTGTTGCCTACCTTGCGGAAGGTGCGGCTCTTGGGATCATAGACCTCGGCGGTATCGAGCACGGCATAGCCGTCATCGCCCAGGCCGTAGCCGCCGGCATAGAGGACGGTGCCGTTGGCGAGGAGCGACAGCGTCGCGCCGATGCGCGGCGCGATGGGCGCGCCGGCCGCGGTCGACAGGCCGGTGGTCGGGTCGAAGGTCCAGGCGAAGCCGGTCATGCTCGTCGTGGGCTGCGGAAAGGGCTCCGGCTGGGTTGCGCCGACGATTAGGATCGTGCCGTCGGCGAGGAGGATCGTGCCGGTCGGCGCGAGCGTGAACGGCGTGGTCAGCACTGGTCCGGGCAGCGTCTGGAACGTGCCGACATCGGCATCGAGCGCGACCACGGCGCCGGTATAGGTGGGCGGGGTGTCGGGCTCGGCGGGCAGCGCCGAGATGCCGCCGGTGAGCAGCAGGAAGTCCTGGGCGAGCGCGGCGAAGGCGGGATAGCCCTGTGGATTGGGCAGCGGCGCGCCGACGATGCTGGGCGCCAGCACCTTGCCGCCGTTGAAGGGAATGCTCACGCCCGGACTCACCGCGAAGGTCTCGACCGTGGCAAGCACCCTGGTGCCCGCGACGCCGCCCGCGACCGCGACCTTGCTGCCGGGCAGCAGCGCAGCGGCATGGTTGGAGCGGGCTTCGCTCAGCGGCGGGGCGACGACGAAGGTCGGCACCGCATCGATGCTGCCATCGGCCTGATACGCGGCAAAGGCGCCGATCAGCCAGTCCTCGCCCACCGGCCCGGTCGCGGACTGGCCGCCGGTTATCAGGAAGCCCATGTTGTTGGGCAGCGCCACCGCGACCTGGTCGTAGCGGCCCTGCGTGCCTCCCTGGCCCGGCGGGATCGGATAGAGCGTGCCGGTCGGCTGCCAGTCGGTCGTATTGGTGACCTCGGCATCGTCCCACACCGTGCCGATGGCAGCGCCCGCGCCCGAAAAGCCCGGCGGCGCGGCGCCGCCGTCATGCCCGCCGACGAAGATCACGGTGTTGGCGACCGGCGGCACCGCCGGCCCGCCGCCATCGGCCGTATTCTTCACCACCGGGCAGACGGTCGCGCTGTGCCCGGCCCGCGCCCGGGCAAGATCGGCACAGGGCTGCCAGTCGGCGGCAACGGGATCGAAGACGGCGACGGACTTGGTGGCTTCCAATACCGCGAACAGCGCCTCGATCTTGTCGTGCGCATCGTTCGACGCCTGGGTCAGGCCGCCGCTCAGCATGATGCGGTTGTTGGGGAGCAGCGTGGCCGCATGGCCCACGCGCGGGATCGCGAGCGTGACGTTCGGGATCGCGCTGAAGCGCATGGACGTGGGATCGAGGACGAGCAGATCCGTCGCCAGCGACCAGTCCTTCATCACGCCGCCGGCGAGATAGACCTTCCCGTCGATCAGCGTGGCGGTGTGGAGCGCGCGCGGCTCGGGAAGCGGGTCGATCTGGCTGACGAGCTGGGTGGCGGGATCGTAGATCTCGACGCTGTCGAGCACGCCCTGCACGCCGATGCCGCCGACCAGCAGCACCCGGCCATCGCTGAGCGTGGTGGCGCTGTGCCCCATGCGCGAGGGGATCAGCGCGGAGCCGGTGGGCAGGGTGGCGGGATCGGGCGCCAGCTCGACCTGGGTGACCTGGCCCGACATGTTGAATTCGGAGATGTTCTGCCGCGATACCGCGTCGATGATGCCGAGCGTCTTGTCCTCCGGCGTCTCGAGCAGGAACTGGCTGCCGGGCAGCACCTTCGGATAGACCGCCTGGAGATCGAGCTGGTTCAGGTCGATGGCATAGCCCGGCCATTCGGAGAATTCGGACGGGACCATGCCGGTCGGCGTGTTGGCGCGCTGCACCGCCGCCGATTGAGACGACCAGGACGCCGCGTTGTAGCCGAACAGCCGGCAGGTGAGATCAAAGGCGTAGAGCTCGAGCCCGTTGGCCTCGTTCGGCGGCAGCGGGTCGGTGGCGCCGCTCGCCGCCCATTGCTCGCCGATCGGCGCGCCGATGCCGATCGTGGTGGTCGAGAGGACATGGTTCTCGCTGACCGAGAACACGGTGAGCCGCACCCATTGGATCGGTGCCGGGTCGACGCGCTTGTAGAGCAGGAAGTCGCCGACCTGCAGGCCGAGCCCGGTGCCGGCGAGCAGCAATTCGGTCGCGTCCGCGGTGACCCAGGCCGGGCGCGTCTGCAGGGGCGTGAGCTGGTTGAGCGACGAGACGGCGGTAAGCTGCGACGCGGTCTCGAATACCGGTGCCGCCGCGACGGCCGCCGCGCTACCGGAACTGGCGGCGGTGGTGGGTGTGGTTGCCGTGGCCTGGTTGCTCGTGGCCGTCGATGCGGTGGCGCTGCTTCCGGTCGGGCCGCTTGTCGCCGCGCTGTTCGATCCGCGCGAGGCGGGGGGCGTGGCCTGGATCGCGGAGCCCTTGGGCACGATCACCGGATCGCCCGGCTGTGCGAACACCGCGATCTCCGCCGTCGCGCCGATATGCATGCCGGTGGTCTCGCCGAGCCCGCGTCCGATCAGCGCGAGGCTGCGATACTCGATCGCGGTGGAGAGATAGCCCTCGTTGAGCACGCGATCCTGATAGAAGGAAAGCACGTCCGCCACTTCGGCGAAGGCATCGACCAGCGCCAGCGTGGGATCGGTGGGGACATTGCGGTCGAGCCGCGCCAGCGGCTGCGAGACCGATTCCCCGCCGCTGTTGACTACCACGCGCGGGATCAGGTCGAGCATCTCCTGCTTGAAGCTGGCATAGTCGCCCAGCCCGGCCGAGATCTCGTCGTCGGGGCCGCTCCCGCTCCCGCTCATTTCGCCGCCGCCACGAAGAGCCGGACGATGCCGAGCTCGGGATGGAAGCTGTCATTGCCGGCGCGCGCGCGCTCGTTCGAGCCGATCCTGATCCGGCCGGCCTTGATGTTGTCCGCGGTGTTGTCGCGGCCGCTCACCGTCTGGAACACCACGCGCGGATCCATCGCCGGATCGCTGACGACCAGCGACACCGTCGGATCCGCGCCCAGCAGGGCGATCAGATCGGCGAGCACCACCGGCCGGCCGAGCGGCCAGGCGGTCGGGTGAAAATGGGCCGGGCCGCCATCGGTCTTCGCGCCGGCGCCGATCCGCCGCAGCAACCGCTCGCGCGCGGCACCGATATTGGCGTTCCTCGAGCAATAGACGACCAGCGAGACGTTGATCGGCACGTCGGTTTCCTGCTCGATCGTCGGCGGCGCGCCGAGCACGGCATATTCCATCAGCCGGGCCTTGGCGATCGGATAGGTATAGCCGTCGGGCGTGGTGGTGGTGGTGGCGATGCCCACGATGCAGGGCGCATAGCCGTCGACCAGCCGGGCATCGGCCTCGGTCACCAGCGGATCGCTCTGGGCCAGCCGTTCCCAATCGTCCGGATCGATGCCGCGCAGGTTGGTGCGGAAGCTGGTCGTCGCGAACAGGCGGACGCTTTCGTTCAGCTCCGGCTGGCCGGGCGTCGCGGGCAGGGGGTTGGAGACCCAGCTGATCATCGGAGTGGAACCCACGATCTGGACCAGCGCGTTCGCGCGCACCCGGCCGCTCTGCCCGTCGCCGACGCGCACCGTGGCGGTGAACGTCGTTCCCGGCGCCGGTGCCTCGCCCTGGGCCCCGTCGCCGAAGCGCAGGAACAGGTGACGCCGGTTGCCGCCATAGCCGTCCTCGGGAGCGGCGGCGAAAGCGCGCCCCGCCGGCGGCGTGCTCATCAGGTCCTGCCTAGCGGTCCATAGATCGGCGACCTTGGCCATGCCGGGCCGTTCGCCCAGCATCTTGACGCAGAGATTCGCCTGCCCCGGATCGGGAGCGAGGCTCGCCTTGGCCGAGGGCACCAGCAGCGCGGCCTCGGCGATGTCCTGCGATCCGTCGAACGCCGCCACCGATGCGGGCATCGGCGCCGCCGACACCGGGTCCTCCACTTCGATGATCGGGCGATAGACGCGGCCGGCAGGCGCCGTATCGGGCATCGGCGTCACGGCGATCGTCCTGCCATGATCGGCCAGCCCGACATTGCCGTAGAGCTGCACCATGCCCGTCTGGTTCTGCACGGCCATGGTCAGCGGCTTGGTGAGCGCGTCCTCGGGATGCCAGGTGATCATGGTGGCATAGGGCGGGTTGTTGCCGTTGGGGAGCAGCTCGACCTTGATCAGCCGCACGACCTGTGCGCCGAAGGGCTGGGCGACGCCGGCGGGCGCCGCGGTCTGGACGAAGGCGACCAGCTGGCCGGGCACCAGGCCGGTCTGAGTGGTGTTGAGCTGCGCCTGGATGGCGCCCTGGGGCAAGGTGTAGGCGGCCGAGCGCGACAGCGGATAGGCAAGGTTGTTGCGCAGCAGCGATACGGGGAGATCGGCCATGGTCTCGAACACGGTGGTGCTCGCCGCCAGGTCCTGCGTCGCCGCCAGGTTCATGGTCATGATGCCCGGCTGCTGGGTCACCACCTGCAGCCCGGCGGGGATCACGCCGTTGCTCTTCACCGTGAAGACGAGGGCGGTGCGCGCGTTGCACCCGTCATTGACGCCATAGTCCCGCAGCCGGGCATGCCGGCGCAGCGAGAGGCGGTGGCGTGCGGTGGGCAAATAGGATTCGGTGCCGGCCGCATCCTGCCGGAAGGAGAGATGGTCCCCGGCATAGGCGAGCGCCTCGATCAGCGTCGTCATCGGATCGGCGGGATGATCGAGCGCCCAGGCGGAATCGTCGCGCACGATCTGCGACACGCGCGAGCGCATCAGCGAAGTGAAGGCGGCATAGTCGCGGCCGAGATAGTTGATCGCGGCCTGGCCGGGGGGCGCCTGTACCGGCCGGCTCGGCGTGGCGACATTGGCCTTGGATTCGGGCGCGAACCAGGTCGAGACCTCGCCGATGGTGAGCCGATAGGCGGGTGCGTCCGCCGCGGGATCGGCCGGGGGCGGGATCGCCTGGATGTGGAGAAGCCCGGTATCCGCGTCGAGCGCATGGACCCGCACCACTTCGGCCGGCGTGCCGAACAGGTCGGCGATCGTGACCGGCGGCGTGTCGGGCGCGGGGGCGGGCGCGGGCAGCGTGGCCGGCGCGGGGTCGCCGGTGACCGCGTCCATCGCGATAGCGGCGGCCCGTACCTGCGCGGCCGGAATCGCCGATGCCGGGGAAACCTGCACCACCAGCTGCAGCGAGCCTGCGCTCTGCACCGAATGCACGACGGTGGGCTGGGTGTCGTCCGCCATCGCTCAATAATCCGGAATCGAAGCGGTGGCGGTGGTGCTGCCGCCCTGCGGCGTCGCGCTGTAGCCGGGCAGCGGCACCGTGATCGACGTGCCCGCCGTGGTCTGGGTATGCGTGACGAAATAGGTCAGGTCGACGGTCACCGTCTCGTTGCCCATCGTCACGGTCAGCGTGTTGATCGAGATGGCGTCGCCCAGGAACTGGATCAGCTTGCTGCGCACCAGCGTCTCGGCCGCGCTGGCCAGCGCGGCGTCCATGCCCCCGAAGACCAGCTGGCGCATGCCGGCACCGAAATCGGGGCGATTGACGCGTTCGCCCGGATTGGTCTCGAAGACGAGCAGGATCAGGTTCTGCACATAGGTCGGGAGATCGGTGGTCGCGGTCTGCCCCGATCCGTCGATCTGATAGGGAAAGCCCAGATAGCCCGTCATCCGCGCACCTCCCGCCCGCTGCCCGCCATCGATGCGGCTACAGCACCGTGAGCCCGCCCTCGTTGATCGAGACCTCGGGCTCGACGCCGCCCACCATCGCCGAGCCGTGCGCGATCGTGAAGCCTTCCATGGTCACGGCCAGCGTGCCCGGCTCGGCAAGGATGTTGACGCCGGATTCGTTCATGGTGATGCGGATTTCCGCCAGGCTGATCACCACGCCGGTGCTCGATCCGCTCACCACCACCGGCACCGCCACTGCGGGATCGGTCACCGTCAGCGTGAAGCCGCCCTCGCCGGGCAGGTCGTTGAACAGCAGCTTGCCCGAGCTGGTCTGGATCATGCGCATCGTCGGCAGCTCCGCCTCGATCGGGCGTTCGCCCTCGCGCCAGAAACAGCCCGCCCAGATCGGATAGTCGAGGTCGCCGCCTTCGAACTCGACCCAGATCGCCGCGCCCACCGGCGGCATCATGTAGAAGCCCACCTGCAGCCCGGCATAGGGAACGCAGGGCATCGCCCATGCCGTCGCCACTTCGCCGAGCACCATCGGCACCAGCACCTGCAGCCGGCCGAGCATCAGCGGATCCTCGTTGTCGACGACGACGCCGCGATACTTGCCCCAGAACTGCTTCATCCCTGCCTCCCTGGCCGTGCCGCGCGCTCATGGTACGACCACCGGCAACAGGGGATCGGTGCCGTCGCGCTCCAGCTTGAATGCCTGTTTATATTCGTTCCGCTTGAGCTTGTGATGCACCTCGGCAACGCTCCAGTTGCCGTCGAAGGTGGTGCCCGCGCCGCGCACGCCGACAAGGCCGCCGGCGCGCAGGATCGAGCCGTACTTCTCGACGTTGAGCTCCCCCTCGGCCTTGGCCACGGTGGTGGACGACCGGTTGACGCGCCCCTGCGCGAAGCCCATCGCCCGGATCTCGTCGAACCCGTCCGATCCGGCCGGCAGCTTCATGCCGAGCAGCGAGGAGATCGGGAACGGGCTCTTGAGCGCGAGCGGCGGCAGGAGCGTCGGCTCGAGCGCCATCACCGGCAATGCCGGCGTGGCCTCGAGCGGCCCCGGGATCAGGCCCGAGACCTGGAAGGCGGAGCGGCCGTCCTGCGTGAAGGTCAGCTGGTCGACATTGGCGAAAGTGCTGTTGCCGACGGTGAGCGCGGGCGCGGGGATGCCGACGCGCTTGGGCGGGCCCCAATAGGCGGTGTTGGTGAGCGGCACCGGGCCCGGGCGCAGCGTGAACACATAACCATATCGGTTCGCTAGCGTATAGAGATACTCCAGATCGGTGCCGTACTGGATCGGCGTGCGCTGGACGATCGTGGGGAAATCGGCCTCGACCGGCGGGATCGTCTCCGGGACGATCGCGAACCGCTCATATTGGGCCAGGATCTCGAGCACGATCAGTTCGTCGTCCATGTCGGGATAGCCGCGGATCTTCTCGGTCAGGTCCATCGCGACGCTCAGGTCCGCGCCGCTGATCACGACCCGGCTCTGGTTCGGATTCCGCGCGGGATCGAGCCAGATATCGGTGATCAGCCCATCGATCAGCACCGTCGGCAGCGCGGCCTGCATCGCCATGATCAGCACGCGATTGCCCGTGGAGAGGCGCCCGTCGGCGAGCACCTGGACCTGCATGCCCTTGCCATTGTCGGTCCGCTGCGCGCCGAAGGTGAGGCGGAATGCCGCCTGGCCGTCGGCGACTTCGGTAACCTCGGCCTCGATCAGCAGATCGGCCAGCCCGGGCCCGATCGGAGTGGGGACCTCCTGGGTGCCCGCCAGCACGGCGAGCTGGATGCCGACGGGAAAGCTCATGGGCTCTCCTCGCGGTCGTCGGTCTGGTCAATGGGCGCGGCGGCGGTGCCGCGGCGCGAGGCCTTGGGCTGGTCGAACGGATCATTGGCCTGGCCCACCACGGCGGGAACGATGATCTTGCGTCCCGGCACCGCGCACAGCGTCGCGGGGTCGCTGACATTGTTCGCCTCGAGCAGCATCCAGTAGAGCAGGGGATCGCCGAGCAGCCTGGCCGAGATATTGTCGAGCCGGTCGCCGGCCTGGATCGTGTAGCTGGTCTGGGGCTGGAACGTCGTCGCAAGCGGCAGGATGGAACGCGCGAGATAGGGAACGGCATCCTCGGCGTCCGTCGCGGCATCGGCGCCGGACGTGGCGGACGATGCCGCGGGCACATGGCGCGTGCGGACGCGAACCAGCTTGCCGGGGGCGGCATGTTCGATCTGCGTCGGGTAGCGGCTGAGCCGGCGGCCGTTCATAGCGAGAGCGCCCCCGAAATGATGCTGGCTCCGCTCTGCACCGTGCCCACCGCCGACATCAGCTCGCGCTCGGCGAGATTGGCGAGATAGAGGTAGAAGCCGGTCTGGCTCGGCGAAAAGTCCTGATAGGTCAGCACCTTCATATCCATCGTCACATTCGCGTCGATGGGGTTCAGGCGCGTGTCGTGCATCGTCTCGGTGACGCTATAGCTGGTGATCTGAACGGGCATCACGCGCTGCGGACCCCAGACGAACACGGTGAGCGGGGATTCCGGCGGCACGATCTCGAGCACGCCGAGCGCCATCTGGGCGAGGCTCTGCACGATCGAGCTGGTCGTCGGGAACAGCATCATCTCCAGCGTGGCGAGCTGGGGATGGATGCCGAACGCCATCGCCGTCGCGTCGTTGCTCTCGAGCTGGTCGACCGCGCTGATCCGCGCGGTCATCTGGATCGTCTCGACCGCGGGGCCGGCGAGCAGGTTGGTCCCGGTGGGCGTGTCCCCCGTCTTCTCGAAATCGGGATGGAGCTGCCGGGTGAGCTCGGCGGGATTATATTGCAGCAGGATCAGCCGGGGAACGGGGATGGTGCCGCCCATGCTGATCAGGGCGGCCTTCAGGATGTGCGGGCTGTTGGGATAGGGCGTCATTGCGGGCCTCCGCGTTCGCGCAGCTTTACCCGGATCGCCTGGGCGATCGCGCGGCGGACATGATCGCGCTGCCCGGCATCGAGCCGGGCCAGCGCGGCGCGCACGCGCGGGTCGCGGGAGATGGCCGCGTCGATCGGCGCGGAGAGATTTGCGGGCGGGCGCGGCGGGCGGGTCATGCCGGCCAGTCCGCGAGCTCGGCCGGCGGCACGCGCCGACGCTGCTTGGCATATTCGCTTTCCAGCGCGCGGGCGATATGGCCCATCGAGATCGCGGTCTCCTCTTCCGAGGCGAGCATCGCCGCGTTGATCGAGACGACTCGGATCTGGCCGCCGGTGAGCGTCAGCCGCGCGAGCCGGTCCCAATCGAGCCCGGCGGCCGGCGCCGCCGCCGGGAAGGCACCCCGCCAGATACGCTGGCGCTCGTCGAGCGAGGGGAATTCGAAATGCAGGCTGAAGGCGAAGCGGCGCGCGAACGCATCGTCGATCGCGTTCGCCAGGTTGGTGGTGAGCACCGCGATCCCGCGAAACGCCTCGATCCGCTGGAGCAGATAGCCGACTTCGAGATTGGCGTAATGATCGTGCGAATCCTTCACTTCGGTTCGCCGGCCGAACAGCACATCGGCCTCGTCGAACAGCAGGATCGCGTCGGTCATGTCGGCGGCGTCGAACAGCGCCGCGAGCCGCTTCTCGGTCTCGCCGATATATTTGTCGACGATCCGCGACAGGTCGACCCGGAACAGGTCGAGCGACAACGCATGCGCAAGCGCCTCCGCCGCCATCGTCTTGCCGGTGCCGCTGGGGCCGGCGAACAGCACGCTCATGCCCTGCGCGCCGCCGCCCGCTTCGGCGAATCCCCATTCCTCCATCACGCGCGCCCGGTTGCGCTGGCGGGCGATGATCTGGCCCAATACCGCCCGCGCGGCCTCGGGCAGGATGAGGTTGTCCAGCGTCATCCGCACCGGCACCGGATCGGCGAGGCCACTCATGGCTTCGCGCACCTGATCGCGGAGCAGCGGCAGCATCTCGTCCAGGATCGCCGTTTGCGATGCCGGCGCCTCGGTCTCCTCCGCCTTGGTGCGCGCCACGGTGGCGCAGCTCTCCAGCGTCGGCAGGGGCAGGCGGAAGCGGGCGGCGATGTCGCGCAGCGCCGGCGTGGCATCCTGGCCCAGCTTGGCGGCGAGATGGTCGGCGACCTCATGCGGGTCGGTCTTGGGCAGGGACATGCGGATCACCGCACCGGGCGCCCGCTCGGCAATGGCCTGGCCCGCCGCGCCGATCAGGAACAGCGGGCCGGTGCCTTCGCCGATCAGCCGGCAGATCGCGCTCAGCTGGAACTCGCCCGGCGGCTCCTCGAAGGACAGGAGCAGCGCACCGCGCAGCGCGAGGCGATCGCGCTGCCACAGTCGGAAAAAGCCGTCGCGCTCCGTCTCCGGCGTGAGGCGGGCGAGCGGCAGATGGAAGGGCAGGAGGCCGAGGGCCGCCGCGGCGCCTGCCGCCACGCCGAGCGCGCGGCGGCTCGGTTCGGCGGCGAGGTGCAGCGTGGCATCCATGCCCGATGCGTGGACGGTCCGCGCGAGCCGGTGCGCGAGGGCGCCGTCCGCTGGCAGCTGTGGCGCAAGGTCGAGCGGGCGGATGATGTCGGCAAGGGCGTCGTCGAGCACGGGCTGGCCGACGAGGAACGACAGCACTGCGTCCGGCATGACGAAGCGTTGCTGGAGGCGGCTTCCCGGCTGGGTGCCTTCCACCTTGATCAGCTGCCAGTATCGAAGCGGGGCCGAAGGCGCGAACGCGGCCTGGGACGCGCCCTCGAGATCGGCGAATATGGCGAGCGCGAGGAGCGTCGTCGGATAGGGGGTCGCGGGATCGCCCTGGGCGAGCGCGCACAGATTGGCGATGTCGGGCGAGATCTCGAAGCCGGCGGCCAGCGCGACCACGCCCTGCTCGAAGGCGGTGAGCGAGAACCAGCTTGCCAGCGCGTCGAACGCCGAACCGGGGACCGGTTCGCCGAGCCCGGCCTCCTGCGGTTGCGACGGCTCGTGGCGCAGGCCGGGGCGCGAGCGGGTGCGCGCATAATCCTCGAGCATGCGCTCGACGGCGGTGACCGCGTCCTGCAGGCGGGCGACATGAGGGATCTCCGCCATCATCAGCTCCCCGGCACCGTGACGCGCGGGCCCGTATAGGCGCCGTCCTCCCAGTCGAGCAGGCTGGCGACGCCGTCGATCTCGATGCTGACCAGATATTCCCCGGGAGCAACGCCCATGAGCGGCGCGGCCAGCGCGGTCGCCGCATCGGCGCGGGGGAGGCAGGGGATCTTGTACGAGGTCGATTTCGCGCCGCGCGCGAAGAGGAGCGCCGTCGCGCTCGCCTGGGCGGGCACGGCCAGCGCCATCGCGAAGTCCAGTTGCCTGCCGTCCGCGCCGATGGAGGGCGCGCCGGTGAAGCCTGGCACGATGCTCGCCGCGAAAGCGGGGGATTCCGCTTCTATGCCCTTGCCGTCCGGGCCATGCTTCACCAGCTTGACGATGAGGTTCCCGAAGGCGAGCGGCGCGGGCTGCGCGCCGGTCAACGGAACGAGCAGCGCGGCATGGCCCTGTGCGTCGAAGCCGCTGGTCACATCCTTTGCCGCGATACCGTTCAGCAGCACCGAGAGACCGGGCTGAGCGGGATTGGGCGTGCGGATCGCCAGCGTGCAGCCGCCCGAGATCGGCAGGTCCGGATTGGCGGCGTCGACAAGGTCGATGATCACGATCGAGCGCGACGGCAGCGCGCGCAGGCCGATGCGGCGCACGGGCAGCACGGGCTGGACCGGCAGCCGGTATTCGATCGCGATCGGCATCGCCGTGTAGAGCTGCGTGAGCTGATAGGGGACGTTGACGAACTCGGACCACAGCCGCGCCATCGCATCCGGCGCCATGTTGAGCGGCGTGACCACGATCTCGTCGCGCGGCAGCTCCTGGCTGCCGTCGCCGCCGCCGCTGAGCCAGGGCGTGCTCGCCACCGCCGCGCGCAGCATGTCGCGCGGGATATAGGGCTCGGCATTGAGCCCGCCCGCGACCAGCCCGAGCAGCCGCTGCGGATCGAGCCGCGCGTCGTCGCCGAAAAAGGTGATCATATAGTCGAGGTCGAGCTTGAGCACCGGCGAGTTCTTCGCCCCGCCGAGCGGCCCGCGCGTCGGCAGGTCGTTGTTCGAGACGAACCCGTTGCGGGTGGTGCGGAACAGATAGAGGTTCACGAACGGATCGCCGGTGCGCAGCGCCTCGGAGCCCGGATTGAGCGTGGTCACGCGCGCGCCCGGCACCGCGTCGCCGATGAACATGTGCAGCCGGTCGGCGATCGCCACGGTGCAGGCGGCGATCGAGAAGCTGGAATTCATGCGTCTGGCCCTCCGCGCGGCTTGGCCTTGAGCGGCGGTGGTTGCGGGCGCGCGGGCGGCGTGCGCGGGCGCGGCAGGTCGATCGTGATGCGGCCGATATCGATGCGGATATCGCCCGAAGCTTGCGCGGGAGGCGGGGGCCGGCGTTCGGGCCGGGGCGACGGCACGACTTCCGCCGCCACCGATCGCGTCGTCGCTGCGCGCGGCGGCACCGCCGGACCATCGTGCACGCGCGCGGGCGCGAGCACGTGGCGCGTTTCGGTGGTGGGAAGCGCCGTCTCCGCTTCACGTCGTTCGGGCGCGGATCGTCCCTCGCGCCGGGTGCCGCGATCCTGCGCCTGCCCGTCTCGGGCCGGGCGCGCCGGGGCCGATGGCGGAGCCGTCAGTGCGGCCATTGCCGTTGCCGGGAGCGCGCCGGGAAGTGCTCGCGGTTCACCGGAGGGTCCGGGGGGCGCCGTCCGTCCCGCGATCGCAGGCGGAGCAGCGGTCGGCACACGCGCCGGCATGCGGGGGGCAGGCGTTGCGGTGCCGTGCGGCTCGGCCGGTTCCCCGGTTTCGCGGGAGCGTGCCGGAGGCAGTGACGCAGCGCCCGAGGCCGTGCGCTGCGACGGGGCGGTGCGCCGCTCCCTGGCCGGAGCGGCAGGCGAGGCCGGAGCCGCTGCGGGCATCGACGGGGGCGCTGCTCCGGGCCGCGATGCGGCTTTGGTGGCAGGCGTCGCGATCGCAGCGTGTGCATCGCGCGGCGGCGCCATCGGATCGCTCGCGGCGGTCGGTGCGATGGGGCCGGACACCGTCCGCGCCATGGCTTCGAACGGAGCAGGATCGGTGGCCGCCGGCCGGCGGGCCGAAGCGATCGGCGTTCCCGCTTCCGCCTCGGGCCCGACGATCGAGGGTTTGCCTGGCTGAACCGCCGCGGCACGGCGTGATCCGGAGGGTGCCGGTGAGACCGGCGCCTTGGCCGGAGGCAGGGGAGCGCGGGCTTCTCCCGCTGGCGAAGGGGATGCCTCGGCCGCGCCAGGCGTCTCGGGCATATCGCGAAGCGCGCGGGCCGGGGCGGCAAGGCTGGTCTCGGCCGCGCCGCCCATAGGCAGGCTGCCTCCCTTCGTAATCATAGCCGCGCGCATGGGCGACGCCGGCTGCGCCGGTTCCGCCATAGGCCGCGCGGAAGCGTCGGCCTTGCGCTGCGCGACCGGCGTGGGCGCAGGCACGGCGGAGGGAACGGCTACCGGCGCGGGGGCGGGCAGGCTGGGCGCATCGGCCCGGACTCCCGCCGTTGGTGTGGAAACCGCCGCTGTGGCGCGCGCGATGGCATTGGTGGCGGGGGCATTCGCGGATGGCTCGGTACCCGGGGTCGTTTGCGCGGCAGCCGGCGGCACCGCATCCGCCGGGGCGGCCGGCGCTGCCCCCCGTGCCGACGGTGCGGGCACGCGGGCGGAGGGTTCGCTACTGGGGGGCGTTCGCGCTGGCAGGATGGGCGCCACCGTCATCGCCGGAGCCTCCGGCGCCATCGCCTGCAGGATCGGCGCGCTTTCGCCTGGCGCGGTGTCGAGCCCGGCGGCGCTCGTGCCGAAGCGCCGGGCCGATGCCTGGGACGCGACCGGAAGCATCGCGCCGGCGGTATCGCCCGCGCCTGTCCGCGATGTCCGTGCCGAGCGGCCGGCGGGCCGTTCCGCAGGCATGTCGCCGGCCTCGGCAGGGCCAGCCGCGACGGGGCCAGCCTCGGCAGGGCCAGCCTCGGCAGGGGGAGTCGCCGGCCCTGGATGCGGCTCGCCCGCCATGTCGCCGGCGCTGGCATGGGGCAGCGATACCGGCGCGCTCGGCCGGGTGATCCGCTGCTCGCCCAGCCAGGCCTCTTCCCCCGGCCAGGCTTCCTGATGGTCCGCCGCCGGGGCGAAGCGATAGCCGATGCGGCGGCCGAGCACGACCGGGCTTTCCTGGGCGCGTGCCGCCAGCCGGGCGAGCATGTCGCTCATTGCTGCAACCGCGCAAGATAGGCGCGCCGCCGTTCCGGGCCGAGCGCAAGGATTGCCGCCTCGCTCCAATGATAGGCCTGGGCGAGCAGGTGGATCTCGTCGAGCAGCGCATCGGCCGCGCCCTCGATCTCGCCCGCCAGCACTCCGGCGATGTCGACCGGTGCGTCCCATTCGCGATCGCATTCGGGGCAATGGAGCGCGACGAACGGGTCGCCGGCCGGATCGATCTCGGCCATCGCCGCGCCGATCGCGTCGACTTCGGCCTCCTCGAGCCAGGGCGGCACCTCGGCCCCTTCCGCCGGCACCAGGCATCGCCGGGCGAGTTCGGCGCGTGCCTCGTCGATGTCCGGGATCCAGCCGATGGCGGCAAGGTCGGCGCTGTCGGCCGGGCGCACCGCGAAGCGGTCGCCGTCGATCACGACCTCGGCCGCTGCCTCCGCCGCCGGACCCGCGATCGCGAGCAGTGCCGCCGACGCCATCGCCACGTCGAGCCGCGCCTCGCAATTCGGGCATTTCGCCGAGAGCTCGATCCGATCGCCGAACATCGCCTGGCGCAGCGCCACGATCGCGGCGTCGCGTGCGCCGATCGGCAGGGCCGCGCAAGCGCCGAAACTCTGGTCGGGCATGCCGAGCGCGGCGAGATAGATGCCTTTCTCGGCTGCCGAGCGACCGCGGCATGCCGATGCGGCATCCAGCAACTCGGCGGCGCTCAGCGGACGCGGCGCCATGGCCGTCAGTAGCTGGGCGGCGGCGGAACCTTGACGCTGGCGTCACGCTCCCAGCCCTCGTTCTGCAGCACGAGCGTCTGGATCGCCACGGCGTTCGAGCTCGAATCGAGCTCCGGCATCGCGGTGTATTCGGAGGGCCAGCAATTGTAGATGTTGTACGCGTACACCAATTGCCCCGCGGCGTTGTAGAATTCGAGCGTGATGTTGCGGCGGAAATTGGCGAGCGAGCTCTCCATCCCCTGGCCGGCGCGATAGTTCCACACCTGGCTGACCCAGGTTTCGAACTCGAGGTCCTGCGTCATCCCGCGCTCGAGCGTGATCGGCTCGAACTTGGTCTGGCCCGGCAGGATGCGGTTGGTGCTCGGATCGCCGCCTTCGCGGAAGGGCGTCGCCTCGGTGCTGCGCTTCAGCGCGCTGCACTTGCTCAGGCCGGCGACATACTTGCCCTGCCATTTGATGCGGAACTTGAAGTTGAGATACGGGTCGGGAGACTGGCTGGTCGACGAGACGCTGGGCATGGGTCGCTATCCTAGCTCGAAGACTGTCCGGCCATCTGCTGCAAGCTGATGACGACGAATTCCGCGGGTTTGACCGGGGCGAACAGGATCAGGATGTTGACGATGCCGTTGTCCATGTCCTCCGGAGTGGTGGTCGATTCGTCGCAGACCACCTGATAGGCCTGTGACGGCGTGGCGCCGACGAACGCGCCCTGCAGGTAGAGCGGGTGCAGGAAGGCGTTCACGCTCAGCCGGATCTGCGCCCAGAGCGCCGCGTCATTGGGCTCGAACACCACCCATTGCAGCCCCTGGATCAGGCTCTGCTCGAGATAGAGCGTCAGCCGGCGGACCGAGATGTACTTCCAGTCGTCATCGGCGACGTTCGCCGAAGCGAGCGTGCGCGCGCCCCAGGAGATATTGTCATAGGTGGGGAAGGTGCGCAGCGCGTTGATGCCGAGCGGGTTGAGCTGCCCGTTCTCCTGGTCGTTCATCACATAGGAGAGCTGCTGCACTCCGGCCAGCGGCGCGGTGATCCCCGCCGGCGCCTTCCAAACGCCGCGATTGACGTCGGTGAGCGCATAGACGCCCGCCAGCGTGCCGCTGCCGCCCAGCGTGAGCAGCTGGGTGGAGAAGGGCGTGGGGATCTGGATCTGCGGCCAATAGGTGGCCGCGCTGATGATGCCGGTGCCGAAGGTGCCCGGCGTGCTCGTCGCCCAGGCGACCGCGCTCGTCGTGCTCGTCACCGTCAGCGGCATGTCGAGGATCGCGAAGGCCTTGCGCTGGATCGCATAGTTGAGCGTCGCGGTCGCCGAAGTGAGATAGTTCGACGTGTTCATCGACGCCATGTCGGGAACCAGGATCAGGTTCACGATCTGCATCGCGTCGAGCGAATAGATGCCCGAGCGATTGGTCGAGTTGCCGGCGATGTCGAATCCGGTGGGCGGCAGCCCGTCGGGATATTTGGGCGCCGGCGTCGTCGTGGGCGGCTGCAGCTGCTGTGCCTGATAGTTGAGCGACTGGGTCGTGAACAGCGAAGTGGGGTTCGCCACCACGCTCACCAGATAGCCGGCAAAGCCCGGATCGGGCACCCAGACCTGGATGAGCTGGGCCTGGGTGCCGCTCGACGAGAGGAAGGGCGAAAGGCAGCTGCGCACCTGCGTGCTCGCCAGGCTCGGATAGCCGAGCGTGCCGGCGGCGCTCGACAGCGCACCCTGGATCGCCGCGATCATGTCTCCGACCGTCGAGACCGAACTGGTCATGGCGACCGTCGCGCTTACCGAGGGGGGCGGCTTGGTCGGGTCCGGCCCGGGCGGCTGCACCGTCACGGTAATGCCGGTGACGGTCACGGGGTTCTTGGGCGCGGTGAAGTTCAGGATCGTGCCGCTGGCGAAAGGCACCAGCACCGAAGGCGTGGTGGCAAGGTTGGGCACCGCCAGCAGCGCGCTGTTCTGGTTGCCCGACTGCATGACCTCGACGATCGAGTTGGTCTGGCTGATGTCGAGCGTCACCGCCGGCACGCTCTGCGTCTGGACGATGCTGTAGCTGCTGCTCGACGAATTGCTGTTGCTGGTGATCGAGTAGAGCGTCGCCGCCATGTTGAAGGTGTTCGGCTTGTTGGTCATGTAATCGACCGTCACGAACACGTTCTCGCCCCAGGTGCCGGGATTCTGCGAGTCTATTTCTACCAGATTGGTGCCAGTTGTCGGCGTCAGACCTTTGCCGCTTCCACCGCCTCCGCTAGAACTGGTGGGCGGTAACGCGCCGGTAAGCTCGGTCTTCGGCTGTACCGGTGGATTGGAACTCGCACAGACTCGGCTGATCCAGGCTTCGGTTCCGCCGTTTAGAAAAAACTGCGATACCTGAAAACTCGTTGTGCTCGTGGGGTCAAGTCCGCCGAATACGCGCTGGAAATCCCCGAAATTCAGGCATTGTACCGGCGTGTTCATGGGTCCGCGAGTCAAATAGCCAACGAATGCTGTTACGGACGTGGCAACACCAGAAATGGTGTGCGTTCCGCTCGGTAGTTCTTGGACATATACGCCAGGATATGTCAGCTGAAGTGCCATTTGACTCTCCATCCCCGGAGTCGACTCGGCGGGGATTCCCCATGTCAAAATTCAGGTCTTACGTACTGCCAACGTTGTGCTTGACGATATGCGGGTGCGTCAATAGCATAATTTCATATCGACTCCATCTGTTTGATCTCGTTTCTTAATGGAAACGGGGATTACGTTCGGCTAACCATTTTCTTTACGGTGGGAGGGCGTTGCGCATGGCGGCCGAGAATTCTGCGTTGTTGCAGCACGCACTCGACATCACCTTTTACGATCTGCCCTCGTCCGCTTCGATCCGGCTCGATTTCCCCATCGAGACGGGCGCAGCCATTCCGATGCTGCGTGCCACGCCGTCGGTGCGGCTTGGCGCGAGCTATGGCGGGGGCGAGATGGCGATCCGCGGGCTTTCGATCCAGCCGCGGCGGATCGAGTTCGACGTCGAGAACGCGCCCGCCACCTTGCCGCTGCTCGTCCACATCCTGTGCGGCGGCCGGTTCATCCATGGCTGGGTGCAGGTGCCGGGCGATGTGCAGGTGTCGATCGCCACATCGGTGCAGCGCATCCGCTTCGTCGGGGCGGGCTATTGGGCAGTGCCGCTGACTCAGGTCGAGGCCGAGGGCAAGCCGGCGGCGCGGCCGGCGCCTGCCCCGGCTCCAGCTCCGGCTCCGGCTCCGGCATCGACGCCGGCGCCGTCCGTGAGCAAGCCGAGCCCGGCGCCCGCGCCGTCGGCGAGCAAGCCGAGCCCGAGCCCCGCGCCGAAGCCGGCACCCACGCCGGCACCCGAGCCGCGGTCTCCGGCCGCCACGCCCACCCCGGCGAGCTGAGCGCGGAGATGCCTGCGACTTTCCCATAGACTCCGCGTGGGGGCGATCCGCGGAATCAGTCTCGAAACCATCGCCACTTGTGAATCTGAGAAAGGAAACGCGTCATGGCCATGAGCACGATCACGATCAACTTCCAGAACGCCACGCTGACGACGACGACGTCGCAGATCCTGATCACCAACGGCACCTTCGCGCTCGACACCACGAGCTCGCTGTCCATGGCGGGGACGATCAGCTTCACCTCGCTCTACATCACGGCGGGCGCGATCAACTTCAACGTCGAGTCGGGCACCTCGTTCACCGCCGCCGTGGTGACGCCGGTCCATCAGACGGGCAGCAACGCGCCGACGCTCGAGGTCACCAACTTCGCGGGCACCGTGACGGTGACCTGGCCGACCCCGAACGGCCTGCAGACCCAGACCGTGATGTCGGGCGATCCGATCACGCTGAACAACTTCGCGAGCTGAGCCGCGAAGCTACTCGAACAAGGGAGGCCCCCGGTGGACGCGCAGGTGACTATCAACTTCGCCGGGGGCATCGCCTCGACCAATCTGGTCCAGGTCGTGCTGGGTCAGGCGGTTCTCGCGCTGCAAAGCGTGCGGGGTGCCCTGGCCAATATCGTGGGCTTCACCAACATGACGGTCTATCCCGCGCAGATCGTCTTCGCCACGCCGAACGGCGGCGCGTTCGACGGGACGCTGGCGCTCACCCTGTCCTGGAGCGGGGAGGATCCGACGCTGACGCTCGACAATCTCGTCCAGGCGCCGCATGGCGCGCCCGCGACGGTCACCTGGCCGGTGGCGGGCGGGACGGAGACGCAGATCCTCACGCCGGGCAATCCGCTGACGCTCAGCGGCATCGTCGCCGACTAGGTGCCGCAGCTGGTCAGTCTGGGTGCGGTGCTTTCCTGTAGCTTCGGCAGCGCGCCGATGCCGATGATCGTGCCGCCCGAGGTGCCTGTGTTCGCCGACATGCTGCCCCTGGCGACAATCTTCGATTTCGTGCCGCTGGAGAATATCCCCAGCTTCGGCCTGTGCTCGAGCCTGGCCAATCCCGAGGTGGCGACGGCGACGGCGCTGGCGGAAGGCGTGCTGACGCCGATGCCGTGCATCCCGGTGACGACCTCGCCCTGGTTTCCCGGCGCGCCGGAGGTGTTGCTCGAAGGGATGCCGGCCCTGTGCACCGGCTCGATGTGCCTGTGCGACTGGCTGGGCGAGATCGAGATCGACGAGCCGGGGCAGGAGAGCGCGGTCACCAACTCCTGAACGCGGTGGCCTCGCGCGGCTCCGCGCCGCGAAGAGATGAAGCCAAAACGGGGCAAGTCCCCTAAACGGCAGCGAAAATCCTCCGACTACCAATCACGGGCGGCAGCAAGGGACTGCCGCCGCGGCGATTTGGAGGGGCGGATGGTTGCGATCTTCACGGGTGCCGGCACGGGCTTCGAGCGTGGATCGGGCTCGGTTCTGGGAGGTTCGGGCCTGCTCGGCACCGCATCGCAGGGGCGCGGGGGCGACAACGTCCTGGTCAACGCCGCGAACGGCAACCTGCTGATCTCGCGACAGGACGAATATCTTGTCGGCCGCGGCCCCGATGTCGCGATCGGCCGGGCCTTCAACAGCCAGGCGACCGCCGACGACGACAATAACGACAAATGGCGCCAGAGCACCGACCGGCGCGTGACGGCGGTCTCGGGGGCGACCGTGCGCCGCGTCTCGGCCGATGGCAGCGAGACGATCTACACCTGGGATGCCGCGCGCTCGGCCTATGTCTCCAAGGAGGGCGCGGGCGCCTATGACCAGATCGTCAAGTCGGGCAGCCAGTGGATCTGGACCGATGGCGCCACCCAGCGCGTCGAGAAATATGACGAGCTGAACGGCGGCCGCATCGTCTGGGAAGGCGATACCGATCTCAACGCGATCACCTATACCTATGTCGGCGACAAGCTCGACAAGGCGACCACGGCGGACGGCGCCTGGGTGCAATATAGCTGGTCCGGCTACAACATCACCAAGGTCACCACCGGCTATACCGATCTCGCGACGGGCCTCTCCAAGACGCTGTCGCGCGTCTGGTACGAATATAGCGGCTCGCAGCTGACCAAGGTCCGCACCGATCTCACCCCGGCCGACAACGCCCTGCCCGGCGATGCCGATTCCTACTGGACGAGCTATGGCTATGACGGCGCCGGCCGGGTCAACAGCATCACCCAGAAGGACGGATCGAGCCTGGCCGTCACCTATGACGGATCGGGCCGCGTCGCCACGCTGACCCAGCTCGCCAGCTCGGGCGTCAACCGGGTGACGACGCTCGCTTATTATGCCGGCTATACCACGATAACCGACGCCACCGGGCAAGTGACCCGGCTCGATTATGACGCGGCCGGCAACCTCACCAAGATCACCGCGCCGCCCGCCTCGAGCGGGGCCGCGCAGCAGGTCGTGCAGTTCGGCTACAACGCCAATGGCGACCTCATCAGCACCACCGACGCATCCGGCAATGCGGCGAGCTACGCCTATGACGGCAACGGCAACCTCCTCACGGCGACGGACCGTGCCGGCAATGTCGTCACGCGCACCTATGGCAGCCGGAACGAGCTGCTGACGGAGACGCATACCACCTCCGATGCCAGCGGCGGGGCAGTGAGCGTCACCACGCGCTACGCCTATGACGCCGAGAACCATCTGCGCTACGTCGTCAGCGGCGAAGGCTATGTTACCGAATATCGGTACACGGCGGCGGGCGAGGTCCAGTATACCGTCGAATATCCGGAGCACGGCTATACGATCGGTTCCGGCGCGCTCAGCGAAGCGACGATGGATGCGTGGCGCAACGGCCTGGCGGACCGGTCTTCGGCCAAGATCACGCTCAACACCTATGACGCGCGCGGGAACATGACCTCGACCCGCAGCTTCGGGATCGCGAGCGCGGCGGGCGCGGAATCCACTGCGGAGGGCGCGAGCCGCACTTACTACACCTATGACCAGTCCGGCCGCCTGCTCTCGCGCAACCTGGAGGGGCAGGTCTCCGAGGCCTTCGTCTATGACGGGATGGGGCGCCTGACCGCGTCGACCGACGTCAATGGCGGCACCACCAGCTTCGTCTTCAACGACACGGCGACCACCACCACGGTCACGCTCGCCTCGGGCTATGTGACGGTCACCACCTACAACAAGGCTGGCGACCTGATCAGCCAGGCCGATAGCGGCAGCTATGTCGCGGGCGGTACCGCGGCAAATCAATATGACAAGCTCGGGCGGCTGCGCATCGCGACCGATCCGGTCGGTCTCAATCGCTACTACGCCTATGACAAGAGCGGCCGCCTGATCGCCGAAGTCAACCATTATGGCGACATGACCGAGTATCGCTATGACGCGAACAACAAGATCGTGGCGACCACTCGCTATGCGACCCGGCTGACCGCCGGCCAGCTCGCCATCCTCCAGAATCCGGACAGCGTGTTCGAGCCGGGCGCGATCCGTCCTGCCGCGAGTGGCGCGGACCTGTGGAGCTGGTCGGTCTATGACAAGCTCGGCCAGGTCGTGGCCTCGATCGCGGGCGACGGCAGCGTCGCGACCATGGCCTATGACAAGGCCGGCCATCTGGTCGCCACCACTGCCTATGCGGTCAAGCTGACGGCGGGGCAGATCGCCGGCTTCAAGACCACGCCGCCGCTGCTCACCGACATTCCCGCGCCGACCGCGACTGCGGCGGTGACTCGCGCCTTCTACGATCGCGACGGCCGCATGCTCGGCACGCTCGACGGCGAGGGGTTCCTGGTCCGCAACGTCTATGACAAGGCGGGCATCAAGGTTGCCGAGATCGCGTCGTACAATGCCGCGGCCGCCGGGCTGCGCGCGGCGGGCAGCTTCAACGACCTGGTTGCCAGCGTCGGCACTTCGGCCGGCGACCGAGTGACGCGCTACGTCTATGACGGCCAGGGGCTGCTGCGCTACGCGGTCGATGGGCTCAACCAGGTCGTCGCCTATGACTATGACGCGGCGGGGCTGCGGACGAGCGTGGTCCGCTTTGCCGCCGCCATGGCGGCGACGGGCGACTATACCTATGACAATGTCAAGGCGCTGACCGCCGCGATGGCCGGCAATGCCGGCAACCGCACGAGCTGGTCGGTCTATGATGCGGCCGGGCGGCTGGCCTATTCGATCGATGCCGATGGCGGCGTCACCGGGCTGAGCTACGACAGCAGCGGGCAGGTGATCCGCTCGGTCGAATATGGCGCGAAATATGTCAGCGGGTCATTGCCCGCCGTCGCCACGATGGACGGCTGGTCGGGCAACAATGCCGGCGGCGCGGCCGACCGGATCACCCGCACCTGGTACACCGCGCGCGGCGAGGCGCGCTACGTCGTCGATGCCGAGGGTTATGTCTCGCGCACCGACTATAGCGCCTCGGGCAAGGTCACCGGCAGCGTCGTCTGGAACAACAAGATCGGCGTCTCGAACGCGACGACGATCGGCCAGGTCGATGCGGCGACGGCGGGTGCCGGCGACTATGCCGCGCGCAGCTTCGCCTATCATCCGGACGGCAAGCTCTACACCGAGACCGATCCGCTCGGCGTCATCACGCTGTACGACTATACCGCGACGGGCAGGCTCAACGCGCGCTACGACGCCTATGGCACCAGCGATCAGGCGGTCACGGTCTATGGCTATGACGCCGCCGGCCGCGTCGTCACCGAGATGCGCGGCTGGAACACGGCGGAAGCGTCGACCACCACTTATGCCTATGACGGGCTCGGCAACCGCGTCCAGATGTGGGACCCGAACGGGAACCTGACCAGCTACAGCTACGACAAGCTCGGCCAGCTGAAGGTGGAGACCAACGCGCTCGGCGGCACGACCAGCTACGAATATAACGCGTTCGGCGAGGCCTGGAAGGTCACCAATCCGGGCAATGGCGTCACCTATCGCTGGTATGACAAGCTCGGCCGGGTGACGCATGTGCGCGACGCCGGCGATTACCTGACCGAAACCCAGTTCACCGTGTTCGGCGAGATCGCGACGCTCACGCGCCGCTTCAACCAGGTGAGCGGCGGCGCGGTGATGGCGACGCCGCCGTCGGTGGCGGCGAACGCCGGCGAGGATTCGGTCACGTCGTTCCTCTACGACAAGCTCGGGCGGACGACGCGCGCCACCGACGCGATGGGCTTCTTCGAGACCTATAGCTACGACGCCTTCGGCAACCGCCTGTCGGTGACGGCCAAGTCGGCCACCGACAGCGCCGTCGCGGGCGCCGCGACCACCTATAGCTATGACAAGCTCGGGCAGCTGCTCACCGAGACGCTGCCGATGGCGACTTATGACGCCGCCGGCAACCTCACCGGCTCGGTGGTCGTCAACCGCTTCGAATATGACGCGCGCGGCAATCGCACCAAGAAGGTGGAGGCGGACAATCTCGCCTATCGCCGCACCACCACCTACAGCTATGACAAGAACGACCGGCTGATCGAGACCCGCGGCGATGCCGTGGGCGTGATCGCCGACGATCTGGTGACGGTGACGACGGTCGCGCCGGTGGAGACGATCCGCTACGATGCGCGCGGCAACGTCAAGGAGAGGATCGACGCCTCGGGCGCGCGGACCCTGCTCTATTACGACGCGCTCAACCGCAAGAAGGTCGAGATCCGCCAGACCTCGGCGAGCGAGAACAGCTATTCGAGCTACAGCTACGACGCCAACGGCAACCTCAAGAGCAGCCGCGCCTATGCGGGCTCGATCGCGCTGCCGGGCAGCGTCGGCACCGCGCCGCCGTCGCCGCCCGCGGGCGGCTATCGCGAGACCTTCTTCAACTATGATGCGCTGGATCGCCTGACCTGGAGCAAGGTCGCCGGGGTGGTATCGGGCAATTATGCGAGCGGCTATGCCGCCGTCGATCTCGTCACCTATTATGCCTATGACGCGAACGGCAACCTCCAGAAGGTCACCGATCCCAATGGCGGCGAGACCTTCAGCTGGTACGACCTGCTCGGCCGCAAGACCGGCCAGATGGATGCCCAGGGCTATCTCACCAGCTGGGCCTATGATCCGGACAGCAACGTTACCAGCGAGCGCCGTTATGCGACGCGCTTCACGGGGACCGCGTCGGTCGCCGGAGCACCGGCGGTGGCGACGGCGGGCACCGACCGGGTCACGCAATATGGCTATGACCGCAACGGCAACCGCACCTCGGAATCGCGGCTCTCGGTCGAGGCCTATGCGATCAACGCGAGCAACGGCGCGCTGACCTCGGTCACCGGCACCGCGACGATCCAGTATCTCTACAACGGCCTGGGCCAGGTGGTCCGCAAGATCGAGGCGACCGGGGACCAGACCAACTACAGCTATGACGGGGCCGGTCGCCTGACGGTGGAGACCCGCGCGGGCTTTGTCGACTTCAACGGCCAGTGGGTCTCGCCGACCACCCAGTATCTCTATGACGGGCTCGGCAATCTCTCGCGCTCGATCCAGTCCGGGGCGACCAACGCGCCGACCCGGGTCACGACCTACAGCTATGGCGCGGGCGGCCGCCTGGGCAGCATGACCGACGCATCGGGCTTCACGCGCTATTATGCCTATGACGCGGCCGGCCGGGTGAAGCGCGAGAGCTACAGCCGGACGACCGCGGCCGGCGGCACCGTGACCGATGCGATCGCCACCCGCTACGACCTGGCCGGGCGCAAGGTCTTCCAGGGCGTCGCGACCTGGAACGGCAGCAGCTATGCGATGCTGGATTACAGCCAGACTCAATATACCGGCTATGGCGAGGTCTGGAAGAACGGCGTCAACGGCCTGTGGCAGACCGAGAACCAGTATGACAATGGCGGGCGGCTGACCGCCACCAATGCCGGCGACGGCGTGTGGAAGTTCTTCGGCTACGACCGCAACGGCAACCAGACCGTCGTCATCACCTCGGCGGGCACCAGCCTGGCCGGCCAGTCCTTCGCCGGAGCGCTGTCGCTGGTCGGCCTGGCGACGGTCAATGCCACCTATACCAGCTACGACAAGCGCAACCTGGCGGTGCAGGTGGTCGAGGAGGGGCGGCAGCTCAGCGCGTCGGCGAGCGACCAGTTCGTCACCAGCCGGACCTACAACGCCTTCCTCGAGGTGGTGAGCGAGACCAACGCGCTCGGCGCCACGCTCGACTATAGCTACAATGCCATGGGCAAGCTGATCAAAAGCGAGAGCCCGGCCGTCTGGATCACGCTGGAGAATGGCGGCCAGCAATATGTCCGCCCGACCGAATATTATTATTACGACCTGAGCGGCCGCCTGATCGGCAGCCGCGACGCGAACAGCAATCTCTCGACGCGAACCTTCCTGGCTGGCACCGGCTATGGCACGGGCGCGGCGCTGATCGCGACCAGCTTCGCGGCAGACGGCGGCAAGATCGCCAATGCCTATGACATCCATGGCGATGTCCGCCGCGTCACCGATCAGATCGGCCGGGTGACGACCCAGGACTATGACGCGATGGGCCGCGTCACGACCGTCGCGCATTATGGCGGCCTGGTCGAGAATTTCGCCTATGACGGGCTGGGCCAGCGCATCCAGGCCTGGAACAACCTGTATCAGAACCCGGTCTACGGCCCCGAGGAAGCCTATTGGGTCGAGGATCCCTATGATCCCTATGGCGGCTATTATGGCGGCGGGGGCCATTGGGAATATTACACGCCGATCATCGGCTACACGCCCGAAAAGGCGCTGACCGAATATGACTCGCTCGGCCGGGTCACCAGCCAGCTCGCGTTCGGCGGCGACCTGACCAGCTTCTCCTATGCCTGGAACGGCGGCATCTCGACCAGCGGGCTCGGCACCTTCGGCGGCTGGACCCAGGTCACCACCCATGCCAACGGCAGGACGCTCGTCGAGAGCAAGGACATCTTCAGCCGGACCACCGCCAAGACCGATCTCGGCGGCCATGTCTGGTCCTACAGCTACGACGTCGCCGGCCGGCTCTACCAGTCGGGCACGGGCGGCGTGTACACGACCTATACCTATCTCAACACCGGCCAGCTCGGCTCGACGATCCTCGGCACGCCCTATCCGGTGGCGAACTCCACCTGGGCGCGCACTGTCTCGACCTACAGCTACGACAAGCTCGGCCAGCGCCTCACCGAGCAGACCATCGAGGAAGCGGGCTATTACCAGCCGGGCTATTGGTACGAGGAATACGACCCCTATTACGGGTACGTCACCAACAGCTATTGGGTCGACGAGAGCTATTACACCACTTCGGCGACGCTCCAGAACTCCACCGCGACCTATGACGCGCTCGGCCGCCTGAAGACCTTTGTCGAGGCGGGCACGGCGACGCTGCCCGCGGCGAACCTCGCCTATGAATATGACGCGAACGGCAATGTCCGCCGCACCACCGCGACCTATCGGACGCTCGATTACCAGGGCAATGTCTCGTCCTACACCACGACGAACGACTATTGGTTCCGCTTCGACAGCATGAACCGCGTCGTCACCGACAAGGGCACGTTGCGCGGCGGGCAGATCGTCCGCGGCGAGGCAGTGTACGGCACCGGTGGCGGGCAGGACATATTGTACGATCTCGCCGGTCAGCGCATCGCCGTGATGCGCACCGAATATTCGCCGGGCTATTATGATTACGAGTGGGGCTATTATTACCCCGGCAGCTATTACGAGAGCCGCGAGAACTACATCTACGACAGCGCCGGCCGCGTGTTCGAGATCCAGACCTCGATGGGCGGCTATGTCACCGAGGATTACGACTATAACACCGGTGTCGCGACGCCGCCGGGCACCATCCCCGCGGCACCTTCGACCGGCACGCTGCGCTCACGCTTCTACTATGACCTGATGGGGCACCAGACCTCGCAGACCGACTATGAGGCGAACGGCTCGACCATCGCCTATAGCCGCTATGCGAGCTACAACAACAAGGGCCAGATCACCTACGAGAACAGCTCGACCAAGAAGTATGACGGCCATACCTATCAGTCGTACACCTATTACGACTATGGCTATGGCACGAACTATGCGCTGGGCGCGGCGATCAGCGTCTCGACGATCAACTATCGCGACAACAACAATGCCAACGCGCCCGACACGCTGACCACCAACAGCTTTGCCTGGTGGGACGGGGCGGTGCAGTCGCAGATCGCGCACAAGCCCAATACCGGCCAGTCGACCACCTATTACACGACCTTCTACTATAACGGCCTGGGGCAGCTGACTTCGCTCTATGTCGGCGACGCGCGGGCCCGCAACGTCAGCTTCAAGCTCAATGGCGACGGGCAGATCATCCGCCGCGACGAGCAGGACTATAACTGGTCGAACGGCGACCCGCACGAGATCTGGTATCGCTTCAACGGCCGCCAGCTCGGCTATGTCGGCAACAACGGCACCAGCGACGTATCGACCGTGCAGTCGATCGGCGAGCGGCAGACCGTCTCGCCCACCACGCCGGGGGCCTTCCGCAACGGTTCGAGCTACGGCACCTCCTACGCCGATTTCGCCAACAGCTACGATCCGATCAACAGCTACAGCCAGGGATCGGCGGGCGGCAGCTATACTGTCCGGGCCGGCGACACGCTGCAGGGCATCGCGCTGGCGATGTGGGGCGATTCCAGCCTGTGGTATCGCATCGCCGACGCCAATGGCATCAGCGGCGCGACCGCGCTGGCCGAGGGCCGCACGCTGACCCTGCCGAGCGGGGTCATCAAGAGCAGCTATAACGCGACCGGCTTCAAGCCGTACAATCCGGGCGAGGCGATCGGCGACGTCACGCCGTCGACGCCGCAGCCCCAGGCGGGCGGCAAGAAGAACAAGTGCGGCGTGATCGGCATGGTGCTGCTCGCGGTGGTCGCGATCGCAGTCACCGTGGTGACGGCCGGCGCCGCGGCGGCCGCGCTGGCTCCCTCGATCTCGTCGATCGGCGCCGGCATCTCCGCGGTGCTCGGCGGGACGCTGGCCACCACGGCGGGCATCGGCCTGGGCGGCGCCATCGCGATCGGCGCCGGCGCGGCGGCGGTCGGCTCGATCGTCAGTCAGGGCATTGGCGTCGCCACCGGCATCCAGGAGAAGTTCAGCTGGAAGGCCGTGGGCCTCGCAGCGATCGGCGGCGGCGTCAGCGCCGGGATCGGCGGCAGCGGGATCTTCGACGGCATCAAGAGCGGTGTGATCCGCGCCGGCGTCACTTCGGCGGCGAGCAGCCTTGTCAGCCAGGGCATCGGCGTCGTCACCGGGCTGCAGGACAAGTTCAGCTGGGCCGGGGTGGCCGCGGCCGGGGTCGGCGCGATGGCCAGCTTCGAAGCCGGCAAGCTGTTCGGCGCCAAGTCGTTCACCGACATCAAGAATGCCGGTGGCGCGGTGACGACCATCGGCGACACCAGCATCGGCAATCATTTCGCCCATCTTGGCCAGAGCGCCGCCGGCATGGTGGCGAGCGCGGCGACCCGCAGCGCGATCGAGGGCACGAGCTTCGGCGACAATCTCGTTGCCGGGATACCCGATGTCATCGGCCAGGCGCTCAGCGACCTGATGCTGCGCGGCGCCACGATGAAGGCGCCCGAGCAGCCCAAGCCCGTCAACGCGGTCCGCACCGCGGGGGCGGAATGGCTCGCCAACCGAACGCCGCAGGACCTTGAGGCCTATAAGCAATATGGCATCACCTTCGATCTGACCGACAATGGCCTGGTGGTCCGCGGCGACCTGGCGGCCATGCGCGAGCGGGGCGAAGCAGCGCGGCGGGGCGAGGCGGTTCCCGACGACGGCAAGCCGAAGCTGCGCGCCGGTCCGGACGTGCCGATCGTCAATGACGACGATCATCACCAGTATATCAAGACGAGCCTGCCGGCCTGGCTGGCGAAGGACGGCGTCGCGGTCGCCAACACGCCCGGCATCAACATCGACTTCACCGGAAACGCGGCTGGTGTCACCAGCTTCTGGGCGGCGTTCGAGCATAGCGGCGGCGCGACCCGCTTCATGTCGAACGGCGGGGACACCTATGTCTACACCGGCGGCACGGTCGAGATCCCGGGGCTGGGCATCAAGCTCAGCGTCGGTGCCGACATCGTGCCGCAGATCTCGCCGCTCACCACGCCCGCCGGCCAGGGCGGGCAGGCCGGCAATGGTGACGGGATCACCGTCGGCCAGGTGGCGGACGTCGCCGCGCAGGTCATCGTTCCCGGCTATGGCAGCGGCAAGTCCGCCTGGGAGGCCTATCAGTCGGGCAATTACTGGGCCGCCGCGGGCTGGGGCCTGCTCGCCGTGGGCGAGGTCGGCCTGACCGTCGCGACGCTCGGCAGCTCGAACCTGGTGACCACCGCGATCCGCGGCACCCGGGCGGCTGCGATGGGCGTGCGCGGTGCCGAGGCCGCGCGCGCAGTGGCCAAGGCCGAGGAGGCCATCGAGCTGACCGTCAAGATGAAGAAGGGATGGAATGCCGAGCAGCGCGCCGCCGCGCTCGAAAAGGTGAACGCCCTCAACGGAGCGGAACTGCGGGTGACGCCTTCGGTCCGCAGCGGCACTTCGGCGGCGTCGCGCTATCGCCAGGCCGGCAATGCCATCCCCGCTGGCGCGGATGTGGACCATATCATCGATTTACAGCTGGGAGGCGCCGATATTATATCGAACATGCGACCGCTGGACCTGAGCGTGAACAGGAGCCTCGGGGCGCAGATCGGCCGGCAATTGCGCGGAGTTCCATCCGGTACGAAGGTTTCCGGAATCAGGATCGTGCATTAGGATTGTGAGGTAGCAGGTGTTCGAGGATTTCACCGAAACATTCTCTCCGGATTTCGATCGGCCTCCGGTTCCGTTGCCGGTCCGCCCGAGCGACGATGCGCTTGCCGAATTGTTCGAGCGGTTCGGCGGCGTCTCGTTCAACGGCGGCATCTACCGGGTGTTCGATCCCATCCAACTGCCCAACTACAATGCGATGGTCGAGGAAGGCTTTCCCGATTTCGCGGGCACCCTGACGGTGTTCGGAAGCGACTGGCTGGGGCGGATCTTCGCGACCACCAGCAAGTCGAGCATCCAGGGCCGCGACGGCGTGATGATGTTCGAGCCGGGCACGGCTTCGGCGCTCGAGATTCCGTGCAACATCCTCACCTTCCACGATGAGGAACTTGTCGATGCGCCGGATGCCGCGCTGGCCGATGAGTTCTTCGAGAATTGGCGCGGGAGCGGCAAGCCGGCACCGCGGGCGAACCAGTGCGTCGGCTATATCCGGCCGCTGTTCCTCGGCGGACAGGATACGACCGCCAATCTCGAGCTGATCGACATGGAAGTCTATTGGTCGGTGAGCGTGGATCTCATTCGCCAGGCGCGGGGCCTGCCGGCCGGCGCGCGCATCTCGGGCGTGCGAATCCCCGACTGACCCTTGGCGCGGGCGGGGCCCGGCCCCGCCGCCAGCGGCATGACCGATGCGTGGCCCGCGCGACGGGGGCGCCGTCCGGACCGATGCCGGGCGCGACGGCGCGCGCGAGGTTGGCGACACGGTTTGGAGCAGGTGCCTGGCGCTGGTTCCAAAGAAAATAGACCGGAATGGATGTAAGTCGATTCGGTCTATTGTAGATTGGCAAAGAAGAATGGCGACATTGCCATCCATTTGGTGCGAATCGTGCTATTTCCGTGGTTGTATCGTGGGTGCAACATACTGAAATATTTCTTTCATGCCGCCACTTGACGGAGAAAGGCCGGATCTGTCTCATATCGAGACAGTAACCGGGGGGCGGTATGTCAGGTCTCGTCGATGCGGCGACGGCTATTCTTAGTGCGTCTGAAAGAAAGCTTGAAGTGGCGGCGCACAATGTCGCCAATGTTTCGACGCCGGGCTTCAAGCGGCAGATAGGGTTCTCGCAGCTTCTCCAGGCTTCGCCGAACGACGTTCGGCCGCTTCCCGAGGTCGCGGTCCGCCGCAACTTCGCGCAGGGCAAGCTCACCGAGACCCGCAATCCATTCGATCTCGCGATCAGCGGCGACGGGTTCTTCCAGCTCCGCGCCGGCGATCGCCTGGTCTATTCGCGCCAGGGCCAGTTCAAGCTCGCCGCCGACGGCACGCTGGTCTCGCCGCAGGGCTATGTGCTGCAGCAGCAGGGCGGCGGGGACCTGGTGCTCGATGGCCAGGCCGCCACTGTCCAGCAGGACGGCACGGTGATCGAGGCCGGCCGGCCGGTCGCGCGGATCGAGCTGTTCGCCGCCGAGGATCCGCAGGCGCTGACGCCGGTGGGCGAATCCTATTTCTCGGCCGGGGCGGGGGCGATGGACATTGTCGGCGGGCCGGTGATCCGCCAGGGCATGGTCGAAAGCTCGAATGTCGAGATGGGCGACGAGATGGTCGCGATGATGACCGCGCTGCGTCAGTCGGAAGGCGGCGCCCGCCTGGTGCAGGTCTATGACGATCTGATCGGCCGCGCGATCTCCAGCCTGGGCCAGACGCGATGAGCGACGCCTTCTATGTGGGGGCGGTGGGCCTCCAGACGCAGCAGCGCGCGCTGGACGGCATCGCCAACAACATCGCCAATGTGAACACGCCGGCGTTCAAGCGCGCCCAGCTGCGTTTCTCGGACGTGGTCGCCAGCCGCCCGCAGGATGTGGCGACGCCCGACCTGCGCCCGCTTCCCGTGGAAGTCGCGGGGGTGATGCTCGATACCCAGTTCATGCTGAACGAGCAGGGCCAGCTGGAGCGCACCGGCCAGCAGCTCGACGTGGCGATCGACGGCCAGGGCTTCATCGAGCTGATGGGGCCGGGCGGCCAGACGCTGTTGTGGCGCGGCGGCGCGCTCAAGGTGAATGACGACGGCCAGCTGGCGACCAGCCATGGCATCGCGCTGCGCGCCGCGATCACCGTGCCGGGCGACGCCAGCGCGATCGAGATCGGCAAGGACGGCGTGGTGCGCGTGCGCGTGCCGGACAGCGCCGATCCGGTCGAGCTCGGGCAGATCCAGCTCGTTCGCGTCAACGATCCGTCGGCGGTCTCGCGGCTCGACGGCGGCCTCTACCGGGTCGAAGACGCCGGCGCGCTCAGCGAAGCGGTGCCCGGGGAAGACGGCATGGGGATGCTTGTCCAGGGTTCGATCGAGCAGTCGAACGTCGCGCTGACCGATGAGATGGTGCGGCTCATGCTCGTCCAGCGCGCCTATGCCGCCAATGCCCAGATCGTCCAGGCCGCCGATCAGCTCATGGGCATCGCGAACGGCCTGCGGCGCTAGCACCATGGCAGGGGGGATCGTCATGGGGGTGGCGCTCGTCGCCGCCACGGCCGGGGGCGGCGGCGTGGACGTCGCGCTCAGGCCGGTGGTCGAGGTGCGCTCGGCGCAGCTGCGCGTCGGCGATCTGGTCGCGGCGCGCGAGGGCGTGCTGCCGGCGCGCATCGCCGATCTGGTGGTCGCCCGGCTGCCGCGCGGCGCGTCGGCGCTCGCCCTGCCGGCGCGCGATCTCGCCGCGCTGGTGCGCCGCCGGGTGCCCGGGCTGCGCGTGACGGCACCGGCGGAAGGGACTGTCCGGATCCGCGCCGCGCTCACGGCCGCGCCGGCGCGCAGCCATGGCGGCTGCTTCGCCGCTGCCGCCGCGATTCCGGCGGGCGCCGCCGTCACGGCGGGAGACGTGATCGCGACCGAATGCCGCGATGCGGCCCCGGCGGCGCTGCGCTACGAGCGGGGCGGGCTGGCGGTGGCGCGTGCCGCGCTGCCGGCGGGCGCCTATCTCGGGCGGCTGGCGGCACTTCCCCGGAACGCGATCGGCAAGGGAACCCCGCTCACGCTGCGCTCGGCGGCCGGCCCGGTGACGGTCGAGCGCGCGGTGACCACGATGCAGTCCGGCCGTTCGGGCGGGCGCCTGTTCGTGCGCGATGCCCAGGGCAAGGTCTTCGCCGCGCCGCTCGCGCTGGCCGGCGGGGAGGGCGGGCGATGAGCCCCAGGCTGGCAACCGCCGCCGCCGCCACGGCGCTGCTGCTCGCGGCACCGGCGGCCGCGCAGGATCTCTTCAAGGGCGGGAACTGGTCCGCCATGGCCGCGGACCGCCGCGCCAGCGGCGTGGGCGACGCGATCACGGTGGTCGTCCAGCAGGCGGCCGAGGCTTCGAACACCACGCAGAATGCGACGCGCAAGAGCACCGACGTGTCGGGCGGGCTCAATGCGGGCTCGATCAGCGAGAGCGGCCAGCTCTCCTTCGGCGGCGGCTATACCGGGCGCGGCGAGGTGCGGCGCAGCGAGCGGCTGGTCGCGCAGCTGAGCGTCACGATCGAGCAGGTGCTGCCCAATGGCGACTATCGCATCGTCGGCGAGCAGCGCCTCCATGTGAACGGCGAGAAGACGCTGATCGCCGTGCGCGGGCGCATCCGGCCCGAGGACATCCGCAGCGACAACAGCGTGCTGTCGAGCCGGATCGCCGATGCCCAGATCAACTATGACGGCAAGGGCTTCGTCTCGCGCAGCGCCAGGCCGGGGCTGCTCAACCGCATCTTCTCGCTGCTGGGGCTGGGCTGATGCGCGGCGTCGGAACCCTCCGCGCGGCGGCCCTGGTGCTGGCCCTGATACTGGCCCTGGCGGTGCCGGCCGCGCCCGCCATGGCCCAGTCGGTGCCGCTCAAGAGCCTGGGCAGGTTCGACGGCTGGCGCGAGAATGCGCTGGTGGGCTATGGCTTGGTCACCGGCCTTGCGGGATCGGGCGACACGCGCCGCAGCGCCGTGACGCGCCAGGCGCTGCGCAACGTACTGAGCCGCCTAGGCACCAGCGTGACCGAGGACCAGCTCAGCAGCCGCAACGTCGCGGTGGTGATGGTCACCGCGGTGCTGCCGCCTTCGGCCAATGTCGGCGACCGGATCGACGTCACCGTATCCTCGATCGGCGATGCGCGCAGCCTGGCGGGGGGCACGCTGATCATGACGCCGCTGCTCGGGCCGGACCAGCGCACCTATGCGCTGGCGCAGGGGCCGCTGCTGGTGGGGGGCTATCGGTTCGACGCCGATCTCAACCAGCAGCAGCGCAACTATCCGACCACCGCGGTGCTCCAGGGTGGCGGCACCATCGAGGCGCCGGTGGAGTCCGCGGTGCTGCGCGGCGGCAACGAGATCGGGTTCCTGCTCGCCAGCCCGAGCTTCTCGACCTCGCAGCGCATCGCGGAGCAGATCAACGCGCGCTTCGGCTATGGCACCGCGCTTGCGAAGAATGCCGACGAGGTCCGCATCCGCTTCGCCGGCGCGCCGACGGAGGTAACCGGCTTCGTGGCGCAGCTCGAGAATGTCCGGGTCGAGCCCGACGTCGCGCCGCGCATCGTGATCAACGAGCGCACCGGCACGGTGGTGGCCGGCGGCGACGTGATGATCTCGAGCGTCGCGATCGCGCAGGGCGACATCAAGGTGACGGTAACCGGCGAGCGCAGCGCGTCGCAGCCCGGCGGCTTCTATGGCGGCTTCGCCAGCGACGTCAGCAGCCTGATCGTCACCAACACCAAGCTCGAGGTGGCGCAAGGGGTGGGGGACCAGTCGTTCCGCTTTCCCAACACTTCGGTCGCGGACCTCGTCCAGGCGCTGTCGCGCGCGCATGTCGATACGCGGCGCATGATCAGCATCCTCCAGGCAATCAAGACCGCGGGCGCGCTGCACGCGGAGATCATCGTTCAGTAGCGTGAAAAGGGTGGGGACATGGAGAGTATTTCGACGGCGTTGATCGCCAAGGCGCTCGACGGACTTACCGCGCGCTACCAGGCGACCGCGCAGAACATCGCCAACGCGAACTCGCCCAACTATCGGCCGATCCGCGTCACCTTCGAGGACAGCCTGCGCAGCGCGGCGACGCAGGGCGGCGGGGCGATCGCGGGGGTCGAGCCCAAGGTGGAGCTGGTGCCGGCGCCGCGGATCGCCAGCGAGATGCGGCTCGACCTGGAGATCGCCAACGCCTCGCAGACGGCGATGCGCTATGGCGCGCTGCTCTCGATCCTCGGCCGTCAGATGGAGCTTGCCCGCACCATCGTTTCGGGAGGCCGCTGAGATGGATGCCATCGCCATCAGCCGCACCGGCCTGGACGTCGAGTGGCAGCGCCTTCAGGTGATCGCGCAGAACCTCGCCAACATCAACACGAGCCGCACCGCCTCCGGCCAGCCTTTCCACCCGCTGCGCCTGTTGTCGGGGCCGCAGGTCGATTTCGCGCATCTCGTGCGCGCGGACGACAAGACGCCCGGCGGCGTCGAGGTGCTCGGCGTCGAGCCGATGGCGGCGGGGACGCGGCGGGTCTACGAACCCGGCCATCCGCATGCCGATGCCGATGGCTTCGTCACCTATCCCGATGTCGATCACGCATCCGAGATGACGCTGCTGATCAAGACCTCGCGCGCCTATGAGGCCAATCTCACGGCGATGAGCATCGCGCAGCAAATGTATTCGCGCGCCGCCGAACTGGGCAAGCAGTCGTGACCGGGGTCGAGGGGATCGCGGCGATCGGCAGCGTCGATGCGGCGCCGCTCGCGCTGCGCCTGGGCGAGGCGAGCGGGACGGTCGCCCAGTCCGCCGGGGGCGCCGGCTTCGGCGAGGTGCTGATGAGCGGTCTGCGCGGTGTCGACCAGAAGATCGCCACGGCGGACAAGCTCGTCCAGCAGTTCACGGTCGACGATTCGGTGCCGGTGCACCAGGTCACCATGGCGCTGGAGCAGGCCCGGCTTTCGGTGGAGCTCGCGATGCAGGTCCGCTCGCGGATCGTCGAGGGCTATCGCGAAATCATGAACATGCCTCTCTGACCGGCTGATCTCCGATGGAAAACCCCGTTCCCGCTCCCGCCGCTCCCCGTGGCCAGCTGTACCTGTTGGGCGGCGTCCTCGGGCTCGTCCTGCTGCTGCTTGCCACCGGCTATTTCCTGTTCCTGCGCACCGATTATGTCGTGCTCGCCCAGGGGCTGCGGCCGACCGATGCCTCCGCGATCGTCGCTGAGCTCGACAAGCGCGGCGTGGCCTATCGCCTGCGCGACGGCGGCGCGACGATCCTGGTGCCGGAGGGGCAGGCTGATGCCACCCGCGTCGCGATCGCCGGGTCGGACGCGGCGGCGCGGGGCCAGATCGGCTTCGAGCTGTTCAACAAGTCCGACATGGGGCTCACCAACTTCGCGCAGAAGATCAACTATCAGCGCGCGCTCCAGGGCGAGCTGGTCCGCACCATCACGGCGATGGACGGCGTGGAGACCGCGCGTGTCCATCTCGCGCTGCCCGAAAAGGCGCTCTTCCGCGGCGACCGGGTCGACCCCAAGGCAGCGGTGACGGTGACGATGAAGCCGGGCCAGACGGCCGACCCGGCGCGCGTCTCCGGCATCCAGCAGCTGGTTGCCGCGGCGGTCCCCGATCTGCCCGAGAGCAAGGTGGTGGTGCTCGACGCCGCCGGCCATGTGATCAGCCCCGCGCCGGCGATCGAGGGCGGTGCCGGCCTCGAGCGCCCCGCCGATATCGAGGAGCGCGGCGCGGTCGAGAATTACTATCGTGCCCGGGCGCGCGGCGCGGTGGAACGGCAGATGCCGGGCGTGCGCTTTGCCCTGCGCCTCCTGCTGCTGCCGAACGGCCCGGCCGGTTCCGATCCGGCGACGGCGCCCGCCGCCGGCTGGACGCCTTCGGGCGAGGGATCGGCGCGCAACTTCCGCATGCGCATCCTGTTCATCAGCGAAGCTCCGATCAACCCCGAGGACCAGCAGGTCGCGCGCAATGCCATCGTCCAGGCGACGGGGCTCGACGACCAGGCCGGCGACAGCCTGTCGTTCGAGACTGGGCCGATCGACCGGTCGCAGTCCTCCCCGCCGATCGCGCAGCCCAGCCATGTGGCGGCAAGCGCGCCTGCCGCCGCGCCGCTGCCGGCCCAGGGCTTCGGCTTCGCCTGGCCGCCGGTGTGGCTCTGGCTGGTTGCCGGCGTGGCGATCGCGGCGATGCTGGCCTGGCGTTTCCGCACTTCGGGCAGCCGGATGAGCGGCGAGGAGCAGGAGGCCTTTGCGCAGCGGCTCCGCCGCCAGCTCAACATGACGGAGGAGGCCGGCGATGCTGCTGCCTGAGGCCCGGCTCGACATTCTGATCGACGCATTGCGCGAGATGCCCGCCGCCGATCGCAGGGCCGTGCTCGCAAGGCTGGGCGCCGAGGAGCGCCGCCGCGTCCGCGCCCGGCTCGCTGCCCTGGCGAGCGGCCCGGTGGAACCGGCTTCTCCCTATTCGGCCGATATCGCCGCACGGCTCGAGGCGCGCGATACGGGGCTGACCGTGGCGGGCCGGCGCGCCCTCGATGCGTTCCTGATGCCGGCGGGCAAGGGGGCGGCGCGCCCCGAGCCGGGCCGCGGCGCGTCGCTTGCCCAGGCGATGGGCGGCCTGCTCCGCCCGCGCGGCAAGCTGCCGTGACCATGCTCATCAAGTCCGATGCCGGGGTCGCGGTGCGCAGCTTCGTCGGCGGCGTGCGTCCGCCCGCCGAAGCGCGTGAGATGCCGGTGCCGGATCCGCGCGACATCGAGCAGGCCCGGCTGATTGCCGAGCTGGAGCGGCTCCAGCGCCAGCGCGCCGAGGACGAGGCGGCGGCGAAGCGCGCGGTGGCGGTGGCGCGCGAGGAGGGCCGGCAGGAGGGGCTGGCGCAGGCCGAGCGGCGCGAGGCCGATGGGATCGCCGCGCTTCGCCAGGGGCTGGAGCGCGCCCGCGCCGACCTGGGCGAGCGGCTGGGGGCGCTCGATCGGCTCGCCCCGGAACTCGCCCGTGCCGCGCTTGCCAGGATGTTCGCCGATGGCGAGGACCGGTCCGGCCTGGTCGAGGCGATGATCGCGCGTCAGCTCGCTGCCCTGCGTCGCTCGAGCGTGATTGCTATCCATTTGAGCCCAGAGGATTTTCCGGACGCTGACGCGCTCGCCGCGCTCGCGGATGGGCTCGGCGCGGAAGGGGTGCGCGTCGAGATCGACCGCGCGCTGCGTGCCGGCGCCAGCCGGATCGAATGCCGGCTGGGCCAGATCGATCTCGACATGGACACGCAGTGGCAGGCGCTGTCGGCCTTGCTCGCCGAGATGGCCGGATGACCGCCCATCCCTTCCTGCAGCGGCTGCGCGATCTGGAGCTGGTCCGCCCGGTCGGCTTCGTGCGCAAGGTCGCGCATGGCCATTTCGAGGCGACCGGTCCGGCCTGCACCGTGGGCGACCTTTGCGACGTTGCCGGAGAGGGGGGCGTCGTGCGCGTCGAAGTCGCCGCAGTGGACGAAGCCGGGCTGATCCTGGTGCCGCTCGAGCAGAATCGCCGGGTGCGCCCGGGCGCGCGGGTGACGGCGCTGCCCGGCGGTGGCTCGGCGGCGGTGGGAGACGGGTTCGCCGGGCGGGCGATCGATGGGTTCGGGCGGCCGTTCGACGGCCGGGGGGAAATCGCCGTCGCGGGCCGGACGGCGCTGGCCGGATCGGTGCCGCGCCCGCTCGAGCGCGCGGCACCGCGACGCATGGTGAAGACCGGGCTGCGCGCGATCGACGGGCTGCTGACGCTGGGCGAAGGGCAGCGCGTCGGCATCTTCGCGGCCGCGGGCGTGGGCAAGACCAGCCTGCTCGAGCAGCTCGCGGGGCAGATCGAATGCGACCGCGTGGTGCTGTGCCTGGTCGGCGAGCGCGGGCGCGAAGTCGAGGCGATCTGGCGCACGCTCTCCGCGCGTGCCGATGCGGCGCGCTTCACCCTGGTCGCCGCGACGTCCGACGAGACCGCGGCACTGCGCGCCCGGGCCGCCAATGTCGCGCTGTGCCTGGCCGAGCATTGGCGCGATCGCGGCGAGCATGTGCTGCTGGTGGTGGATTCGGTCACGCGCCTTGCCATGGCGCTGCGCGAGATCGGGCTGGCCGCCGGCGAGCCGCCGACGGTGCGCGCCTATACGCCGAATGTCTTCGCGGCCCTGCCGCGGCTGGTCGAGCGCTGCGGCGCCACTGGACGCGGCGCGATCACTGCGGTGATGACCGTGCTGAGCGAGACCGACGATGTCGACGACCCGATCGTCGAAGTGATGAAGTCGCTGCTCGATGGCCATGTCGTGCTGTCGCGCACGCTCGCGGAGCGCGGGCATTTTCCGGCGATCGATGTGTCGCGCAGCATCAGCCGCCAGGCCGCGCGGCTGATGGAGCGCCAGCACGCCGCGGCGGCGCGCACCGCCGTCACCCAGCTCGGCGTCTATGACGAGGCGCGCGTGATGATCGAGAGCGGCGTCTACAAGGGCGGCGCCAATGCCGAGATCGATCAGGCGATCGCGATGCGGGCGAAGCTGATGGCGTTCCTGCGCCAGGGGCAGGGCGAGAATTCGGCGTTCGCCGACACGCTCGCCGGCCTGGGCATGGCGATCGGGAGCAGCGGCCATGCATGACCGCCGGGCCCATCGCGCGCTTGCCGACATCGCCGCGCTTCGTGTCGCGCAGCGCATGGCGGCGCATCAGGAGCTGGCCGCGGCGCAGGTGCGCGAGGAAGAGGCCGCGGACGCGTCGCGGCGGGCGGACGAGCGCACGGCAATGGCCGCGCTTGCCTGGGACGCGCATCTGGGCAGCGCGGACTTCGCGCCGGATTTCGCCCATGCGCTTGCCGCCGAGCTTGTCGAGCAGGGCCAGGCGAGCGCGGCCGCGCAGGCGCATCGCGCGCAGATGGCCGAGGCGTGCGCGCTCGCGGAGCGGACCTGGCACGATGGCGATGCGCATTGCCGGCTTGCGGACCGGGCGCTCGACACCAGCCGCCGGGCGCGGCGGCGCGATCGTGACGAACGCGCGCTCGACGTGCTGGCGGATCGCATGGCTTCGAACTGGAGGCGAGCATGATTGGACCTCTCCCGCATACCGGCCCCATGCCGCCCGAGGGGCGGGGCGATTCCGCCGATCAGCAGCACGGACAGGCGCCGAGCGACCTGTTCGCGCAGTTGCTCGGCGCCGGTGGCGCGCTGGCTGGCGGGGCGGCGGCGCCTGGCGAAATGCCTTCCCTGGCGGCGCCGGAGGCTTCGCTGCTCGCTCCCGATGCTGCGGGCGCCGGGCCGGCGCAGCAGGCGCTCGCCCCGCGCGCGCGGATGTTCAATCAGAACGGCTTCTTCGGCCATGCGGGCGAGACTCCGGGCCAGGCGGTGGCACTTGGGCAAGAGGATGCGATGCGCGCGCCGGTTCCAGGCGCCGCCCCGGGGGATTTGGCCGCGGGCCTGGGTCGGGAAATCGTATCGGGGGGGCGCCAGGAATCCGGCGCGGCGGCGCGGCCGGGCGCGGCGCCTCGGCCGGCGATGCGTGCCGCCGGGGCCGTCCCGGCGGTCGTCCCGGCCGCGCCGATGGGGAGCGCCGCGCCCGCGCAGCCGCCGGCGCTCGAGGATTATGACGCCGCCGATCCGGTCGCCTCGGCGCAGCGCCGCGCCCATCGCACGCCCTCCGCCGCCCGTTCGGCGCTGCACGTGGCGCTGCGCGAACTCGAGAGCGGGCTTCAGATTGCCGCGCGCGTCGAAGGGCTGGACGAGGCGGAACGCCATCGGTTGCGCGACGAGATCGCGGCGCTGCTCGGCCGCCACGGTCTTTCCGCCGCCCGCATCCAGATCAACGCCATGCCGCTACGGGAGAGTGAACGATGATCGCGCAGACCGCGCCGGTGAGTGCCGCCAACGGCACCCAGCAGAATGCCAGCACCGCCAGTGCGGCGACCGATGCCTTCGGCCTCGGCTTTGATGCGCTGCTCAAGATCATCCTGACCCAGCTGACCTATCAGGATCCGCTGAAGCCGATGGACAATTTCGAGTTCGTCTCACAGCTCGCGCAATTCTCGCAGATCCAGCAGAGCCAGACGATGAACGACCGGCTCGAGCTGCTGGTCTCGGCCCAGGCGACCAGCCAGGCGACCAGCCTTCTCGGCACCATGGTCGACGTGCCGGCGGGCGCGACCACGCTGACGGGTACGGTGACCGCGGTGGCCTTCGACAACGGCACGCCGCGGATCACGATCAAGACGGCGGACAATCGCACGATCAGCAACCTCGCGATCGCCAGCATCTCGCAAGTCAGGAAGGGGAATTAAGCCATGTTCGGTGCCATCTATATCGGCCTCAGTGGTCTCAACGCCTATTCCCGCGGGCTGGAGCAGGTCAGCAACAACGTGACCAACCTCAACACCTCGGGCTTCCGGGGCTCGACGGTGACGTTCCAGAACTATTATGGCAGCGGCAGCCAGGGCGGGCTCTCGCACGACACCGACAGCAATGGCGGCGGCAACGGCGTGGGCATCGGCCAGAGCCGGCTCGATCTGAGCGCCGGCCAGTTGCGGCAGACCGGTCGCGATCTGGACCTGGCGATCGATGGCGGCGGCTTCCTCGTCCTGATGGACGGCGACAAGATGCTCTATGCGCGCACCGGCAGCTTCGAAGTGGACAACAAGGGGTTCATCGTCCTTTCGGGCACCAGCTACCGGCTGGCGACGCTCGACTCCTCCGGCCGGCCGGTGAGCCTTTCGATCGACCAGAAGCGCACCAGCGCGCCGCTCGGCAGCACCACGATCACCTTCACGGACAATCTGTCGAACACCGCCGTCAACGCGGTCACGATCAACGACATGGTCGTCTACGACGCCAAGGGCGGCTCGCACAAATGGAGCGCGAAGTTCGAGAAGGGCACGGTCGCCGGCGAATGGACCGTCAAGATCAGTGACGAGAAGGGCAGTGTCGCGACCAAGAACCTGAAGTTCATCGGCAGCGTCGTCGATCCCAGCACCGCCAAGATCGAGGTCGAGGATACCACCAACAACTTCAAAGTGACCTTGGATTTCTCGGCGGTGCAGTCCTATTCCTCGGGCGACGTTTCCAACCTGCGCGCTTCCTCGATCGATGGGCACGGCGTGGGCGCGCTCACCACCGTGACGGTCAATGCCACCGGCCATCTCGAGCTCGCCTATTCGAACGAGCAGAAGCTCGATCTCGGCGCGGTCGCGCTCGCGGACTTCCGCGACACCCAGTCGCTGCTCGAGAAGGATGGCGGGCTGTTCACCTATAACGGCAGCGGCGAGCGCATCTATCTCGCGAGCGAGGATCCCAGGGTGGGCCTGGTCAAGGCCAAGCAGCTCGAGGCATCGAATGTCGATCTGTCCAAGCAGTTCGGCGACCTGATCCTGATCCAGCGCGGCTTCCAGGCCTCGTCGCAGATCGTCAGCGTCTCGAACGACATGATCCAGCAGCTCTTCGGCATCCGGGGGCAGGGATGACGCTTCCCTGTCGACTCTGGCTGCCCGACGGTGCGGCGGCGCCGCCCGCGGCCCAGCGTGCGCTCGCCGACATGATCGAGAGCTGGTCGGGTGAATGGTTCGCGGGCGAGCCGATGCGCGTCGCCGGGGCGCTCGCGCGCATCGCGGCACCGCGCGCCGAGTTGCGCAAGGCGGTGTGGCACAGCTGCGAAGAAGGCCTGGCGATCGGCCTGCCGCCGGCGGGAGCGATGGCGCTGGGCGCGATGGTCCTTGGCGTTCCGGCCGCAGCGGGCCAGCGCAATGCGCATGATCAGGCGCTGCTCGAGGCATTGGGCAAGGAATGCCTTGACGGTCTCAAGTCCCGCCTTGTCCAGTGCTTCGCGCTGGACCGGCCGGTCTGGCATCAGTCGGAAGCCGGGCGCGGCGAGGGGCCGGTGCACCGGCTCGAGATCGTCACCGCCACGCGCGGGCTGACGCTCCAGATCGAGCTGTCGGCACTCATTTTCGCCCGCTTCGTCCGCGAGGCGCTGCCCGAACCGGCGGTCGGCGCGTCCCTCGGTTCCGGCAGGGCGGCGCTGGCCGATATCCCTGTGTCGCTTTCCGCGCTGCTCGGCCGCAGCCGCATCACCGTCGCCGAGCTTGCCGGGCTCGGCTGCGGCGATGTGCTCGTGCTCGACTGCGCGACCGACGACATTCTGCCGCTCGCGGTGGACGGCGTGCCGCTGGCACGCGGTCGCTGCGCGGTGGTCGAAGGCGAGCGCGGCCCCGCGCTCGAGATCGTAGAAGCTCCAACCCGATGAGTGATCCCGTGACCGAACCGAGTGACATCCTGTCCGCCGAGACCCAGCCCGCCACAGCCCGGCCCGAGCGGCCGGCGCCCGCACGCGTCAGCAGCAAGCTGATCGAGAATGTCGGCGTCCAGCTCGAGGCGTTTCTGGGGGGCGCCCCGATGACCGTGGCCGAGCTGACCGGTCTCGCCGCCGGCGCGGTGGTGACGCTCGACGCGCAGCTCAACACGCCAGTCGAGCTGCGCCTCAACGGCGTCGCGGTGGCGCGGGGAGAACTGGTCGCGGTGGGCGAGAAGTTCGGCGTGCGCCTCACCGAGATCGCGCAATGGCCCGATTGACCGCGGCATGGGCAGGCCTGGCGGTGCTTCTCGTTCATGCCCCCGCCGCCCTTGCGCAGCCGGGGCGGCTGGGCGGCGGCGGGAGCCTGAATCTTTCGCTCACCCGGATCGTGATGGCGCTGCTCCTCTGCCTGATGCTCGCGGCACTGGCTGCCCTGGCGCTCAAGCGTGGCGGTGGGCGGATCGCCCTCCCGCTCCCGCGCTTGCGCGGGCTGGTCGCGGCGCTGCCGGCACAGCGGCGAGTGGAGGTGCTCGAAACGCGCCGCGTCAGCCAATATGCCGATGTCTGCCTGTTGCGCTGCGACGGCCGCGAATATCTCGTCCTGTGCGCGCAGCAGCAACAGCTCCTGCTGCGCGAGAGCGAATGCGCGGTTTCGGCGCCAGCCTCCGCTTCGGTGGAGCCGGCAGGCGCGGAGGGGGAGACCGGCTGATGCGCCTTGTCCGCGCCGCCCGGGCGTGCCTGCTGGCCGCCGCGCTGCTTACCCCCGCCGCTGCCTTCGCCGCCAATGGCCCGGGCATGAGCACCGATCTGGTGCGCACCATGCTGCTGCTCACGCTGCTGGCCGTCGCCCCGGCGATCTTCATCAGCATGACCAGCTTCGTGCGCATCGTCGTGGTGCTGGCAATGGTCCGCCACGCTTTCGGCATGCCCGAGACGCCGCCCAACCCGGTGCTGATCAGCCTCGCGCTGTTCCTGACCGCGTTCACCATGGGGCCGACATTGACCGCTGTGAACAGCCAGGCGCTGAAGCCGCTGATGGCCGGCAGCGTCTCCGTCGAGCAGGCGATCGAGAAAGGCAGCGGGCCGCTGCGCACCTTCATGCTCGCCCAGACCCGCGACGGCGACATCGAGGCGATCTATGCGATCGCCAAGGCGCCCGTGCCCGACCGGCCCGAGCAGGTGGACCTGCTCAAGCTGACGCCGGCCTTCATTCTCAATGAATTGCGCGTCTCCTTCACCATCGGCTTCGTCATCCTGCTGCCGTTCCTGCTGATCGACCTTGTCGTCGCCTCGATCCTGCTCGCGCTCGGCATGATGATGGTCCCGCCATCGACGATCTCGCTGCCGATCAAGATCCTCATGTTCGTCCTGATCGACGGCTGGGGGCTGATCCTGCAGGGCGTGCTGGGAAGCTTCAGATGAAGCAGCGCCGCCGCGGCACTTCCTCGGGGCTCGGCCTGTTGCTGGTGCCCCCGCGGGTGGAAGCGTCGCTGTGGCGGCGATTCCGCTTCGAGCGCGAGTTCAGGTGTCGCGAGCAGATATTCACGCAGTATCGCTCGCTGGCGCGCGCCATTGCCCGGCGCCAATTGCGCGCGCGGCCGCGCAATGGCGTCGAGCTGAACGACATGGAGCAGTTCGCCTATGAGGGGCTGCTGGTCGCGATCGACCGGTACGATCCGTTGCGCGGCATTCCCTTCGGGGCCTTCGCGCGGCGCCGGATCATCGGCAGCATCGCGGATGGCGCGGCCCGGATGAACGAGAGCGACGCACAATATAGCTATCGCCGCCGGATCGAGACGGAGCGACTCCGCTCGATCGCGGCGGAAGCCGGCCCGGCCGATCCGCTCGACGCGCTCGCCGATCTCGCCGCCGGGCTCGCGATCGGCCTGATGCTGGAGGGAACCGGCCTGGTGGAGCCCGAGGACGGTATCGACCGGCGCCCCAATGCCTATGAGAGCCTGGCATGGCGCCAGCTCAACGCCCAGCTCGACCGCGAGATCGATCGCTTGCCCGAGCGCGAGGCAGCGATCATTCGCCAGCACTATGAGAACGGCGTAAGCTTCTCGCAGATCGCGCAGTTGCTCGAGCTGTCGAAGGGGCGCGTCTCGCAGCTCCACGCCCATGCACTGGCGAAGCTGCGGACACGGATAGGATATCGTTGATGGAGACGGACATGACGCTTTGCAGTGACGAGGAGATGGCGCAGCTGCTCGCCGCGATGCATGCGGGCACGCCGGACGAGCTCGGTCTCGCCGAGCGGCTGATCGAAGCCTATCCCGACGATGCCCGGCTCCACTTCCTGCGCGGCTCGATGCTCGCCGGATCGGGCCGGCCGATCGAGGCGCACGCGGCGCTGAGCCGCGCCGTCGCCCTGGCGCCGGACTTTGCCCTGGCGCGCTTCCAGCTCGGCTTCTTCGAGCTGACCTCGGGCGAGGCGGCGCGTGCGCTCGCCACCTGGGAGCCGCTCGATACGCTGGCGTCCGATCATTATCTCGCGCATTTCGTCCGGGGGCTGCGGCACCTGATCCAGGATCATTTCGGCGAGGCGATCCGCGAGCTGACCGAAGGGATCGCGGTGAACGAGGAGAATCCGCCGCTGAACCGCGACATGCGCCTGATCATCGACGAATGCAGCCGCCTGGCCGGTGACGGGGCACCGGCCGCGCCCGCCGATGCGGAGGCTTCGGCCACGTCGTTCCTGCTCGACCAGATCGGGCGGGGAACCTCGCACTGAACGCGCGCGCGACATGACTCGCATCGGCAATGTCGATCAGGTGCTGCTGCTCCTGCACGAGCAGCTGCAACGGACCAGCCGCAACCGCGGCACGGCGCGGCAGGGCCGGACCTCCCGTGCCGAGGCGGCGTCCGCGCGCCCGCTCGACCGGGTCCGCGCGCTGGCGGCGCTCGACACGCTGGATGAGGAGGAACTGCGCCGGGCGATGGTTCGGGGGCTGCTTGCCGAGCAATTCGGCGAAGCGGTGGGGAACGATCCGGCGCTGATCGCGATCGTCGATCAGGTCAGCCGGATGATCGGCGAGACGCCCGAAGGGCGCCAATTGATGGACCGGGCCCTGGCCCAGTTGAGGGAATCTCGAGCATGAACCAGACCGCCGCCGCACAGAGCCGCCACGATCGCCTCGCGGCATTGCTGGCCGAGGACCCGGACAATGTCGCGCTGATCGCCGATGCCGCGGAAGCGGCCTTTGCCGAAGCGCATTTCGATGCCGCCGAGGAACTGCTCGATCGCCACGCCCGGTTGCGGCCGCTGACGCCCCAGGCCCAGCATCTGGCCGGGCTCGTGGCGATGCGCCGGCTGGACTGGACGCGTGCCGCCGACCTTTATGCGGCCCTGCTTGCCGGGGGCGCAGACGCGCCGCCGGTGCGCTTCAACCTTGCCTGGTCGCTCGCCATGGCCAAGCGTTTCGACGAGGCGCTGGCAGTGCTCGACACGGCCACCAGCGCTGCGTTGCCCCAGGCTGCGCAGCTCGAAGTGCAGCTGCTGCACCAGCTCGGCCAGTTCGATCTTGCCGGGGAGCGCGCCCGCACGCTGATCTCGCTCCATCCCGAGCATCGCGGGCTCAACGCCATCGTCTCGACGCTCGCGATCGATATCGAGGACACCGATCTCGCGGCGCGCACGGCGCGGATGGCGGGCGATCATCCCGATGCCCTCACCACGCTCGGCACGCTGGCGCTCAGCGAGGACGATCCCACGGCCGCGGCGGAGCTGTTCGAGGCGGCGCTCGCCCGCGCGCCCGGCGCCCCCCGGGCCTGGATCGGGCTGGGGCTCACGCGCATGCTGGGCGGCGACCAGGCGGAGGCGGCGCGCGACCTCGACAAGGGCGCCGAGATGTTCGGCACGCATCTCGGCTCGTGGATCGCGGCGGGCTGGGCGCATGTCCTGGCCGGCGATCGCGCCGCCGGCCGTGCGCGCTTCGAGAAGGCGCTGGCGCTCGACGACAATTTCGGCGAGGCGCAGGGCTCGATCGCGGTGGTCGAGCTGCTCGACGGCCATGTCGAGGAGGCGCGCCGGCGCACCGCGATCGCGCTGCGGCTGGACCGGGAGAGCTTCGCGGCGGCGCTCGCGTCGATGCTGATCGCGGCGGGCGAGGGGAATAGCGCGCGCGCCGCCACGATCTTCGAGACTGCGCTCCACACGCCGATCGGCGCCGATGGCAAGACGCTGGCCCATTCGCTGGCCAAGCTGGGCGCGCGTTAGGGCCAGGACATGATCGGCACACCCGGCATCCCCGCGCAGGCGGGGACGGCGGGTCGCCCCGGCTCACCCTTCCAGCCGGACCACGTCGAACGACTTCAGGTTCACGCGCATCGGGATTTCGCTCACCGACAGGATCGAGAGCTTGGGGATGCTGCGGCGGGTAAGGTTCTTCAGGTGGCGACGGATCTCGCCGCCGCACAGCAGCACCGGGGCGCGGCCCTGGCGGAACATCTCCTCGCTCATCGGCGCGAGGCGGCGGATGATCTGCTCGGCCAGGCGCGGCTCGACCGCCAGCGAGCTATGGCCCGCATTGGCGCCGATGCTGGCGACGATCTGGTTCTCCACCCGCGGATCGAGGCTGAGCACCGCGAGATCGCCATGGCTGCCGCGCAGCTGGTGGCAGATGGCATAGCTCATCCGCTGGCGGATCTGCTCGGTCAGCTCGATCGGATCCTTCTGGATGCGGGCCAGGTCGACGAGATGCTCGACGATCAGGTCGAGATTGGCGATCGACACGCCTTCGCCGAGCAGGTTCTGCAGCACGCGCTGCACGTCGGAAAGCGTCAGCGTGTTGGGGATCAGGTCCTCGACCAGTCCGGGCTGGCGCTCGCGCACCTCGTTCAGCAGCCCGGCGACGGTGGCGCGGGTGAGCAGGGTCGAGGTCTCGCCGCGCACGATCTCGCCGAAATGCGTGACCATCAGCGTGATCGGATCGATGATCGTATAGCCCGCTTCGCGCGCGGCCTGGCCCTCGCCCTCGGCGATCCAGAAGGCGGGCATGCCGAAGGCCGGGTCCACCGTTTCCTCGCCGGCCAGCCTGGCCTTGGCGCCCTGGTTGGCGATTGCCAGCACGCGCTCGGGGCGGACTTCGGCCGCGCCGTAGCGGGAGCCGAACAGCCGCACCTCATATTCGAAGCTGCCCAGCCCCTGGCCGTCGACGAGCTTGACCGCCGGAAAGCCGATGCCGAGCTCCTGCTCCTGCGCGCGCCGCAGACCGGCCAGCCGCTCGAGGATGATGGCGCCTTCCTTTTCCCAGGCCTGGCCAAGCTCGGCGCCGAAGCGGATCTCGACCGCAGGCACCGGCGCCGTGCCCGAGGCCATCGTCTCGCTGGCGGCGTCGTCGCCCACGCTGTCCTGCGCGGCGGCGCGGCGGCGCAGGCGCCACCAGGCGAGCCCGGCGGCCGCGCCGATCAGCAGGATCGGCCATTTGGGCATGCCCGGCATCAGCATCAGCGCGAGCAGCACCGCCGCGACGATCAGCGGGATGCGCGGTTCGGACGCGAGCTGGCGGAAGACTTCGGTGGAGAGCTGCCGGTCCGCCGCGGAGCGAGTGACGATGATGCCGGTGGCGATCGAGATGATCAGCGCGGGCAGCTGGGTGGCGATGCCGTCGCCGATGGTCAGCAGCGTGAAATGCTGCAGCGCCTCGGGCCATTCCATGCCCATCTGGCTGACGCCGACGACCCAGCCGGCGATGATGTTGATCAGCAGGATGATGATGCCGGCGATCGCATCGCCCTTCACGAACTTCGAGGCGCCGTCCATCGCGCCGTAGAAGCTCGCTTCCTTCTCCAGTTCCTCGCGCCGGCGCACCGCTTCCTTCTGGTCGATCAGGCCCATGTTGAGATCGGCATCGATGCTCATCTGCTGGCCGGGCATCGAATCCAGCGTGAAGCGCGCGGCGACTTCGGAGACGCGCTGGGCGCCGCTGGTGACCACGACATATTGGACGACCACCAGGATCGCGAACACGACCAGGCCGATCACGAAATTGCCCTGCACTGCGAATGCGCCGATCGATCCGATCACGTCGCCGGCGCTGCCGCCCGTCAGGATGAGGCGGGTCGCGGCGACGTTGAGCGACAGGCGGTAGAGCGTCGCGACGAGCAGCAGCGAGGGGAAGGTGGAGAATTCCACCGGCTTGCCGACATAGAAGGTCAGCAGCATGATCGACAGGCCCAGGCCGAAATTGAGGATGATCGCCAGGTCGAGAACGGCCGGCGGGATCGGCACGAACAGGATCACGAGGATGGCGATCGTGGCCCCGACGAGCGCCAGGTCCTTCTGGTTGCGGAACAGCTTGTCGAACATCATGCGGTTTCCGGAGCGTGCGAGGTGCGGCGGAGCGCGATGTAGAGCTCGGCCACGGCCTCATAGGTGGAAGGGGGGATCGCGCCGCCCGCCTGGCAGGCGCGGAAGAGCGCGCGCGCCAGCGGCGGCCGTTCGACGATGGGGATGCCCAGGCGGAATGCCTCGTCCTTGATCGCCAGCGCGAAGCGGTTGCGGCCCTTGGCCGAGACCTCGGGCGCGATCATCCGCCCGGCATCGTAGCGCAGCGCCACGGCGAAATGCTCGGGATTGACCACTACCAGGTCCGACCCCGGCAACGCCCCCATGCCTTCGCTCTGCTTGGCGAACTCGGCATGGAGCTGCTTGCGCTTCTGCTTGATGCGCGGATCGCCCTCGCGATCCTTGGCCTCGCGCGTCACTTCGCGGCGGCTCATGCGCATCTGCTTGAGGAACTCGCCGCGGACCAGCACCTGGTCGAGGATCACGAAGCCGATCGCGATCGCGATGAACACGAAGACCAGCCGCAGCCCCGCGCCGGCAAGCGCCTCGGCCAGCCGCTCGCCGTCGCTCGCGGCGATCGCGAAGCGGGCGATCGCGTCCTTGACGACGAACCAGGCGGCGATCGCATAGACCGCGGACTTGAGCACCGTCTTCAGCGTCTCCTTCAGCATCCGCATCGAGAAGAGCCGCTTGAGGCCGGTGGCCGGATTGAGCCGATTGAAGTCCGGCTTGAGCGGCTGGGTGGTGAAGATCAGCCCGCGCAGCTGGAGGATCTCGAGGAAGATCACCACCGCCATGATCGTGCCGCCGAGCAGCGCGAGCGGCTGGATCGCCGCCCAGGCGATGGTGCCGATCATCGCCTGGGCCTGTTCGGGATCGCCCGCCCGGTCGATGCCGGCGGAAAAGGCCTTGCGCATCAGCTCGGCGATCTCGCCGACCATCGCCGGCCCGGCCACCGCGCCGAAGCCCGCCAGCGCGATCAGGCCGCCCAGAAAGCCCAGTTCGGCGCTGCGCGCGACCATGCCCTTCTCGCGCGCCTTCTTCAGCTTGAAGGGGGTCGGCGCTTCGCTGCGATTCTGTTCCTGCTCGGCCATGTCAGATCAGCCGCGGCATGGTTTCGAGCGCGGTCCGCATCAGCCGGGCGAAGAGCGCGCCCGAGAAGGACAGCGCAAGCGGCAGCGCCGCGATGGTGGCGAGCGCCTTCACCTGGAATCCCAGGAGCAGCACGTTCATCTGCGGCAGGGTGCGCGACAGGAAGGCGACGATCAGGTCGAGCAGGAACAGCACCAGCAGCACGATCCCCGCCAGCCCGATCGCCATCAGGAACACCGTGCCCATATATTCGATCAGCGGCGCCGGATCGCCGCCCAGGCTCGCGGCGCCGAGCGGCACTTTCTCGACCGAGGCCGACCAGATCGCGAGCAGGTCCTCGGGTGCGCCGATCGCGAAGAAGATCGCGGCACCGGCATAGGCGAAGAACGTGCCCACCAGCGGCATCTGCGCGCGCGTGGTGGGATCGACCAGCACGGCCAGGCCGAACCCCGCCTGGATATCGATCGCGCGCCCCGCGGTGAGCAGGGCCGCGAAGGCGAGCTGGAGCGCGAGCGCGAGCGCTATGCCAAGGAATAGCTCGCCCAGCACGACCACGGGCAGGCCGGCGTCCCAGAAGGGCGCACGCCAGGTCGCGTCCGGATTGCCGGAGACGAGCCAGGCGGAAAGCGCGATCGCCAGGATCAGCCGCACCATCGCCGGAATGCGCAGCAGCGTGAAGGGCTGGGCGAAGCCCAGCGTCGGCGCGATGCGCAGGCTAAGCAGCAGCACCGCCACCGCCTGATCGGTCAGGTCACCCATGATCAGCTCGCGAGGGTGGGGATCACCAGGTACAGGCCGCGCGCGAAATCGGTGATGCGCGCGATCATCCAGGGGCCGAGCAGGATGAGCAGCATCGCCGCCACCAGCAGCTTGGGCACATAGCTCAGCGTCATTTCCTGCATCTGCGTCGCGACCTGCAATATGCTGACCAGCACGCCGACGACGAGCGTGGCGAGCAATACCGGCCCCGCGACGATCAGGCAGTTCCACAACATGTCGTCGAGCAAGTTGAGCGCGCGATCGGCTTCCACGAAATCCCCCCGGATTTTCCGATTGCCGTGCCGAATCGATGCGTTGGCACGGATTCGTTAACCATAATTCCGCACGCCGGGAGACCAAAGCAAATAGCTTTGAATTCAACGGCTTTGGTTCAAATTCCCGCGGGGCCGCCAGTTCCGCCCGCCGGGTGGCGCGTGGCACCGGCGGGTGGAACCACGCGCGCGTGCAGGCAGGCGATGACGGTGGCGATGACGGTGCAGGTCTCGGCGGGGTCGCGGACCTGGACGGCGTCGACGCCCGTCCGGCGCGCGGGCTCGTCATTGCCGCCGGGATACAGGGCATCGCCGACGAACAGCATGTCGGCGATGGGGATGCCGCTCTCCTTGGCGAGCCTTTCCAGGCCATGCGCCTTGTCGATGCCGCGGCGCGTCACGTCGATGGAGGTCGTGCCGCCGAGCCGGATCGACAGATCGGGCAGCAGGTGCTGCAGCTCGGCCTGCAGGGCGGCGCGCTTGCGCCGGTCGGGATCCCATGCCGTCTTGGCCGCCAGCGGTGCCTGCTGGCCGAGCCCGGAAAAGGTGAACTGGCTGCCGCGATCCTCGATCCGCTCGCCCCAGATCCTCTCCGCGGGAAGGGCGACCCTGGCCAGCGCCCGGTCGAACGCGGCGCGGATTGCCGCGCGTTCGGCGTCGCCGAAGCGCTCGGCATAGATCTCGCGCCATTCGCCGGCATAGCGATAGAGCTTGGTGCCGGTCGTCGGCATCAGCCAAAGGCCCTCCCGCCGCGTGCCGGCGCGCAACTGCTCCGCCACCTGCTGCCGGAACTGCGGCCAGTCGCCGCCCGAGATCACGGCGGCGTCGGCCACCGCGAGCAGCCGTGCCAGCATCTCGGCCATCTCGCGCGTGAGCGCCTGCTTGCTCTCGGCGAGCGTGCCGTCGAGGTCGAAAGCGACCAGGCGCTTCATCCGGCCGGCTCCGGAGCGGGGCGCGAAAGCTGGCGGAACCGCGATGTCTTCATGGTGCGGCAATCGATCCGACCGGGCGATGGTTCCGCGGCCCGGATCGTGATCGCCGGAAAACCTGCCGGGGCGCGGCGAAAATCTCCTCCCGGGCCTAAACTATCGCCGAATTCCGCCGACAGGTCATTTCGGGACGGCGCTTGTGCCGCCCGTGTTTGAGTATGGGGGGAATGATGGTCGCGATCTTCACCGGCGCTGGAACGGGGTTCGAGCGCGGTTCGGGAAGCGTCCTGGGATCGTCGGGCCTGCTGGGCTCGGCCGGCTTGGGGCGCGGCGGCGAGCAGGTTTTCCTCAACGCGGCCAACGGCAATCTGCTGATCAGCCGCCAGGACGAGTTCCTGGTCGGTCGCGGCCCGGATGCGGGTGTCGGTCGCACCTATAACAGCCTGGGCAACCACAGCGACGACAATGGCGACAACTGGCTGCAGAGCACGGACCGGCGCGTCTTCGGCCTGACGGGGGCGGCGAACAGCTGGGGCAGCACGGTGAAGCGGCGCTCGGCGGACGGCAGCGAGATCAGCTATGGCTGGGACGGCACGAGCTATGTCACGACTGACGGGGCGGGGAGCTTCGACCGGCTGCGCTACGATGGCTCGAGCTGGACCTGGACCGATGGCGACAGCCGCGTCACCGAGACCTATTCCGCCTTTGCCGGCCATTGGCGCATCGCGTCGCTGAGCGACACGAGCGGCAATGCGCTGACCTATGGCTATACCGGCGACAAGCTGACCACGCTCACCACCGCGAACGGCGAGACGCTCACCTATGTGTGGAGCGGCGACCATATCAGCGAAGTGATCTCGGGCGACGGCGCCTCGACGGTCTATGCCTATGACGGCCATGGCCGGCTCTCGCGGGTTACGGTGGCGCTGAGCCCGGGCGGCAGTTCCTATTCGACCTGGTACGGCTATGTCGGCGCGACGACCCTGGTGTCGCGGATCGAGCAGAGCGACGGCTCGATCCTCGACATCGGCTATGATGCGGTCGACCGCGTCACCAGCCTGGCCCAGACGGTCGCGTCGGGCGCTACCCGCACCACCGGCATCGCCTATGGCGTGGGATATGCCATCGTCACCGATCCCGCCGGCCAGGCGACCCGGCTCGATTATGCGCCGGGGAATCTGGTCCCGGACATCGCGACCTGGCCCAGGAGCAATCTGGCGACCGCGCCCGCCACGATCGATGGCGCGGCGGCGACCAGGTTCGAGGTCACGGGCGCGGGCTGGGCCGCGATCAAATGGGCGCTCACCGCCGCGCCCGGCGACACCCTTACCTATGCGGTCACGCTGCAGGGCTCGGGGGACGGCACGGCGGCATCGATCGGGCTCTACGGCACGATTTCCGGCTGGGGCGACAATGGCTGGGCCCTGGCACGCATCGTCTCGGGGCCGGGCACCCTGTCGCGGGAGGCGGGCGGCCTCTTCAACATAACCGGCCTGTCCACGACCGCCCCGACCCGCATCGAGATCACCCGGAGCTATGACCGGGCCGAAACCGGCGGCATCGACATCTATGTCGATCGCCCGCTCGGCATGCGGGCGGGGCGCTCGCTCCTCATCGGCGCGGTCACGCTGACTCCGGGAATCGCGGCCCAGCGCGCCAACCAGTTGACGGGGATCACCAGCGGCTATGGCACCGACCAGGCCAGGACGGTGCAGTTCGGCTACAACGCCAATGGCGACCTGACCGGCGTCACCGATTCCATGGGGCAGGCGACGGCCTATACCTATGACGCCAATGGCAACCTGCTGACCACGACCGATCGGCTCGGGAATGTCGTCACCCGCACCTATGATGCGGCGAACCAGCTGTTGACCGAGACGCGCATCGGCTCGGACAAGGACGGCGCCGCCGCCGCGCACACCATCCGTCACGTCCATGACGGCGCCAACCGGCTGCGCTTCACGATCGATGCCGAGGGCGGTGTCACCGAATATGACTATGGCGCGGATGGCCTGCTTCGGCTGACCCAGCAATATCGCGGCAAGTTCGACCTGTCCGGGTTGGGAACGGCCAGCGCCCCGAGCGAGGCGCAGATGGTCGCGTGGACCGGCACCGTCGAACCCACCGAGATCATGATCACGGAATTGCGCTATGACGTGCGCGGAAACCTCACGCAGAAGCTGCGCTACGGCGGCGCCTATGCCCCGGGCTCGCCCCATGAAGCGGATGGCCTCACCCAGGAATATTACAGCTATGACCTTGCCGGGCGGCTGCTGTCCTCGTTCGTCGCGGGACGGAACCGGGAGACCTATGTCTATGACGGGCTGGGCCGCCTGACCGCGAAGACCGACGTCAATGAGGGCACGACCAGCTTCGTCTTCAACGATGCGGCGACCCAGACCATCGTCACCCTGGCCAATGGCTTCGTCCAGACCTCGACCTATGACAAGACCGGCGCCCTGGTCAGCTTCACCGAAAGCGGTGCGTTCGTGGAGAGCGGCATCGCGCGATACGCATATGACAGGAACGGCCGGCTGCGGACGACGACCGATGCGACCGGCCGGAAAGTCCATTATCTCTATGACGGGCTCGGCCGGAAGGTGGCCGATATCGACGGCAATGGCAGCGTCACCGAATATCGGTACGACGGCAACGGCCGGCTGGTCGGGACGGTGCACTATGCCGGCGCCGTCAGCGGTAGCGGTACGCTCGCGGCGCTCGACGATCCCGACAACAGCCTGGCACTCGCGGCGATCCGGCCGCCCGCCCATCCGGACGATCTGTGGACCTGGTCGGTCCATGACCGGGAAGGACGGCTGATCGCGGCGATCGCGGGCGATGGCTCGGTCACCGCATATGAATATGACGGCTCGGGCCGGCTGGTGAAGACCATCGGCCATATCAACAAGCTGAGCGCGGGGCAGATCGAGGCGTTCAAGGCGAATGGACCGAGCGCCTCGCGGCCCGATGCCCATCCCGCGGACAGCATCGCGCGCCTTTTCTACGACAGGGCGGGGCGGACGATCGGCGCGCTCGACGGCGAAGGCTATCTCACGCGCACGATCTATGACGGCGCCGGGCAGAAAGTGCAGGAGATCGCCTATGCCAACGCGACCGCCGTCGCCCAGCGGGCGAGCGGTTCGCTCCAGGCGCTGAGCGACAGCGCCGGCACGAGCGCGAGCGATCGTTCTGTGCGGCATGTCTACGACCAGCAGGGCCTGTTGCGCTTCTCCATCGATGCGCTGAACCACGTTACCGGATATGTCTATGTATTCCAGGGCTGGCCGTGGAGCGCGTTCGGGCCGGTGCGCCAGACGATCGAATATGCCGGCACGCTGCCCGCGCTGTCGCGCTATACCCATGCGTCGGTGAAGAACGCCGTCGCCGCGCTGGCCGGCGATCCGGCGAACCGGGCGACCAGCGCCATCTACGACTATGCGGGCCGGCTCGCCTATACGATCGGCGCAACCGGCGCGGTCGTCGGCCATGTCTACGACAATATGGGCCGGCTCGTCCGCAGGATCGAATATGCGACGGCCAACCCCACCACGACGCTGTACAGCAAGGCCGAGTGGGATGATTGGGCTGCCCATTACGCCACGTCGAGCGACCGCGTCACGCGCTACTATCACAATGATCGTGGCGAACTGCGCTTCGTCATCGATGCCGAAGGCTATGTGACCCGCACCGATTATGACGCTGCGGGACGGGTTTCCGCGACGCGCCGCTGGGACGTCGCGGTCTCGGCCAATGATAGCTGGACGATCGCGGCGGTCGACAATGTGGCCGGCGGGAGCTGGGCCGGCACCAGCACCTATTATGACGCCGCGGGCCGGGTCACGCGCACCATCAACCAGGCTGGGCAGTCGCGGCGCTATTACTACCATGCCAACGGCCTGCTGGCCTGGGACATCGCCTCGGAAGGCGGCCAGGACGATAGCCGGACCTATTATCTCTACGACACCGCCGGCCGGAAGGCCGTGGAATATGCGGCATTCGGCACGGCCGAGCAGGCGATCACCACCTATCGCTACAACGGGCTGGGCGATCTGGTGGAGACGACCGGATCGAACGCCGGGACCACGTCGTTCGCATATGACCGCGCCGGGCGCGTGATCCGCCAGACGAACGCCTATGGCTCGCCGACGGTGTTCGAGCACAATGCGTTCGGCGAAGTGACGCGGACGATCAACGCGCGCGGCTTCAGCACCTACAGCCAGTACGATCAGGCGGGCCGGGTGACCTCGGTGATCGATGCGCTGGGGTACACGACATCGACGAGCTACACGGTGTTCGGCGAAGTGGCGTCGGTGACGCGCGGCGGCGCGGTGACGCGCTTCGGCTATGACAAGCTCGGCCGGCTGGTGACGAGCACCGATGCCGAGGGCGGCGTCGAGACCAGCGGCTATGACGCGTTCGGCAACCGGACCCGGTTCCGGAACAAGCTCGGCGGCGTCACCGAATATTCCTATGATCGCCGCGGGCTGCTGGCGGAGGAGAGGGTCCAGGCGATCCTGGATGGGAGCGGCAATGTCGTCACCGCCGGTTTCTCGCGCAACCGCTACGAATATGACGCGCGCGGGAATCTCGTCCACCGGATCGAGGCGTACGACCTGGCCGAGCGACGCGACACCTGGTTCGCCTATGACAAGGCGGACCGGCTGACCTCGAAATGGGGCGCGGCGGTGGCGGTGGGGCTGTCGCAGACGCTGGCCACGCCGACCGAATATTATCGCTACGACACGCGCGGCAATCTGATCGAGACGATCGATGCGGCCGGCGCGCGCACGCTCACCTATTATGACGATCTGGACCGCAAGATCGCCACGGTGGTGCAGACGGGCAGCGCCGGCAACCCGCAGGGCGTGCTGTCGACCTTCGAGTATGACGCCGGCGGCAATCTCGTAGCGCGCCGCATCCATGCGACGCCGATCGCCTTGCCTGGTACGGCGGGCGGCACGCCGCCGGCGCCGGCCGACGGCAGCTTTCGCGAGACGCGCTACGGATATGATGCGCTGGATCGCCTGGTCTGGACCCGGGTCGCCGAACAGAGCGTCGGCCATTGGAACGGCAGCGCCTATGTCCATGTGCCTCGCGCCACGCTGGAGACGGCCTACGAATATAATGTCGTCGGCGATCTGGTCCGCACCACGGACGGCACCGGCAAGAGCCTCTATTCCTATTATGACGACGCCGGCCGCAAGATCGCGCAGGTCGATCAGCAAGGCTATCTGACGCGCTGGACGCTCGACGCGGAAGGCAATGTCCTGAGCGAGCGTCGGTTCACCAGCCCGCCCGTCGGCGCCACGAGCGGCGGCTATGCCGAGCCGATGCCCGGGGGCGACGACCGGGTCACCGAGTTCGCCTATGACAGGATGGGCCGGCGAACCGAGGAGCGGCGCTTGAACGTCGAGGCCTGGGGGCTGAACCTGGCGAACGGCCAGCTCCTGGGTGCGAGCGGTACTTCGCTGATCCGCTACACCTACAACCTGCTGGGCCAGGTACTGACCAAGACCGAGGCGACGGGCGACCGGACTACCTACACCTATGACGATGCCGGCCGGCTGGTGCGCGAGGCGCGGTCGGCCTTTGGCGGCGTCACGCCGACGCTGCGCTATTCCTACGACCGGCTCGGCCAGCTGGTGATGACGCGGCAGGGCGACGACCAGGTCGCCGGCAGCGATCGGATCACCAGCAACCGCTATGACGGGGCCGGCCGGCTCGTCGGTGTGACCGACGCGCTCGGCCAGACCCGCAGCTATGTCTATGACGTGGCGGGCCGCAAGATCGGCGAATATTACAACCGCGCCCTCGGGGACGCCGCCGGGACGATGGTGGTGGAGGGAATCTCCTATCAATATGACCTGGCGGGCAATCTCGTCCGCCGCGCGGTCAACGCGATCTCGGGCGGGGCCTGGAACGAAGTCAGCTGGACCCAGAGCGCGTACAACGCCTTTGGCGAGGTCACTGCGCGGGGCACCAATGGCGGCTGGCAGGAGCAGTTCGTCTACGACAATGGCGGCCGCCTGATCCGCTCGAACGCGGGCGACGGGGTGTGGCGCATCCATGCCTATGACGCGGCCGGCCGGCAGACGCTGACGATCGAGAGCGACGGCAATACCGATCTGTCGGGAATGTCCCAGGCGGAGGCGATCGGCCGGATCGCCGGCGGAACGGTGACGGCGACGGCGACGCGCTTCGACGGGCGCGGCCAGGCGGTGGAGACGGTGCAGATGCTGCGCCGCACGGCGGTGGGCGGCGCGGCGCAGAACATCGCGACGGCGCGCGGCTATACCGCGTTCGGCGAGCTGGCCTGGGAGGACGACGCCCATGGCCGGCGCACCGACTATGGCTACAACACTATGGGCCGGGTCCTCCAGATCCGGCGGCCCATGGTTTCCGCCACCGCCGAGAACGACGTGGTCTCGAGCATCCGCCCGACCGAGAATTTCTTCTACGACATTTCGGGCCGCCTGATCGGCACGCAGGACGCGAACAGCGTGTGGACGGGCTCGGGGGTGAAGACGACGCGCCAGCTGCTGGCGGGCACCGGCTATGGCGACGCTGCGGCGCTGGTGGTGCGCGAATGGCATGCGGACGGCGAGGCGGCCTCCAGCAGCTATGACGTGTTCGGCGATCGCATCGGGGCGTGGGATGAGCTCGGCCGCTACACGGCGATGGTCTATGACCAGCTCGGCCGGCTCACCCAGGCGACCCGGCCGGCGACGGCGGCGGGTGCGCTGGTCCAGTCCTATGCCTATGACGTGCTGGGCCAGCGCATCGGCCATTGGAACAATGTCGTCGGCTATGCGGGGCGCGAGCGCACCGAATATGATGCGCTGGGCCGCGTGACGCTGCAAGTCGCGTTCGGCGGCGATGCGACGACGACCAGCTATGCCTGGGATGCGGGCATCGCGGCCTGGGGGATGGAGGCGCCTGGCGGCTGGATCCAGACGACGAGCACCGATGCGGATCGGGCGTCGTCCAGTGACGGCATCCATGCCGCGATCCAATATGTGGACATTTTCGGCCGGGTCGCCAGCCGCACCGACAAGGGCGGCCAGGCCTATGCCTATCGCTATGATCGCGTCGGCCGCATCGTCGGGGAGACGAGCACGCTTTCCGGGCTCGCCGTGCGCAATCTGGCCTATAGCTATTACAACACCGGACAGATCCGTCAGGTCGTCTCGGGGGACGTGCCCGCCGCCGACAGCAACTGGGATCGCAAGGTCGCGAGCTATGACTATGACGCGCTGGGCCAGCTGACGCGCGAGACGCTGGTGCGCGAAACCGGGGAGTATCGGGCAGGCGGCTATTATCCGGTGCCGGGGCGCGGTCCGGTATTGACCGTATCGGAGGGAGAGGGGCAGGACGATTGGGAGTGGGTCCCGCCGAGCTACACGGTCCAGGCGCAGACGTTGCAGGACGGGAGCGCGGAGTATGACGCGGCGGGCCGGATCACGCGCTATCGCGACACGCTGTCGTCGGGTGTGGACGCGGTGGACAAGCGCTGGAGCTATGACGCGGCGGGGAATGTCCGGTCGATCGTGACGGACTATCTGCCGGTGCAGGCGGATGGCAGCCTGTCCGGGACGGCGACGCGCCAGGGCTGGTGGTATCGCTATGACAGCATGAGCCGGCTGGTGACGACCAGGGGGATACTGGTCGGTGCGCCGGGTTCCGGGGTGATCGTGCGCGGGGATGCGGGCACGGACCTGGGCTATGACGCGACGGGCGCGCGGGTGCGCGCGCAGACGGGCGCGGGGGCGCAGGAAGTCTATTCCTATGACGCGGCGGGCCAGCTGGTGACGGTGGTGATCGGCGGGACGACGCGGGCGCGGACGGACTATGACCTGCTGGGCCGGGTCACCAGCCATGTGGAATATGACGGCTGGGGGATGGCGGTGCACAGCCGTTACGACATCGTCTATGACGCGCGGGGGCTGGTGCTGGCGGAGAAGGGGTCGACGCGGCAGGGCGGGGACTGGCTGCAGAGCCATACGGTGAACTATTACAGCGCGACGGGTACGGGGGCACCGGGCCCGGCGATCGGCTGGGCCGGGCAGGCGGGGAGCGCGAGCGGGAGCCTGCTCTATTACAGCGAGACGAAGAACTGGAAGAATGGCGGCCCGCCGGTCTATGGCGGGCCCGGAAGCTATTCGCGGGCCGATCTCGATTATGCCGACAGCTATACGAGCCAGAGCTATGCCTGGCGCGACGGCGCGGTGCAGGCGCAGGTGCAGTTGGTCAACCGCGACGGGACGAGCAGCTCGAGCTATGGCTATGACCGGGACGGAGGGCTGCGCCAGGTCCGGATCGAGGGCGGATCGCGGCCGCGGACGATCAGCTATCGGAGCGACCTGCAGGGCCAGCTGCTCTACCGGGCGGAGTCGGACGGGAATCTGTCGACGGCGGAGCCGCTGACGCGGACCTACCGGTTCGGCGGGCGGCAGATGGGGTTGGTGAGCAACGACGGGACGTCGAACCTGGACTATGCCGGGGCGATCGACGCGCGGACGGCGGCGCCGGGCGGGGGTGCGTTCCGGGGCGGTGCGGGGAGCGGCACGGTGTTCGCGGATTTCGACGCGAACTTCACGGCGCTGAACGGCGGCGAGGCGGGCGGGGCGTCGAGCTATGTGGCGAGCGCGGGGGAGACGCTGCAGTCGATCGCGGCGCAGCTGTGGGGCGATGCCAATCTGTGGTACAAGCTGGCGGAGGCCAATCCGGGCCTGTCGGCGGGCGGAGCGCTGGGCGGGGGCACGGCGCTGACGGTGCCCGGCGGAGTGGTGGGCAGCCGCCACGACGCGACGACCTTCAGGCCCTATGACCCGGCCGAGGCGATCGGCAACACCTCTCCGAACACGCCGAACCCGCCGCAAAGGGGCAACCGATGCGGGACGCTGGGGGCGATCGTCATGGTGGCGATCGCGGTGGCGGTGACGATGCTCACCCGGGTGCCGTTCGCGAAGCTGTTCGCGGGATTGGGTGTGGGGAGCACGGTGGGGGTGGGCGGTGCGGTGCTGGCCGGCACGACCTCGATCGGGCTGACCAGCACGGCTGCGATCGCGGGCAGCGTGGCGGCGGGCGTGGCGGGGAGCGTGGCGAGCCAGGCGTTCGGCGTGGCGGCCCGCCTCCAGGACGGGATCAGCTGGAAGGGCGTGGCGCTGGCGGGGATCAGCGCGGGAGTGAGCGGCGGGCTGGCGGGCAGCTTCGAGAGGATCGCCGGCAGCGCGTTCCTGGGCGATGTGGTGCGCGGGGCGCTGGGGAGCGTGGTCAGCCAGGGGATCGGCGTTGCGACGCGGCTGCAGGACAAGTTCGACTTTGCCGGCGTGGCGGCGGCGGGGCTGGGGTCGGGGGCCTCGGGCGCGATCGGGCTGGGCGGCTTTGAGGGCCGGCTGGTCGGCAACACCGTGGGCGGCCTGGCCAATGCGGCGACACGCAGCCTGCTCGGCGGCACCGACTTCGGTGACAATATCCTGGCGGCACTGCCCGATATCATCGGGCAGACCGTTGGGGAGACGGTGGCGGGAGCCGCAAGCCGGATGTCTCCGGGGGAACGTGCACTCGTGGCCGAAGCAGCAGAAGCCGCGAGGGGTGCGGTGGACAGTGGCGGTTCCGGCGGCTGGACTCTTCGCGGGGGCAAGCTGCGATTGGCAGGGTCGAATTTTGCTGACCAGTTCACGTTGGGCTATGCCGGTCAGGCGCAGAATGCGCCACAGGCCGCGCCTGCGGAACCTGCTCCCAGCGTGAAGCCGAGGTTGAGCCTGGTTCCGCCGGCGCCGCCAGCCGAGCCGGCGCCCCCGCTCAGTCCCGCTATGGCATCAAGGCTGGCGGGGGTCGCCGCCGGGGTCGGAGAATTTCTGATCTCCGCGTTGGAAGCAGCCGTGATTCTTCCCCCTATCATCATCAATTCGGTCCTGTTCATACCGCCGTCGGGCCGCAAGATCAGCTATCGGTTTGGGGATTTCTCGGACGTAAGCTTCGAGCGTCAGAGCGATGATGGGCCCAATTTCAATATCATGCGGGATGCGCAGGCGGATGCCCCCCGCAGAAAGGTCGGCGAAGCGGAATGGGCCAACGGCGTGGTGACGATCCGTGAACCCGCCACCGTGGCGCAGGCACTGGGACTCGAAAGGCTGCCATGGACGCAGAATATCGTCCGCAAATACAGCGATGGAAATGTCACGGGGTCCGGTTACTCTTCGACCGACCCGGATGAGCTGCGCATCATCAGCAATGGCGCTAAAGCTGGCCTGAGCGACACCTCCATCACGGCAATGGTGCAGAACCACCGGGTACAGCAAAGCGGTGGAGTTGCTTCCGTCGCTGCAGAGACGATGGGACCACGCATCGTATCGCCACGTGGCTTTGTGGAACTCGATGAGTTTAGCAGGCTGAACGTTCTCGACCCGGCCATCGGAAAGCTGAGGCCTGGAGAAGCCTCGGCAGCCGTCGAACTCCAGCAAGTCTTGGGCGGCAGGCTTGAAAGGCTGGCAGGAGCGAGCGGAGCCGACTTTAAGTTTGTGAGCGGCCCTCAGGCTGGCAAGAGTGTGGACTTTTTGCTAACGCCTGGAACAGTCAAGGAGGCCGCCGGAATTAATCGATTCTTTGCGAAGAATGCCGACCGGTTTTCGGATCAGCTTGGTTTGCATTTGGGCAAAGCTGATATTGTGCCGATTGATTCCCGTTTTCTTACGCCTCAGAATAAAAAGGTTCTCATGGATATTGTCGGTCGACAATCTGCGGCTAACCAATCTCGCGTCATAATATTCAGGTGATAAGATGGCTGGATCAGTAATTATTGGTAATAATGCGGGTGTCGCCTTTAGCTCGCGCGGGTTTGATCTAGTGGCCGAGCTGACGCGAAACGTGCTCAAAATCAGCGACCCTGATTTGATCCCGCCCGTCTACGAATCCATGGACGTTGAATATATGCCGTTCATCAGCCTTGCCACTCTTGATGGTGCGAATCTTGAGCGCTTCACTGCAGCTACCAAAAAGGCGTTCTCGGACTGGAAGCAGAACAACTCGGAACCCTTCCCTGAGTGGAACGAGCTCATCGAAAAGCTCGAAGCTGACGAACGACTTAAGCCAGCTTAGCGAGATTTGCTGCCGCAGAGAGTGCACCACTTGCGGGTGTCAGGGCCAATCAGCTCGCGGGAGCGAGCCGTGAAACTTTGGTTCGGGCCGAGCTTGGGGCAAAGTATCCGGGTGCGACGGTCCAGAATGAAGTCTACCTTCGGGGTGCCAACGGCAAGCGTGCGCTTGATCCTCATTTCTGGTTGGATCTATTCCTGCGTGTGAATAGCGGCCTAGGTGGTCGGGCAACGCGATACGGTCCAGGCGCAGACGTTGCAGGACGGGAGCGCGGAGTATGACGCGGCGGGCCGGATCACGCGCTATCGCGACACGCTGTCGTCGGGTGTGGACGCGGTGGACAAGCGCTGGAGCTATGACGCGGCGGGGAATGTCCGGTCGATCGTGACGGACTATCTGCCGGTGCAGGCGGATGGCAGCCTGTCCGGGACGGCGACGCGCCAGGGCTGGTGGTATCGCTATGACAGCATGAGCCGGCTGGTGACGACCAGGGGGATACTGGTCGGTGCGCCGGGTTCCGGGGTGATCGTGCGCGGGGATGCGGGCACGGACCTGGGCTATGACGCGACGGGCGCGCGGGTGCGCGCGCAGACGGGCGCGGGGGCGCAGGAAGTCTATTCCTATGACGCGGCGGGCCAGCTGGTGACGGTGGTGATCGGCGGGACGACGCGGGCGCGGACGGACTATGACCTGCTGGGCCGGGTCACCAGCCATGTGGAATATGACGGCTGGGGGATGGCGGTGCACAGCCGTTACGACATCGTCTATGACGCGCGGGGGCTGGTGCTGGCGGAGAAGGGGTCGACGCGGCAGGGCGGGGACTGGCTGCAGAGCCATACGGTGAACTATTACAGCGCGACGGGTACGGGGGCACCGGGCCCGGCGATCGGCTGGGCCGGGCAGGCGGGGAGCGCGAGCGGGAGCCTGCTCTATTACAGCGAGACGAAGAACTGGAAGAATGGCGGCCCGCCGGTCTATGGCGGGCCCGGAAGCTATTCGCGGGCCGATCTCGATTATGCCGAAGGCAACCCATGCCTACCCCTTTCCGGTTCGGAAACTACGATCGATGCTTCTTCTCACTGGCCGAGGCGATAGGAGACGGACACGAAGCCGAGCGGCTGAGTCTTGTGGGCGACGATCGGGCTGTCCTTCACTCTTCCGAGCAGCGTGGTGACGCCGCCGGTGGCGGCGAGGCTGATGCGGTCGGTCAGGCGATATTGGGCGGTCAGCATGGCCGAAGCGTCGCTGAAGCCGCTCCCCGGGCGATATTGCCGCAGGCCCGAAGCGCGGGACTGCGCAGCATTCACCCCGAAGAACCGGTCGTTGTGCTTCCCATCGGCCCAGCTTGCCGCGACGGTGGGAACGAGCATGAAGCGGGACGACACGAAGACCGGCCGGGAGAGGCTGGCATCCGCGATGAGGCCCTTGGTGCCCCCGGCGAAGCCCTTGGTTGCTCCGATCGTCGCGACGAAGCCGGCGGCCTTGAGGCTCATGAAGCCGCGCGCGCCGGCACCGAAGGAGAGCTCGCCAATTCCCCGGGGCGCGTCCTTGCTGCGGTAGCCGGGCATCATGGCCACGCTCGCGCCGATCGTGACGTGATCCGTGTCGACGGCGTTGATGCCGATGCCGTTGCGCAGATTGGCGAAGAAGGGTCCCCATGCAATGTCGATCACGGGAAGGGGCATGACGCGATAATCCTCGGCGCCCGGATAGGCCGGACCATAGCCCGCGCCGACGCCGATCACGACATGGTCGCCATTGCGCTGTTGCTGCGGCTGGACCTGGTTCTGGGATTGTGCCGCCGACGGGACGCTCGAGAGCGTCAGAAGCGCGGTGGCGATCGCGAGGCAGAAGGGCGTGCTGATTGGACCGTTCACGGATATTCTCACAAAAATGGCTCCGCGGGGTTCGCGGGAGCGGTTGGGGATGGGATGAGGCGCGCGCCGGCATCGAGGCCGTTGCCAGCCAGTGAAGATCGTGCGCCAGCCTCGGGCGGTGTGCGCGGGGAGGTGACAGCCGCTGCCTTGCGGGAAGCCCGCCGGCGCAAGGAACTTCTCGATCGCGGCGATCTGGCGCGGATCATAGCCGGCGGCCCGGATGCGCGCGCGTTCGGCCGCCGGCAGCTCCCGGCCGTGAAGGCGATACAGGATCACGAAGCGGCGAAGCGCCTCCAGGCGCGGGTTCGCCAGGGGCGAATGGGGACGGGGACCGAGCGGATAGAGCGCAAACCGTTTCCTCGGCAAAATGCTCGACAGTGGATCGCGGCAGGCGAGCGCGAGCACCGTGATTTCCAGGCTCGTCAGCGTTTCGTTGCGCACCGTCTGTCTCCTTTCCTGCCTGAGACACCGGCGCCTTCGGCCACCCTCATCAAAAAAATCGGCACCACCGCGCGCCGGGATCCGGGCCGTTCGTTACGCTCTCGGCACCGGATTGTTAGTGGCCGGCTCCAAGGCTAGTACCGCGGCATGTCGGAGGATGAGCGCGATGGGCAGAGTCTCGCCGGTGGCGGTCTGGTGCGGACCTTCACCGAGAGCCGCTCCGCATTGTCGCGCTATCTCTCGCTGCGCGGCGCGACCGCGGACGAGGCCGAGGACATTCTCCAGGAAGTTCATCTCAAGCTGCTGGAGGAGAGGATCGGCCCGGTCGCCGAGCCGCGCGCCTATCTCTATCGCATGACGAACAACCATTTCCTCGGATGGCGCCGCACCGTGGGACGGCGCGTGCGGCGCGAGGAGGATTGGGTCGATGCGCATAGCGGGGAGGAGCGGGAGATTGACGAGCGGCCTTCGGTCGAGGCGCATCTGATCGCCCGTGAGCAGCTCGCGCTCCTGCAGCGCGTGCTCGACGGGCTGCCGGAGCGGACCCGCACCATCTTCCGGCGCTTCCGGATCGAAGGCGAACCCCAGCGCCAGATCGCCGCGGATCTCGGCATCAGCGTCAGCGCGGTCGAAAAGCATCTCGCGCGCGCCTATGAGGCCATTGCCGCCGCGAAGTTTCGGCTTGATGGGGATGGCGGCGGTTCGCGGCATCTCAGGATCGAGAGAGGTCGTCATGACATCTGAGGCACAGGACAGCGTGCGCGCCCGCGCGATCGAATGGCACATCCGCCTGCGCCATGGCGACGATGCGGCATGGGAGGGATTCGCCGAGTGGCTGGCCGAGGACCCGATCCACGCGGCACTCTACGATGAGATCGAGCAGGCCGATCTCGCGCTGGAGCCGCTATTGCCGGGGGTGACCTTCCGGGAAGCGGCGAACGATGTGGATGCCGATGCCGATGCCGATGCCGATGTGGACGCTGATGCCGAGCTCCGGCGACAGCGGCCGGGCTGGCGCTGGTGGGGGCTTGGCGGCGGCGCGGCGGTCGCGGCGGCTGTCGCCGCGCTGGTCTTGCTGCCGCCGGGCGCCAGCAGCCGGTACGAAGTGACGACCGATCCCGGGCAGCGCCGGACGATCAGCCTGGAAGCGGGCACGCAGGTCACCCTGAATGGCGCGACGCGCATGCGCTTCGACCGCAAGGATCCGCGCTTCGCATCGCTGGAAGCCGGAGAGGCGCTGTTCCAGGTCCAGCATGACGGCGCCAGGCCGTTCACGCTCGAGGTCGCCGGCCGCAAGGTCGTGGATGTCGGCACCGTGTTCAACGTGGTGCGTGACGCGGCGGCGGTTCGCGTGGCGGTCGCCGAGGGCAAGGTCCTCTACGAGACCGGGGGACGGAAGATCTCCCTGGATGCCGGGCAGGCGGTGTTCGATCCGTCTTCGGCCGGGGCGCCCCGGGTGTCTCGTGCCGCGATCGGTTCGGTCGGGGGCTGGCGGACGGGGCGGCTCGTCTATTCCGGAGAGCCCTTGTCGCAAGTGGCGGCGGATCTCGGCAGGGCGCTCGGCATGCGCATCGTCGCCGCTCCCGATATCGCGGACCGCCCGTTTTCCGGCGCGATCGCCCTGCGCGGTACCGGCCCCGACGAGCTCAAGCGCCTGACTCCGGCCCTGGACGTGACGTTCGCACCGAACACCGGAGGCTGGACCATGACCGCTGCCGGTGCGGAACGCTAGCAGGGCGGCACTCGCCGCGGCTTCCTTTTTCGGTGTCGACATCGCGCATGCGCAGCGGTTCGACGTTCCGCCCGGCCGTCTGGGTGCGGTCGCGGCTGCCCTGGGCGAGCAGGGCGGCGCCACCATCGCGGTGACCGACCCGGACCTTGCCGCCAGACGCTCCCCCGGCGTCAGGGGCAATTTTCCCCTGCGCGCCGCGCTCGACCGCGCCCTGCGGGGGACCGGCGCGGAAGCGATCTTCTACGACCGCAATACCGTTCGCATCGTGCGGAAACGCCCGCCGGCGAAGCAGGCCCGGAGGCGCCAGCCGCCGCCCGCTCCGCCGGCCCTGCCCGACTGGTCGCCGGAAATCGTCGTCACCGCCAGCAAGCAGTCCATCCCGGTCGACAGCTATCCGGGCTCGGTCAAGCTCGTCGCGCTCGATCCCGGCTGGGTGGCGCGCAATGCCGCCGGGGGCACGGCCGCGATCACCAAGCTGCTGCCCTCGGTCGGGTCCACCAATCTGGGCTCGGCGCGCAACAAGCTGTTCATTCGCGGCATCGCGGACAGCAGCTTCAATGGTCCGACCCAGGCCACGGTCGGCCAGTATCTCGGAGACGTCCGGCTCAACTACAACGCACCGGACCCGAACCTGAACCTCTATGACATGCAGCGCATCGAAGTGCTGGTGGGGCCGCAGGGCACGCTTTACGGCGCGAGCTCGCTCGGCGGCATCATCCGCCTCGTGCCCAACGAACCGGACACGCATGCACTGTCGACGACGGTGTCTGCCGGGGTCAGCGGCACCCGGCGCGGCGGCGTGGGCGGCGATGGCGCCACGATGCTCAACCTGCCGATCGCCGATGGCCGGGTCGCCGTCCGCTTCGTCGCGTTCGCCACGCGCGAGGCAGGGTATATCGACGCGCCCGCGCGCGGGCGGCGGAACATCAACAATACGACCAGCTATGGCCAGCGCATGGCCTGGCGCGTCGAGGATCTGTGGGGCTTCACCGTCGATTTCGGCACCGCCACCCACAATACGTCCACCCAGGACGGGCAGTACACGGTCCGTGGCGATCCGCCGCTGACCCGGGACAATGCGATCGCCCAGCCTTTCAGGAACACCTATTACCTGGCCTATCTCACCGCGCGCCGGAAGTTCGGGCGTGCCGAGCTGGTCTCGACCACGTCGATCGTCCGCCACGACTTGCGGACCATTTTCGACGCGACGGGCCATGACGGTTCCGGTGCGCCCGCGCGCTATGAGGAAAACAACAACATCACGCTCTTCAACCAGGAGACGCGGCTGTCCGGCGGCGGCGGAAGCTATCCCTGGGTGGTGGGCATTTCGAGCATCTACAACATCAGCGCATCGTCCCGTTCGCTCGGGCCTCCCGAGGCGCCCGCACGGATCGCGGGCGTCCTCAACCAGCAGGCGGAGGCGGCCATATTCGGCCAGCTCTCGCGGCCGTTGTTCCGTCGCCTCACCGGCACGATCGGCGGCCGAGTCACGTTCGCGCGCAACGTCGGCAATCTGCTCGACAGCCCGGTGGAGAAGTCGAAGGAGCCGTTCATCAATGAGCTGCGCTTCTCGCCGACCGTGGCGCTGGACTGGCACCCGAGTAGGAAGTTCTCGGCCTTCCTCCATTATCAGCAGGGATATCGCGCCGGCGGTCTGGCCGTGGCGCCGTCCGGATCCGCGCTGGAATCCCGCAAGTTCGCGACCGACGACCTGATCATGAGCGAGTTCGGCATTCGCCTGGGCAACCAGGAGCGGGACCGCCTGTCGGTCCGCGCCGCCTTCTTCTATGCCGACTGGAACAATATCCAGGCCGACCTTATCGACCGCTCGGGCCTTCCCTATACCGCCAATATCGGCAGCGGGAGGATCTACGGCCTGGATGGCGATATCATATGGCGCGCGTCGCCGGACCTGACGATCACCGCATCGGCCTTCCTGAACAACAGCGATCTCTACGCACCCGCACCGGAGTTCGTCGCTCCGGGCGAGCGGACCCTGCCGAACGTGGCGCGCAACGGTGCGCGGGCCGTCGCGGCCTGGCGGCGCGAGATCGCATCGGGGGTCACGCTCAGCGGCGAGGCCTCTCTACGTCATGTCGGAGCGTCACGGCTGGGCGTCGGGCCGCTGCTCGATATCCCGCAGGGGAATTATTCCGTTGGCGACATCGGCAGCCGCCTGGGCCTTGGCCGGTTCGGCATCTCGCTGGACGTCACGAATCTCGGCGACGTCCGCGGCAACAGCTTCGCCTTTGGCAACCCGTTCGGCCTGGCCCAGCGCAATCAGATGACGCCGCTGCGGCCGCGGACCATCCGCCTGGGCCTCGACGCGCGCTTCTGAAGGTTCCGCGCTCCTATTCCGGCTCGGTCATGGGCCGATCCTTCACCCGTCCGGCGCGGTTGGACCCGGGCAGCCAGCTGCGCAGCAGGGGCAGATAGGTCAGCGGCAGCAAGGCGATGTGCGCGGCGATGGTGAGTGCCGCCACCAGCGCGATCGCGCGCGAGGTATCCGATCCGGCGCCCAGCGCGAATATCGTCGCGCCGGCAAACAATGCGTCCTTGTTCGGGAACAGCGGCAGGCGCGAGAGCATCAGGCGGACCGTGGCAAGCAGCAGCAGCCAGGCCACCGTCGCCTGGGGGACGAGCACGTGCCACATCACCGCGAGCAGCAGGATCGACAGGAACAGCCGCAGCAGATGGGCGACGAAGATCTGCCAGAGCTGGCGGTTCGACAGGCCGAACAGCGCGTTGCGGAACAGGAAGATCGCCAGCGAGACGAGAGTGACCAGCCCGATGGATATGCCCAGTGCCCGCAGCCAGCCGGTATCGATCAGCGACCAGAGCATCGGTGCCGTCGCCGCCATCATGGCCAGCGTCGCGACGTTGCCGGCGGCGGCGGAGAGAATGGCGACGTCCTTCACCGCGGCGGCCGCGCTCGCGCCGCCCCCGTGCTGGCGCACCCATAGATAGAGTTGCGCATCGCCCGAATAGCCGAGCAGCAGCTCGTTCGCGACCTGCTTGCGCAGCAACGGCAGCATGCCGCTTGGCGGCAGGTGCCAGAGCTTGCGATAGATCAGCCATTCCACGCCCGGGACGAGCAGGTACGAGGCGATGAAGGCCAGCCAGAACAGCGGGTCGCCGGGCGTGGACCGCAGCAGGTCGCCGAAATCCAGCCCGCGGACGGCGAATACGATGGCGCCCAGCGTGACGACCGACAGCGCTATTCCGAGCCAGCGCAGCAGGCGCTGGCGCTGCGGATGCTCCTGATCGGACCTCGGATCCTCGGACATTGGGCGGTTTTCCATCACGGATGCGTCCGTCTCACCAATTGACGGCAATGCCAAGGCGCGCGCTGCGCGGCCGCAATGGCGTCGCCTGGTCGCGCACGACGAGCGTGAAGGGATTGCCGAAGGCAAACCGGTTGGCGGCGGCATTGAAGAGATTGTCGATATCGAGCGACACTTCGACGCGGCCGATGCGCGCGCCCGCCGAAGCGCCCATCACCCAATAGCGGCCCTGGCTGATGTCGAGGAAATCGCCCGTGCCGAGCACCGAGCGCCCGATATAATTGGCGGTCACGCCGAAACGCGGCGCGAAACGGTGGGAGGGAGCGCTGTAGGAAAGGCTGGCGGCGGCAGCGAGCGGCGGCGTTTCGGGAAGGCGCCGGTTGTCGCGCCGGGAGGCATTGGCGATCGGCCCGGTCACTCGATTGGCGGTGTAGAAGATCGATCCGCCGGCATGGAGGCCGGCGATCGGCACCCAATCGAAATTGGCCTCGATCGCGCGGATCCGGGCGTCGCCGATATTCGCCGTATAGGGCTGGCCGCGCTGGGTGATGAGGTCGGCCTGGATATTGCGCCAGTGCGCGGTCGACAGATCCAGCGAGAAGGCAAGGCCGGTCGGGCCGGTGCGCAGCTTGCGAAGGCCGATTTCGCCCACCTGGATGACATCGGAGAGATAGTCCGCGACACGGCCGGTCCCCGCCGCGACTGCGAGGCCGCCGGTGCGGTAGCTTGTCTGGAAGCGGCCGAACATCGCGAGCATGGGGGCCAGCCGCCAGGAGAAGGCGAGAGTGGGATCGATCCGGTGCGTCGATCGCCCCTTGGTGAAGCTGCCGCCGCGCGGCGTGCTGGAGGGTTCGCCATCGTTGCGGCCCATGGTGGCGCGCGCGCCCAGGGTCAGCGAGAGATCGTCGGATACCGCGAAGCTCGCCTCGCCGAACAGGGAGGCGGCGCGCGACACGTTGGTGACGCCGATCAGCGAACGATCCGTGGCCGAGGTTTCGAGCGCGCGCGCGAGAATGTCGCGATCGCTGACCAGCGCGAAGCCGACCACCCAGGAATTGCCGTTGCCGAGCGAGCGCGAGAGGCGGGTCTCGTGGCTGACGAGCAGCTTGTCGCGGTCGGCGCGATATCGCGTCGTCGGCCCCGGGCCGCGCGGCGAGGCGTCGAACTGTTCGACCGAATGCTGCGCGACGATGCCGTTCGCGATGATCAGGCGCAACCCGCTGTCCCAGTCCTTCGAAGCGACGACGCGGCCCAGCCAGAGCGCGCTGTGAAAGGGCTGCGCGAGGCGCGAGTAGCGCACCAGGGCCTTGCCGGCGACGTCGGAATATTGGCCGTCGCGCATGTCGATCGACTGGATCGCGCCGCTGGCCTCGACTCGCCAGCCGACGCCCGGATCGAGGCGCAGCGCCAGCCGTCCGCCGGTGGTGTCGACGCGATTGGTGTTGCGCAGGCGCCGGGTCGCATCGTCGATATAGCCGCCGTCCCGCACGCGATAGGCGACCGCGCGCAGGCCCAGCCGGTCCCGCACCACCGGCACGTTGACGATCCCGGCCATGTCGAACCCGGGCTCGCTATCGTCGGTGACGGTGGTGCCGGCGATCATCGATGCGGACGTATCGGTCACGCTGGCCGGATTGGAGGTCAGCCGGATCACGCCGCCGATCGCTCCCGAGCCGTAGAGGGTGCCCTGCGGTCCTTCGAGCACGTCGATGCTGCGCATGTCGTAGAGCCGCAGTCCCGCGTCCGGGCCGGAATAGTTCAGCTGGACGTCGTCGAAATAGACACTGGTCGGCGATTGGGTGCTGCCGTTGAAGCTGCTGTCGGCGACGCCCCGGATGAAGACCTTGTTGCGGCCGGGGCCGAGCAGGGTGCTCTGCAGGATCGGGGTGGAGCCGGCGATGTCCGACAGGCTGTTCCCCGAGGGAGCCGGAATGTCGTTGCCGCGCAGGGTGGTCAGGCTGCCCGGATAGCGGAGCAGCGGCACGCGCTGCTTGTTGGCCTCGACGACGATCTCGTCGGAGTCCGCGGGTTCCGTGGCGGGCGCGGGCGCCGGCTTGGGCCTCTGCCTGGGTCGCGGCGGAGCGGGGGCGGGGGCGATACGCACGCGCACGACCCGATATCCGTGACCGGCGCGCTCCGCCTTGTAGCCGGTGCCGGCGAGCAGGCGGGAGAGCGCCGCGGCCAGGCTGGGGACGCCGCTGATCGCGACCGTGCGCACTCGCGACAAGCCAGGCTCGGTACTGATGATCTCCACGCCGGCCTGACGCGAGAGCATCAGCAATGCCTGGTCGAGCGTCGTTGCCGGTACCGTCAGCGTGGTCCGCTGCGCGCATGCGGGCGGGGACGGCAGCGCCAGCAGCAGCGCGAGCGCCGGCGCCCATGCCGCGGCCCTATGGCGTTTCCGACAATATCCAGCGATTGCCCTCACGTCGCGACGTTGCCCTGATCAGTTCGGCCAGATGCGGTACGTCGCGATCGGCAGCTCCGGTGAAGCGGACCATGCCCGTAAAGGGTTTGTTGGACAAGTTCGGGGCCAGTACCAATTCGGTACCATAGAGGCGCGTCAGCGCCGCCGCCACATCGCCCACCTGGGCGCCGTCGAAGGAAAGGCTGCCCGTGCGCCATCCGCCCACCAGCGCCGGCGCCAGGCGTGAGCGCGCGATCTTTCCGCTCCTCCGGTCGAGCGCCACCGCGTCGCCGGCGCCGAGGCGCAGCGCCTCGCGCTCCGGCCGGACCATGACGGAGCCCTCGGCCACGGCGACATGGACCCGCTTGTCCGCCACGGCGAGGTCGAACACCGTGCCGAGGTCGCGCACCGCGACGCCGTCGGCGTCGACCGTGAACGGCCGGGCCGCATCGTGGCGCACATGGAACACCGCCTCGCCGCGATCGAGCGACGCGACGCGATCGTCGGCGCGGTCGAGCCGGATCGAAGTGCCGCCGCCAAGCTCGATGCGCGTGCCGTCCCCGAGCGTCACCGTCCTGCGTTCGCCATTGGCCGTGGCGACGACATAGGTGCTCGGCGCCGGCTTGAGCAGGCCCGGCTGGAGCGCCGCCACCGCGAGCGCCGCGGCGACCGCGCCGCCCCCGCCGAGCGCCCACCGCCACCGGCGCGGCTCGGGCGGATTGTCGTTGTCGGCAACGGGCGCGGGGGCCGGGGCGAAAGCCGCCGCGTCCAGCAGCCGGTCGCCGGTCGCCAGGCGGTCATAGGCCTCGGCATGCGCGGGGTCCGCCTCGAGCCAGGCGACGAACGCCGCCCAGCCGGTTTCGTCCGCTTCGGCAAGCTGCAAGTGCCAGGCGATCGCCTGATCGACGATGCTCACTCGGTCAGCCGTCATTGCTGCCCCCTTTCGTCTCGCCCGAAGCATCGGGCTCCGACAGCGAATCGTGAATCTTGCGATAGGCACGCGCCAGCAGCTTCTCGACGCCGCTCACGCTGATGCCCAGATGCTCCGCGACCGCCCGTTGCGGCCGCTCCTCCAGCCTGAACATGCGCAACGCCGTCGCCATGCGCTCGGGCATCGCGGCGATCGCCCGCTCCAGCGCCCGCCGATCGTCCGCCGCGGCCATCGCGCTTTCCGGGTCGGCGATCGCGGGCGGCGGCGACTGCGCCGCGAGCCATGCACCGTCGCGCGCCACGCGGCGCGCGGCTGCGATGCGGCGATCCGTCGCGTGGTTCGCGGCCATCCGGTACAGGAAGGCCGCAGGCTGCGCGATCGGCGCCTGAACCTGGTCGAGCTTCAACCATAGGTCCTGGAGTGCATCTTCGGCATCGTCGCGACTACCCAGCCGCGCGGCCAGAAGCCGCCGCAACATGGGCCGCTGCGCAATGAAAATGGCCTTCAGATCTTCTTGCGACACTTTCGCGCCGACCCTCCGCTCGTCCGGGGAACGCCATCCCTGCGCGCGCAGCCATGTCGGCGATCGGGAGTTTGATCAAGGTCTCCGCTTCACGGCACCGCGCGCCGGCGATCGTGTCGTCCGCGCGCGCGCCGGCGCCGGGGTGGCACATCACCAGATGCATGCCGCGCCCGCCGCGCAGGAAGCGATGGAAGAGCCGGGCATAGTCCCTGGCGAAGTCATAATGGCCGCCGAAGCTGTCATTGGTCGCGATGCCATAGGCGGCGGCGGCGCGGCGGAAGCCCCTTGTATGGAAGCTGCTGCCGATCGCCTTGCCCAGGAAAGGACGCTGCACCATCGAGGAGAACCGGTCCGAACAGGCGCGGACCCAGCTCTGGGGCGCGCGGCAGGCGACTTCGGCGAGCACGATCTCGCGGATGCCGGGCAGGGCATGCGCATGCTGGTGGCCATCCACGAAATCGGGCGCGCGGCCCATCGCCTGGACGAACGCCGCGAACTGCGCGCGAATCTCGTCGGCGATCTCGCCGAACGGCAGGTTCCAGCGCGCCGCCCGGCGCTGAAGCGTGTTGATGTCGGGCAGCACGCCGCGCGGCGCGAGCTCCGGCATCGGCGTAAGCGGCCGCTCGCCGGTCAGGGTGAGGTGCAGGCCGATCTGGACATGCGGCGGCACCGCCCGGAGCAGCAGGCTGTCCTCGTGCCAGCCCGGCATGCCGGTCATGCAGCTGATGGCGTTGAGCTTGCCCGCCTTGGCGAGCTCGACGATCGTCTCGCTCACTCCCCGCGAATAGGCGAAATCGTCAGCGCACAGAATGAGTCGGGACAAGCTCGGTCTCCTCGATCTGCTGGAACTGGCGCTCGCGGATGCACTGGCTGAGCAGCCGGCGTCGGCGGAGCCGCCTTGAAAGGAAGGAATAGAAGAACCAGTCGCCGGCCCAGGGCGCCGTGACGGAATAGGTCAGCCGCTCGAACAGGTTCCAGCGGATCGAATGGCGATCGCGCTCGCGGGGCGAAGGCATGCACCAGAATGCCTCGGAATAGAGCATCCTGCCCCTGGGCATCATGCGGTGGATCACCTCATGGTCCTCCAGCACGAAGTTCCAGCGATCTGGGTCGAAGCCGCCCACGGCGCGCAGCGTCGCGGTGCAGAAGGCCTGGCCGGCGCCGCCGGCATGCGACTGCCGCGGCAGCAGGCGGGCGGCCAGGCGGATCGTTCCCGCCCGTGCCGCGCGGTCGTCCGCGTTCGCGCCGGGGTCGACGAAATAAGCGCCGGCGGTCACGCAATTGCGCCGCGACAGCAGCTCGCCCGCGGTGGCGAGATAGTGCGGCGGATACAGCGTGTCGGCGTCGCAGGTCGCGGTCCAGCGCGTGCGGGACCAGCCGAAACCGGCACGCAGCGCGGAAACCTTGCCGGGCGTGCGCTCGGTGACCAGCATATAGTCGAGGCGGTGCCTGCGCGCCGCCGCCTCCGCAACGGCAGCGCTGCCGTCGGTCGAGCCGTTGTCGACCAGGATCAGCCGGAAGGGCACGATCTGCCGCGCGAGGCTGGCGATGGTGTCGGCGAGAAGCTCCCGCTCGTTGAAGAACGGGACGATCACGGTCCAATCCACGGCGGCATCTTCCGCGCCGCGGCGCATCGATAGCGGCAACTCGCGTTCCAGATCGACGTACATATTCCGTCCCAATCCCCGGCAACTTCTCGAGATCGAGCGCGGCGGCGGCGGGATTTCTCGCCCGGCGTCGCGTTTCGCTCTCCCCGATATCGCCCTGACGACACCGCGAGAGGCGATCCCCACATCGCTTCGGGAAAATAGTTTCCATGACGGCGCGGGCCGGACCGCATAGGATTTGGCGGGGTCGAACGGAGAAGGGCGAGGGGGATGACGAGGGGGCAGGCGCGCCGGAACGCGGTGTGGTTCCTGATTCTGCTGGTGTTCGCGGTGGCGGTGCGCTGGCGCGACTTCGGCAATCCGGCGATCCATGTCGACGAGCAATATTATCTGCTCGTCGGCGACCGGATGCTGCACGGGGCGCTACCCTATCTCGATATCTGGGACCGCAAGCCGGTCGGGCTGTTCCTGCTCTTCGCCGCCATGCGGCTGCTGCCCGGCGACGGCATCCTCGCCTATCAGCTGGTCGCGACGCTGTGCGCGGCGGCGGCGGGGCTGATCGTGGCGCTGGGTGCGCGGCGCCTGGGCGCCCGCCCTCTCGGCGCGCTGCTCGCCGCCTGCGCCTATGTGCTGTGGCTGTCTTTCCTGAGCGGGCGCGGCGGCCAGACGCCGGTCTATTACAATCTGCTGATGGCGGCGGGGGGATATCTGGTCCTGTGCCTGCCCGAGCGGGCGCGCCGCCGCGAGATCGGCGCGATCGTCCTCAGCGGCGCGTTCGCCTGCCTGCTCGCCGGCCTCGCCATCCAGATCAAGTACACGCCGCTGGTGGAGGGGGCGTTCTTCGGGCTCGCCCATCTCTGGTATCTCCACCGGGCCGGCGCGCGGCCCGTGCTCACCCTTGGCGCCGGCATCCTGTGGGCGGCGCTCGGCATCGCGCCCACCTTGGCCGCGATCCTCTATTTCGAAGCGTTGGGCCCGGCGGCGTTCGACAGCTTCTGGTTCTCCAACTTCGCCTCGATCGCCCTGCGAAGGGGCTATCCGGCCGGTAAGATCGCCGCGCGGCTGGCGGGAACGACGGCGCAGCTCTCGCCCTTCATCCTGGCCGCCATCCTCGCCCGCCGCTTCGCCGATCGGCGCGAGGAACTGGCGCTCTGCTTCGCCTGGCTGGCGGCCGCGCTGATCGCCTTCGCGATGATCGGCGCGTTCTTCGATCATTATGCGCTGCCGCTGCTCGCGCCGCTGGCGATGATCGCCGGCCCGGCGCTGGGCGCATCGCGGCTGGCCCAGGGCTTCACCGCGCTCGCCGCGCTCGCGCTGGGGGCATTCCATCTTTCGACCGAGCACGACTATCGCGCGGGCGTCTATGCGGCGGCGCGGGAGATCGAGGCGCATTCGCAGGCCGGCTGCCCCTATGTCTTCGCCGGGGATTCGGCGCTCTATGTCCTCGCGCATGCCTGTGTCCCCACGCGCTATGCCTTTCCCTCCACCCTGGCCTATGCCGCCGAGCAGGGCGCGACCGGCACGGACGAGGCGGCGGAGGTCCGCCGGATCGTCGCGGGGCGGCCGCCGGTGATCGTCACGCTGGATGCGCCGCTCTCGCCCTGGAACGCGGACAGCAAGGCGGTGATCGATGCGGCATTGCGGCGCGACTATGCGCTCGCGCTGTCGCAGCCGCGCGAGGACGAGCGCCTCCTCGTCTATGTCCGTCGCGACCTGCCGGCGCGCCGATGAGGATTTTTCGCGGGCGGAAGTGAGAGTCGGTCCGCGCCGTGTCGTCTGACCCCGGGAAGACGATGGGGGATGGCGCGGAATGCACTGCACGCGGATTGGGATCGCCTTGGCAATCGCCTGGACTGCAATCGCCTCCGCGCCGGCGGCGAGCGCGCAGATCGGCGAGGATTCGGATTACTGCCGGAACGGCCAAGGCCCGGCCATCCAGGTCAATGTCCAGGGACTGAAGGATCGCAGCGGCGAACTCTGGCTCGAGCTCTATCCGGCGAACGAAAGCGACTATCTGCGTTCCGACACGGATCTGGTCGCCGAGGGGAAGGTTTTCCGCCGGACCCGGTCGCGCCTGCCCAATGCGGGCAATGTGGCGATCTGCGTGCGTGTCCCGCAGCCGGGCACCTATGCGGTGCTGCTGCGGCACAACCGCGTGGGGCGCGACAAATTCTCCTTCTGGAGCGACGGCGCGGGCATACCCGCGAACCGGGCGCTGGTGCGCAGCAAGCCGACCATCGAGCAGGCCAGGGTGGTCGCCGGCGCCGGCATCACGACCGTGAACGTGCAGATGCAGTATCTGCACGGTTTCGGCTTCTCGCCGCGGAGCTGAAGTGATCGGCGGCATCTTCGATCGATACTGGGGCGCGAAGATCGCGGTCCGGTTCGCCGTGATCGTTTCGATCATTCCGGCGATCCTCGCCCTGGAGAATCTGCGCCGCCTGCTCGCGGAAGTGGAGAAGAGCAGCGACGCGATGGCGCTGCTGGTCCGGCTCAACCTCGCGCTGGTCCCGGAGCATCTGAGTGCCGCGGTGCCCGTGGCGCTGATGCTGGCCTCGGCGCTCACCGTGCGGCAGATGATCCTGCGCGGCGAATGGCAGATCGCCGCGGCGGCGGGCATGAGCCGCCTGCGCATCATGGCGGTTCCGCTTGCCTTCGCGGCGCTCGTCGCCGGCGCCCAGTTCGCCATCCGGTTCGAGCTGCGGCCCGCCGGCGAGCGGGCGCTCGACGCCATCTACCATGAGCTCCAGACGGGGGAGCATGGATTGCCCTTGCCGGTCGGCCAGCCGATCGAGCTCGATGCCGGGACCACGATCTTCGTCGGCGGCATCGGAGGCGGGCGCGCGCGTCATCTCGAGGATGTCGTCGTCCGCCGCGGCGAGGACAGCTTCAGCGCCCCCCGCGCCGATATCGGCTTCTCGCCGGACGGCGGCGTGCGATTGCGGCTCCGCAACGGTGTCGGCGTGATCGGGGCGGGGCCGGGCCAGGCCCGTGCCGTTCGCTTCGACCGCATGGATTTCTCCGGCAGGCCGCCCGCGAGCGGCGTGGTCGACAATGATGCGATGCATCAGTTCGACATGCTTTCGGGCGGGGCCCTGGTGCAGAAGGCGCGCGACGGGACGCCCATGGAACGCCGCCTGGCGCTGACCGCGCTGGTGATGCGAGCGGACAGCGTGCTGTTCTGCCTGCTCATCCCCTGGTTCGCGATCCTGCTGGGCAAGCCGCCCCGGCGCAAGGAAAGCGCGGCCGGGATCCTCGTGTCGATCGTGCTGGTCGTGCTGCATCTGAAGCTGGCGGCATCGATCGAGGCCAATTTCGCTGCCCATGTCCTCCTGGCCGAGATGCTGAACCTGGGCTTGTGGGCGGCCGCCGCCGCCGGGCTGGTCTATCTGGAGCACGCCCATGGCGAGGGGATCGTGGACGTGCTCGTCGCGCGCCTGGTGGAACCCCTGCGGCGGCTGCGGCGCGAGCGCCGCGCCCGGCGGGGCCGCCCTGCGGCGCCCCCGGTCGGCGGAGCGGAGGTCGTTCCCTTCTCCGCCGGTTCCCGCCGCGCGGCCATGGGCGGCAGCTTCGCGCCCGCTCCGGAACGTTCCGCCTCGGCGGTGGCGCTTCCCAAGGCCGCCGCGCGCTGAGCCGCTGCCCGGCCGGGCCCGGGCAGCGATTCGGATCGAGCCAAGTCTTGCATCGATCCATCGCGGCTTTGGTTTGGACGGCGTGTCGCGGACTCAATAGCTAGCGATCGAACCAAGACTGCCCTCGACCGACGGGCGGCGACTAGGAGACGATCGTGACGAACTGGAATCCGGTTGAAATGGCACGCAGCCTCGGCGGCGGCCTCCTGTCCTTTCCGGTCACGCATTTCGATGCCGATGGCGTCTTTGCCGAGCATGCCTATCGCGAGCATTGCGCCTGGATGCTGTCGCACGAGCTGTCGGGCCTGTTCGCCGCCGGGGGCACCGGCGAGTTCTTCTCGCTGACGCCCGCCGAGGTCGTCACCGTCGTCGCCGCCGCGGTGGCGGAAGGGGCGGGCAGGCTGCCGGTGATCTCGGGCTGCGGCTATGGCACCGCCATCGCCACCGAGATCGCCCGGGGCGCGGAAAAGGCGGGGGCGGACGGCCTGTTGCTGCTGCCGCCCTACCTGGTCGGCTCGAGCCAGGAAGGCCTGGCCGCGCATATCGAGGCGGTTTGCCGCTCCACCGGCCTGGGCGTGATCGTCTATAATCGCGACAATGCGGTGGTGAGCGACGAGACGCTGGCCGGCCTGTGCGAGCGCAATCCCAACCTGGTCGGCTTCAAGGACGGCGTGGGCGATATCGAGCTGATGACCCGCATCTTCGCGCGGATGGGCGATCGGCTCACTTATATCGGCGGACTCCCGACGGCCGAGACCTTCGCGACCCCCTATCTCACCATGGGCGTCACCACCTATTCCTCGGCGATCTTCAACTTCATGCCCGAATGGGCGCTGGACTTTTATCGCGCCGTCCGCGCCGGCCGGCAGGACGAGGTGATGGCCCGGCTCAAGGCGTTCGTGCTGCCCTATATTGCGCTGCGCAACCGGGGCCGCGGCTATGCGGTGTCGATCGTCAAGGCCGGCATGCGCGTGGTCGGGCGCGACGCCGGGCCGGTGCGCACGCCGCTCACCGACCTCACCGCCGCCGAGCATGACGAGCTGCGCGCCCTGGTGGAGGGCGTCTCCGCCAAATCCGTCGTCCACGCGGCGTGACAGCACGCACGGAGGTGCGATAGACCCGGGGCATGTTCGAGCTCAGCCAGCTCCGCTGTTTCGTCGCCGCGGCCGAGGAACTCCATTTCGGCCGCGCCGCGCAGCGCCTGAACATGACCCAATCGCCGCTCAGCCGGCAGATCCAGCTGCTCGAGCGGATCCTGGGCGTCATGCTGCTCGAGCGCACCAGCCGCCAGGTGAGCCTGACGCCCGCCGGCCAGGTCTTCCTGATCGAGGCGCGGCGCATCGTGCGGCTCGCCGAAAGCGCCTCGCTCTCGGCCCGGCGCGTCGCCCAGGGCGATGCCGGCAAGGTCGCGATCGGCTTCACCGCGGTCTCCGGCTATGGCCTGGTCCCGCATATCGTCGCCAATGCGCGCGCCGGCCTGCCCAATATCGATCTCGATCTCCACGAGATGGTGAGCGGCGACCAGGTCGATGCATTGCTCACCGGCCTGATCGACATCGGGTTCGTCCGTCCACCGGTGGACCGGCACGAATTCGACACGCTGTGCGTGCTGCGCGAGCCGCTGGTGGTGGCGCTGCCGCCCGGCGATCCGCGCCAGTCCCGCCCCGCCTTCGAGCTCGCCGATTTCGATGACGAGCCGCTGATCATGTATGCCCGCCAGGGTGCGGGCTATTTCCACGACATGCTGGTGCGGCTGTTCGACGATGCCGGCGTCTCGCCGCTGCATGTGCAGCATGTGACTCAGATCCATTCGATGCTCGGCCTTGTCCATGCGGGCCTCGCCGCGGCGCTGGTGCCGCAATCGGCATCGGGCCTGCACCTGATGGACGTGCAGTTCCGTGCGCTGCGCACCGATCCGGAGAATCCGGTGGAGCTCCACATGGCGTGGCGCCGCGACAACGCCAATCCCGCGCTCGAGCCGATGCGGCAGCTTTGCGCGCAGACGGCGAGCGCGTGATCGACCGGCGCGGCGTGATCGGCGGCGCGATGCTGCTGCCCGCCGGCGCGGCGCTGGCGCGGACGCCCGGCGATCCGGTCGCGGCCACGCGCCATGGCCGGGTGCGGGGCGTGAACGAGCAGGGCGTGCTCGTCTTCCGGGGCGTCCGCTACGGTGCCGATACCCGTGCCCGCCGCTTCCGCCGCGCGCTGCCGCCGGAACCGTGGCAGGGCATCGCCGATGCCACGCACCATGGCCGCGCCGCACCGCAGACCAGGGCGGAGGAGCCGACCGGCGAGGATTGCCTGTTCCTCAACGTCTGGACGCCCGCGCTCGACGCCGGGAAGCGCCCGGTGATGGTCTATCTCCATGGCGGCGCGCATGCGCATGGCTCGGGGGCCGACCCGCTCTATGACGGCAGCCGGCTGGTCCGCCGCGGCGATGTGGTGGTGGTGACGCTCAACCACCGGCTGGCGGCGCTCGGCTATGCCTATCTCGCCCAGCTCGGCGGGCCGGCGGAATCGGGCAATGTCGGCAATCTCGACATCGTGCTGGCGCTGCAATGGGTGCGCGACAACATTGCCGGCTTCGGCGGCGATCCCGGGCGCGTGACGATCTTCGGCCAGTCGGGCGGCGGTGCCAAGGTCGTGACGCTGATGGCGATGCCCGAGGCGCGCCCGCTCTTCCACCGCGCGGCGACGATGAGCGGCCAGCACGTCACTGCCGCCGGGCCGATGCATGCCACCGCGCGGGCGAGAGCATGGATGGACCGGGCCGGCGCGGCGGATGTCGCTGCACTCGAGGCGCTGCCCGTCGAGCGGCTGGTCGAGGCGATGGGGATGACCGATCCGCTGGAGGGGAAGGGCGAGATCAGCTTCGTCTCCACGCTCGATCACGGCGTGCTGCCGCGCCATCCCTTCGTGCCCGATGCCCCGCGCGAAGCGGCGCATATCCCGCTGATCATCGGCAACACGCGGGACGAGACCGGCTTCTGGATCGGCGACATCCTCCGGCGCGGCGACACGAGCTGGGACAATCTGGCCGAGCGGGTCGCGGCGCAGATCACCAAGGATGTCGCGCCCGATTGGGTGGTGAAGCGCTACCGCGAGATCTATCCGGAGAAGACGCCCGGCCAGATCCTGCTGGCGGCGAGTACGGCGGGACGCTCCTGGCCCGGCCATCTCATCCAGGCGGAGGAACGGGCGCGGATCGGCGCGCCAACCTGGATGTATCAGCTGGATTTCCCCGCGCCCGAGGCGGGCGGCATGCTCGGCGCCTTCCACACGCTCGACATCCCGCTGGTGTTCGACAATACCGGCGCGAAGGGCGCCCGCACCGGGGACGGGCCCGAGGCGCGGCGGCTGGCCGGGCGGGTGGCGGACGCCTTCATCGCCTTCGCTCGCACCGGCGATCCCAATTGCGCGAGCCTGCCCGCCTGGCCGCGTTTCGATCTCGAGAAGCGGGCGACGATGCTCTTCGATACCGATAGCCGGGTGGTGGGCGACCCCCGGCGGGAGGAGCGGCTGCTCTGGTCGGTCGCGCCGTATATCAAGCCGGGCGGCTAACTCTTGCTTGCAATGTAGGATTGCGCCTGCTTCGCTCCCCAGGCGCGATGCGCATGCCGGCCGCTCTTTGAACCGTTGGGGAAATAGGATCACGCGCGCGCAAGGAAGTTGCGTGATTCGCTCATTTGCCGGGAAATCAGGGAAAATAGGCGTGCCGAAAAGCCGCCACTGGTGCGACTTCTGCGACCCTTTGCCCGGCGACTGGCCTCGCATTGCAGGATGCGCGTTTCCCGCTTAGTCTCGCCGCGAATACCCGACAGGAGATCGCGCATGGCGAAGCTGGTCTACGCATTGAACCAGTCGCTGGACGGCTATGTCGATCACCTGGCGTTCGCGCCCGATCACGTGCTCTTCCGCCATTTCATCGACGATGTGCGGGGCCTGGCCGGCAGCATCTATGGGCGGCGCATGTACGAAGTGATGCGCTATTGGGACGACGAGCATCCGGAATGGGATGCGTCCAGGCGCGACTATGCCGCGGCCTGGCGAAACATACCGAAATGGGTGGCATCGCGCACCCTGGAATCCGTCGGCCCCAATGCCACGCTGCTCGGGGAGGATCTCGAAGCGGCGGTGCGCGCGCTGAAGGCCCAGCGTGAAGGCGTGATCGAAGTCTCCGGCCCGGAACTGGCGCACGCCCTGACCCGGCTCGACCTTGTCGACGAATACCGGATGTACCTGCATCCCGGCGTGCTGGGCGGCGGCAAGCCCTATTTCGCCGGCCCCCGGCCGCCGCTCCGGCTGGTGGCGAGCGAGCGCATCGGCGAGCAGGTGATCCGGCTCACCTATGTTCCGGCTTAGCGCTCACCGGCTCCACGGAAACGCCAGTGTCGGCCGATTGGCGAAGCGCCGCATCGCCAGCCTGAGCCGCGTGCCGCAGCCGGGCTCGAGCCGCAGCGTGAAGTCCGGCCGGCCGATCCGCGTCTCGATCCCGTCCAGCGTCACGCTCTCGATCCGGTGCTCGGCCCAGGCGCCGCCCTGGACGATCACGGTGCGAGGGGCCTTGCCGAGATTGACCAGCGTCACCTCCGCTGCGGCATCGCCCAGCGCATGGACCAGCGCCGCCACATCGTCGGGCACGCCCGCGCGCCGCTTGTCCGCGTCGAAATAGCGCAGCCGGCAATGGAGCGGCACGCCGCCCTGGTTGGGGGAGGTCGGCGACCAGGGCGGGCGGGCGATGTGCAGCCCGCCGGTCATCAGCTGGATCAGGCTGGTGATGCTCGCCGGCGTGATGTCGAGCGGCCAGTCGGCGAGCCGCGTGTCGGGCGTGGTCGGGTCGTCCGCCTGGGCTTTTTCCCGCGCGGCGATCCGGTCGAGATCGGCCTGCATCGCCGCGATCGGATAGGTGGGGTTCCCGCCTTCGAGGAAGGAGACCCAGGGATGCTCGCCCGCCGCCGCGCGATCCTTCGGGTCCTGGGTGAAATACCAGATCTCGAAGCCGTTGCTGCGATAGGGGCCGGGCTTCCAGCCATACCAGCCCTGGGCGCCGTACATGGTCGGCGCCTCGAACCTGCCGTCCTTCTGCCGGCCGGCCTCGTTGATCCGCGTATTCTGACGGCGCCACAACTCGACATAGGAGAGGTCGCCGGTCAGCACCGTGCCGTTGAAGAAGGCCGTGATCGAGCGCGGCACGCGGTTGCGGTCCTCGCGCTTGCCGGTCTGCGGCACGACCGGCGAGAAGCCCCAGCCATAGACGCCGCGCCACCAATTGGCGCCGACGCTGCCGTCCAGCCCGATATGACTAGGCAAAATATCGTCATTCGCCCTGGCGCGATCCACCCAGGCGTCGAGATAGTCGAGCGCCCAGCGGCGATAGCGCTCGCCGCCGCCCAGCGCATAGGCGTTGAGGCCCAGGGTGGTCGCCTGCAGGTTGAGCGGATTGTCGCCGACCACCTCGCCATATTCGTCATAGTGATCGAGCGTCTGCTGATAGGTCGTCTCGCCATGCTCCATGTGGAAGCGCTCGCCCGCCGCGAATGGGTCGCCGGCCCAGTCGAGCGGCGTCGCCCGGCGCAGCATCGGGCCGCGGCTGCCGTTCATCACGCTGCGGATGATCCGGCGCTCGGGATCGTAATTCCGCACCGTCGGGTCGCGGCCGGTGTAGAAATCGGCATAGCGCATCGTGCGCGCCAGCAGCCTGGGATCGCGGGGGATGGAGAGCCCCATCACGTTGAAGCTGGTCAGCCCCTCGCTATTGTGCTGCCAGTCCATCTGGACCGGGAATTCGCGGTAATACATGCCCTGCCGCGCGATCGGCACGTCCATCGTCCGGGCGGCGGTATATTGCTTCAGATGCCCTTCCCAGAAACGCCGGGCGAGCGTCAGGATCCGGTCCGATCCGCCCAGGGCGTGCAGCACCAGCCAGTCGTTGGTCGCCTCCGCCGCATCGTCGGGCCCGTCATTGGCGCCCCAGCGCTCGAACACCTTCAGCCAGCCGCGCGCATCGACATATTTGGCGTAGAAGGCCTCGCAGGCGGCGGCGTTGCGGGCGAGCAGCCGGCGCTGCATCACGGCCCAGTCGGGCGCTGCCATCCTGGTCCTGGCGATCAGCCGGGCCGGGGCGGCATGGGCCGTGGCGGGCAGGGCGACCGCACCGGCGGCGCTCCCGAGCAGGAACTGGCGGCGGTCGACGGTCATGCGGCGATCTCCACCCGGCGGATCGGGCCGGCGATGACGAGGAAAGCGAAGATCGTCAGCAGGCAATGCGCCCCGACAAAGATCAGCGCCAGGTCGAACGATCCGGTCCCCGCGACGATATAGCCCACCACGATCGGCGTGACGATGCCGGCGATGTTGCCGAACATGTTGAACACGCCGCCCGATAGGCCGGCGAGCTTCTTCGGCGCCACGTCCGCCATCACGGCCCAGCCGAGCGAGGCGACGCCCTTGCCGAAAAAGGCGACCGACATCAGCGTGACCACCAGCCATTCCTGCTCCACCCACACACAGGCGATGATCGCGGTGGCGAGCAGCATGCCGATGGTGAGCGGCGCCTTGCGCGCCCAGTCGAGCGAGCCGGTGCGCTTCAGGATGCGATCGGAGACATAGCCGCCTGCCAGCCCGCCGACAAAGCCGAACAGGGCGGGGGCCGCCGCGGCAAAGCCTGCTTCCATGATGTTCAGCCCGCGCTCCTTCACCAGATAGATCGGGAACCAGGTGACGAAGAAATAGGTGAGCACATTGATGCAATATTGGCCCAGATAGATGCCCAGCATCATCCGGTTGGCGATCAGCTTGCCGATATTGGCCCAATCGAACGCGGCCGAGGCGCCGGCCTGGTCCTCCATATGGATCAGCCCGCCGCCGGCCTCGATATGGTCGCGCTCGGCCCGGTTGATCGCGGGGTGCCGGGCCGGGCTGTGAATGAAGCGGAGAAAGGCGAGGGTGGCGAGCAGGCCCAGCCCGCCCATCGTCCAGAACACCGATCGCCAGCCGAAGCTGTGCGCCAGCCAGCCCATCAGCGGCACGAAGGCGACGATCGAGAAATATTGCGCCGAGTTGAAGATCGCCGAGGCGGTGCCCCGCTCGGCGGCGGGAAACCAGGCGGCGACCAGCCGGGCATTGCCCGGGAACGAGGGCGCCTCGGCCAGGCCGACCAGGAAGCGCAGCGCGAACAGCATCGCCGTGGCGGAGAGGATCGGCACCAGCCCCGCAAGCCCCTGGCTGGCGGTGAAGACCGACCAGAGCGCGATCGCGGCGGCATAGACGCGCTTGGTGCCGAACCTGTCGAGCAGCAGCCCGCCCGGGATCTGCGAGAGCGCATAGGCCCAGGCGAAGGCCGAGAGGATATAGCCGGTCTGCACGGGGGTGAGCCCCAGCTCGCCCGCCGCCGCGTTGCCCGCGATCGAGAAGGTTGCGCGATCGGCATAGTTGACGCTGGTGATCAGGAAGATCAGTGCGATGATCGCATGGCGCACGCGCGTGGGCCGGCTGCCCTCGGTCAAGTCTCTCTCCTTCGCACTGCGCGCCTGTTGCCGGCGCGTTGACGGCATTGCAGGCCTACCGGGCGGCCGGGGCCGGGTCCAAGCCAAAAACGGGAATGATCCAGTCCCGGCTTGGCTTGATCATGGCGGCCCTTGGCCAGGTCGCTGGGGATCAGTGCAAGAAGCGCATCGATCCATGTTCGATTGAGGTTGGCCTGTCGCGCGCCTTCACGGCTAACCAGCCTGCAATCAAATCCGCTCGGCAAAGAAGCGGCATCTCATGGGGAGACTGAAGGCGATGTCCCGCACCCGAATCCTGAAATCCGTCCTCGCTCTGTCCAGCGCGGCTGCCGTCCTCGCCGCCGCCGATGCGCGCGCGCAGGACGCCGCCGCCGATCCGGCGGCGGCATCGGTGCCGGTCCAGGACGAAGGTGCCGCCAACGAAATCGTGGTCAAGGGTTTCCGGGCCAGCCTCAACAGCGCGCTCAACCTGAAGCGCAACGAGACCGCGACGATCGACGCGATCAAGGCCGAGGACATCGCCGAATTCCCCGATCTCAACCTGGCGGAATCGCTCCAGCGCATCCCCGGCGTAGCGATCAGCCGCGTCAATGGCGAGGGCCGCAACATCTCGATCCGCGGCCTGGGCCCGGAATATAGCCGGGTGCGCATCAACGGCATGGAAGCGATCGGCACCACCGGCGGCACCGACAATTCGGGCGGCGTGAACCGGGGGCGCGGCTTCGACTTCAACATCTTCTCGTCGGACCTGTTCAACAGCCTGGCCGTGCGCAAGACGGCGACGGCGGACGTCGAGGAAGGCTCGCTCGGCGGCACGGTCGATCTCCAGACCGCGCGTCCGTTCGACTATCGCAAGCCCACGGCCGTGGTGCAGGCGGCGGCGAGCTACAACGACCTTGCCCGCAAGGCCAGGCCGCGCGTCTCGACCCTGCTGACCACCAGCACCGCGGATGGGCGTTTCGGCGTGCTGCTCTCGGTCGCCTATGAGGAGCGCGCCCTGGTCGAGGAAGGCGCCAACATCACGCGCTGGACCTATGGCGGGTTCAACAACGGCTTCAACACCGCCTCGACACTGCCGGGCTACACCATCGCCCAGATCAACGACAGCAATCCCGCCACCGCGCTCTATCACCCGCGCATCCCCGGCCTGGTCAGCTATGCGATCGAGCAGAAGCGCCTGGGCGCGGCGCTGGGCGTGCAGTTCCAGCCGAGCGAGAAGACGCTGATCTCGATCGACGGCCTTTATTCGCGGCTCGACGGCACCCGCCAGGAAGCGCAGTTCCAGGCGATCAGCTTCAGCCGCTCGGGCACCGGCAAGCCGCAGACGATCATCCGCTCGGGCATTGTCGACGCCAACCGCAACATCATCAGCGGTACGTTCGATAACGTGGATCTGCGCACCCAGGCGCGCTACGACAAGCTGGTCACCGATTTCTACCAGCTCACCGGCACGCTCGACCAGAAGATCGGCGAGTCTCTGAAGTTCGGCGCGGTGGTCGGCTATTCGAGCTCGCAGTTCCGCAACCCGGTCCAGACCACGGTGACGATCGACGCCGCGAACACCAACGGCTTCTATTATGATTTCTCGACGCGCTTCCCGACGATCCGGCCGGGCGTGGACGTGAGCAGCGCCGCCACCTTCGCCTTCACCAACGGCACTTCGGAAGTCCGCATCCGGCCACAGACGGTGGACAACAGCTTCACCAACGCCAAGGGCTTCCTCGAATGGACGACCGCACCCGAGCTGAAGCTCAAGGCGGGCGTGGACTGGCGCCGGTTCGACTATAGCTCCACCGAGCAGCGCCGCCTGCAGGGCGAGACGGTGGTGACCACGCTCACCGCGGCGCAGCTCGCGCCGCTTACCACGGTATTCTCGGGCTTCGGCCGCGGGCTGAACGTGCCCGCCGGCACGCCCACTGCCTGGGTGGTGCCGAACCTCGCGGCGTTCCAGGCCTATCTCAACACCTCCAGCAACCCGACCTATGCGATCGGCGGGATCGAGAATGCCACTGCGCGCGGCTCGTTCGTCACCGTGCGTGAGGAGGATCTGGGCGCCTGGGGCATGATGGAGTTCAACTTCGCCGATGCCGGCATCCCGATCCGCGGCGATGCGGGCCTTCGCTATGTGAAGACCGACCAGTTCTCCACCGGCTATGCCAGCCAGGGCAGCACGGTGAACCTGGTCAGCGCGGACCGCAGCTATGCGAACTGGCTGCCCTCGGCCAATCTCGTGGTCGATGTGCGCGACAATCTGATGGTCCGCTTCGCCGCCGCCAGGACGATCGCGCGTGCCGGCATCGGCTCGCTTACCCCGGGCGGCAACCTCAACGTCTCGGGCGGCAACCGCACCTTCAGCTCGGGCAATCCGGACCTGAAGCCGACCAGGTCGACCAATCTCGACGCCTCGATCGAATGGTATCCGATGCGCGGCGCGATCTATGCCGTCTCGGTGTTCCAGAAGGACATCGGCACCTTCGTCCAGACGCTGAGCACCACCGTGCCCTTCAGCGACCTGGGCCTGCCCGCCTCGCTGCTCAACGGGACCACGGCGAGCCCCAGCGATGTCTTCATCGTCAGCCAGCCGGTCAATTCGAAGGGCGGCCTGCTGCGCGGCCTCGAGGTCAATGTGCAGCAGCCGCTCAGCTTCCTGCCCGGCTTCCTCAGCAATTTCGGCGTGCTGGCCAACTACACCTATGTCAGCTCGGATATCGAGTATCTGACTTCGGCCAATGGCGCGACTACGGTGAAGGCGCCGCTGCTCGGCCTGTCGAAGCACGCCGCCAACGGCACGCTCTATTTCGAGACGAAGAAATTCTCGATCCGCGGCTCGGTCGCCTATCGCTCCAAATATCTGACCGCCGTGCCGGGCACGGAGGGCAATTCGTACAACGGCACCAATGCGACGACCAACATCGATGCGCAGGTTTCGTACAACATCACCGACAAGTTCAAGGTCAGCCTGGAGATGATCAACCTCACTGACGAGCTGAACGACCAGTTCGTGGATGCGACCAATCGTCTCAACGTGCTCACGCATAGCGGCCGTCAGTTCGTCCTGGGTGCGCGGCTGGCCTTCTGACGTTTCCGGGCCAGCTTCCCTCCGCTTCCCGGGATCGGGGTCAGCCAGTTCGCTTGGCTGGCCCCTTTTTTTTGGGAATGGCCGGCGTCCAATCGGCGCGTTTAGAGCGCCGCCCGCGCCCAGAATATCGAGCGCTTCCCGCAAGTCGTTGGGATGAAATGAACGTCATATGCCGTGGCGGCAATGGCAGGGGCGCTCGGATTCGAACCGAGGGCCTTCGGTTTTGGAGACCGACGCTCTAACCAACTGAGCTACGCCCCTGTGCGGAAACGCGCATCTAGCGCGGCAGAGAGGAGGGAGCAAGGGTGCTGTTGCGTTTCTCCTAAGTTATGAAAAATAGCTGTATTTCATCCATATCGGGGCCGTGCTTCCGGCTCGGCCGGGCCGGAAGCGCGCGGCAATGGCGATGATCGGCGGGATCCTGTCGGCACGGGGGCGGTCCGTGGCCGCGCGGCCCGGTTGCGGCGGCGGCCAATGGCAAGAGAGCCCGCGCAGTCCTCCTGCACGGGCTCTCGGCCCCCCCAAGTGAGGCCCGCAACGGTGCCCGGTGCGGAGCGGGATTCCAGTCCCTCCGCACCCTGGCGCCGACTGTCGTCAGAAGCCGATCTTCACGCGGACCGATGCACGGCCCTCGCGCGTGTTCTCGCCCGCCGAGCCTTCCAGCGCGATGCCCAGGCGGACATTCCTGCTGGCCTGGGCATCGATGCCGACGCCCAGCGTGCCGAGCACCGGCGCCATCCGCACGCCCGTCACGCCGAAGCTGCCGGTGCCGCTCGGCGCACCCGAGAAGCGCACGGTGCCCGCCGTATCGAGATCGCCCGAATTGTAGCGCACGCCCATGCTGACCCAGGGCATCGCCATGCCCGCGCCGGTCTTTACCCGGGCGCCGAGGCGCAGTTCCGCGCCTGCGGTGAACAGGTCGCGGTTCGCTGCGGCCATCTGCAGGCCCAGGCCGCCGGTGGCATTCTCGGTGAAGCCGTCGCGCTGGTCGCGGACCTTGCTCGCGCTGCCGATCAGGGCGAGGCGCAGGCCGTTCGCGAACTCGGTGCGGAAGCCGCCCGAGACGCCCACCGAATAGCCATTGGCATGGATGTCGCCGGTGGCGAGCGCCGTGGTGGTGCCGATGGCCAGCGTGCGCTTGCTGTTCAGGTCGCTCGAATACCAGCTGCCCGAAGCGGCGATGAAGGCGCTGCCTGCATCGTAGCTCAGATAGCCGCCCAGCTGATACTGGTTGCCGCTCACCGTCGAGTAGCGGCTGTTCATGTCCGCATCGATCTGCGCGACGCCGCCGGCGATGCCCGCGGTGAACCCGTCGAGCCGGGTCTCCACGCCCATGGCGACGCCCGCGACGGTCGTGTCGAGGCCGGCATGGGCGCCGTCGCCCAGCAGCTTCTGATAGCCGCCATAGACCTGGCCCCAGATGCCGCCATTGCCCGCCTCGCCATTGTCGGTGCCCGGCAGCGTCGCGCCGGAGAGCGCGCTGGCGAAGCCGTTGCCCGCCGTGCTGGTGGTGCGGACATCGGCCAGGCTCGCGCTGGCGAACCCGCCGCCGATCAGCGCATCGCCGCCATCGCCCACCCGCCGGCGGAGCAGGTCGGTGAACAGATTGTTCGCCGAGATGGTTGCGGTCGAGACATTGGCCAGGGCTTCGCCACTGAAGGTCCTGAACGCCGCGACGCGCTGCTGCGTATCGAGCGAAGTGATCGTGTTGAGCGTCGCCGCCCATTGATCCGAGGCATTGCCGGTGGTCGAGTTGCCGAGCGCATTGGCGACTGCGAGCGTGTTGGTGTCGCCCGCCGCCACGCCGTCGTTGAACTCCATGTTCTTCTGGACCTGGAGGACGACGGCATTGGCGGCCAGATCGTAGCGCAGGCGCCATTTCAGGTTCGGATTGCTCGCCACGGTGGCAAACACCGAGCCGTTGGCGAAGGTGCCGGTGAGGGCGTTCGCCTGGACGATCGTGTAGAGCTGGTTGAAGCGATAGTCGCTCGCCGCCGCGGTCAGCGCATTGACCTGCACCGTGCCGCCCGTGAGCGTGGCGGTGCCGTTCACCTTGATGCTGTCCGAAGCGAAGTTCAGGCTGGCGCCACCGAAGTCGAAGAGCAGAGTGCCGCCGCTGACGGCCAGGCTGCCCGCGGTGAAGCTGCCGATCGGGTTGATCGCGCCCAGCGCACCGGTGGCGAGGCCGCCCGGCGAGAAGGTGCCCGAGCTGATCGTCAGCGCGCCCGCCATCGTGCCGCCGCCGATCAGCGTGCCGCCCTGGACGCGCATGCCGCCCTGGGTGGAGCCCGAGAAGGCGAGCGTGCCGGCCGACACGTCGAAGCGGCCGGTGGTGGCGAAGGTGCCGGCCAGCGTGAGCGTGCCGGTGCCCTGCTTGTCGATCGAACCCGATCCGGTGATCGCGCCGCCAAAGCCCGTGTTCGAGCCGCTCGACAGCGTCAGGCGGCCGGTGCCCAGGGCGATCGTGCCGGTGCCGGCGATGGCCGCCACGGTCTGATTATAGGCGCCGAGATCGAAGGTCGCGCCCGAGGCGAGGCCGATCGTCGCGGTGCTGGCCAGACGATCACTGGCGCCGAGGCGCAACGTGCCGCTCTGGACAGTGACGGTGTTGGCCGCGGCGGTACCGTTCAGCACCGAGGTACCGCTCAGATTGTAGACCGTGCCCGCGCCCAGATTGGCGTTCACCGTGGCGCCGGTGAGCTGGTACTGGCCCGCAGTGAGCGTGCCGGTGCCGGCCAGGGTGCCGCCCAGCGCCAGGGCACCGATGGTGTCGCTGTACGTGCCGAGGTTGAGCGTCGCGCCGGATGCGACGGCCACCGTGGCGGCATCGGCCAGGCGGTTCGCCGCGCCGAGCGCCAGCGTGCCGGCCTGGACCGAAACGTCACCGGCGGCGGTGCCGTTCAGCGTCGAGTTGCCGCCCAGGTTGAAGAGCGTGCCCGCGCCGAGATTGGCGTTCACCGTGGCGCCGGTCAGCTGATACTGGCCCGCAGTGAGTGTGCCGGTGCCGGCCAGGGTGCCGCCGAGCGCCAGGGCACCGACCGTGTCGCTGTACGCGCCGAGGTTGAGCGTCGCGCCCGATGCGACGGCCACCGTGGCGGCATCGGCCAGGCGGTTCGCGGCGCCGAGCGCCAGCGTGCCGCCCTGGACCGAGACGTCGCCGGCGGCCGTGCCGTTCAGCGTCGAGTTGCCGCCCAGGTTGAAGACCGTGCCCGCGCCGAGATTGGCGTTCACCATCGCGCCGGTCAGCTGATACTGACCCGCGGTGAGCGTGCCGGTGCCGGCCAGCGTGCCACCGAGCGCCAGGGCGCCGATGGTGTCGCTGTACGCGCCGAGGTTGAGCGTCGCGCCGGATGCGACGGCCACCGTGGCGGCATCGGCCAGGCGGTTCGAAGCGCCGAGCGCCAGCGTGCCGGCCTGGACCGAAACGTCACCGGCAGCGGTGCCGTTCAGCGTCGAGTTGCCGCCCAGGTTGAAGAGCGTGCCCGCGCCGAGATTGGCGTTCACCGTCGCGCCGGTCAGCTGATACTGGCCCGCGGTGAGCGTGCCGGTGCCGGCCAGGGTGCCACCGAGCGCCAGGGCGCCGATGGTGTCGCTGTACGCGCCGAGGTTGAGCGTCGCACCGGATGCGACGGCCACCGTGGCGGCATCGGCCAGGCGGTTCGCCGCGCCGAGCGCCAGCGTGCCGGCCTGGACCGAGACGTCGCCGGCGGCCGTGCCGTTCAGCGTCGAGTTGCCGCCCAGGTTGAAGAGCGTGCCCGCGCCGAGATTGGCGTTCACCGTGGCGCCGGTGAGCTGATACTGGCCCGCGGTGAGTGTGCCGGTGCCGGCCAGGGTGCCACCGAGCGCCAGGGCGCCGATGGTGTCGTTGAAGCCCTGGAGATCGAGTGTCGCGCCGCCATCGACCTGTACGGTGGAGCTATCGGCAATCCGGCCATTGGCGGCGAGCTGCAGCGTGCCGCCGCTCACCCGCACATCCATGTCGATAGTGCCGGCGATGTGCGAAATGCCCGAGGCCTGGGTGAGCAGGTTGCCGGAGAGGTTGCCGTTCACGGTGGCGCCGTTCAGCGCGATATCATGCGCGGCGAGGGTGCCGGTGCCGTTGAGCGTGCCGTCCAGCCGCGCCGCGCCCACCGTGATTGCGGTCGTGCCCAGATCGAGCGTCCCGGCGGTATCGACGAGCAGGGTCGAGGTTGCATTGAAGCGCGCGCCGGTGGTCAGCGTCAGCGTGCCCGAGCGGATCTCGGTGAGGCCGGCATAGTTCACCCGGCCGCCGAAGCTCAGATTCGCCCCGTCGATCAGGAGACCGCCGCTGGTCCCGTTGAAATTGCCGGTGAAGCTGCCGGTGCCGCTGGTGAGCATCAGCGTGCTCGTGCCGAGCGCCACATTGCCCGAGCCGGTCAGCACGCCGATCGCTTCGCTGCCGCCGAGCTGCAGCGTGCCGCCCGTCAGGGCGACCGAAGCGGTGTCGGCAATGGCGCCGCCATTGGTGACGAGCGTGCCGCCGGTCACGGTCCAGGCCGCGACATCGGTGGCTCCGCCCAGCGTCCAGGTGCCGCTACCCGACTTGGTGGCGCTCCCGAAGTTCGCCACTGCGCCCAGCGTCGCCGAACCGGTGCCGGTCAGCGTCAGCGTGTTGTTGCCGGCGCCACCGTCGAGCGTGCCGTTGACGACCGCGCTGGTGTCCAGCGTGATCGCGTCGGCGCCGCTGCCGCCGGCATAGCCGCCGTTCAGCGTGCCGAGGATGTTGATCACCCGGTCGCCGGTGCCGCCCGAGAAGATCTTGCCGGTGGTCGAGCCTGCGTCCAGGTTCACCGTGACCAGGTTGGCGCCGTCGAGATACATGCCGCCCAGGCCGCCGGTGATCGTGCCGCCTGCCTGGTTGGTGAAGGTGCCGCCCGCGCTGGTCCACAGGCCGTAACCACCGGTGCCGCCGGTGAGGCTGCCCGAGTTGGTGACCGTGCCGCCCGCCGCCAGATAGACTGCGGTCTCGTTGCTCGAGGTCACGCTGCCCGCATTGGTCAGGCTCGAGCCGGCGCCATAGGCGGCGATGGTGGTGCCCTGGCTGGTGATCAGGCCGCCGGCATTGTTGGTGATCGCGGCCGTGCCCGCGACATAGACGGCGGGAGAGCTATTGAGCGCCTGGATCGTGCCCGAATTGTCGATCGTGCCGCCCTGGCCGAGGTACAGCGCGAAATTGCTGTTGCCGGTGATCGTGCCGCCCGCGCGGTTGATCAGCTGGGCGTCGCCGCCATTGACCCAGACGGCGCGGGTGCCGGAGATCGTGCCGCTATTGTCGAGCAGGCCGTCGGTGCCGCCGAAATAGATCGCGACATTGTTGGTGCTGGTGATCGCGCCGAGATTGTACACGCTCTGGTCCGCGCCGTCGGTGCCCACCGTGTTGGCGCTGCTGGTCAGGCTGCCCGTCGCCGTCACGTCGAGGCGGCTGCCGGCTCCGAAGAGGTCGACGCTCTGGAAATTGCCGGTGCTCGTCGCGCCGCTGATCGCGATGTTCGACCCGTCGGACACCATGAAGGTGCCGTTGAGATTGTTGGTGCCCGAGAAGGTGAGGGCGTTGCCCGCCGCCAGGCCGCTCACACTCACATAGCCGTTGCCGGTGATGTTCTGCGTGACGGTACCGCTATAGGCCTGCTGATAGGCAAGGGTGCCGTTGTTGACGATCGCGGAGCCCGAGATCGTGTCGCTCGCCCCCTGGAGCGTCGCGCCCGACTTGATCGTGGTGGTGCCCAGCCAGTTGTTGGCGGTGTTGGTGAGGATGATCGTGCCCTGGCCGCCGATGACCAGGTCCTGGCTGGGATCCACGCCCGCGCCGGTGCCGGTGGTGATCGCGCCGGTCAGCGTCGCGGTCACGCCCGCATCGGCGTTCAGCGTCGACGGGTTGGCCGAGGACGGGGTGACCACTTCCAGCGAGATGTTGTTGGCATAGCTGCCGGTGGCGCCGAAGGTCGCGGTCGGGTCGATCATGTGGATCGTGCCGCTGCCGAAGGCGCCTGCCGTTGCCGCACGGATCGAGCCGCCATTGACATAGATGTCGCCGGTGAGGCCGCTCGTGCCGTCGAAGGTGATCGTGCCGGCGGGCATGCCGCCGATGCCGGCATAGATCGCCTGGTCGGGATCGTTGCTCGGGCCGGTCAGCGTCATGTCGCCCGAGATCAGGCCGATGCTGTCGAAGTTTATGAAGTTGGCCAGGCTGACATTGTAGCTCTGCCCGGCGCCGAAATCGGCGAACAGCCGGTCATAGCCCGCGCCGCCATCGACGATGCCGGTGATCGTGCCGCCGAAATAGGTGAAGCTGTCGTCGCCGTCGCCCAGATACACGTTGCGGATCTGGCCGGAGCGCATGGTGACATTGTTGGTGCCGGTGGCCGAGCTGGCGTCGTAATCGCCATAGACGAGGCCCGACAGGTCGATGTTGCGCGTGCCGTTGCCGGTCGACACGATGCTGCCATACATCGCCGAGCCGACCTCGTTGGTCATGTTGATCGTGCCGTCGCCGGCGAGCAGCACCGCGCCCGTGGTGCCGACGAACGCGCCGCTCATATGGTTGGTGATCGTCGAGGTCTGGCCTGCCGCCGTGTCCAGCGAGACGCCGTAGCCGGTATTGCCCTGGATCGTGCCCGAATTCTCGATCGTCGCCGCGCCGCCCGTGATGACCAGGCCGTTGGCGCCGCCGACGATGGTGCCGCCATTATTGGCGCCGCGGGTGTTGGCCACCGTGCCGCCCGCCGTGAACCGAACGCCGTCGCCGGTGCTATAGTCCTGGTTGATCTGCCAATATTGGGTGACCGTATTGGCCGCGGTGCCGACGACGATGATGCCGGTGTTGTTCAGCGTCTGATAGGCGTCGCTGCCGATCACGCCGCCGGTGCGGCCGACGATGATGCCGGCATTGGTGATCGTGTTCGCGCCGGCCGAGACGGTGACGCCATTGCCTTCGGCGACGATCAGGCTGCCAGCCTGGTTCCCGAGCGTGCCGCCGACCATGGCCACGCCGCTATAGTTGGCGTCGGTCGAGCGGATCAGGCCGGCATTGGTCACGGTGGTCCCGGCCTGGGCGAAGACGCCGTTACCGAGATTGCCGATCACCGTGGCGCCATGGGCGATGGTCAGGCTCGTGCCGCTGTTGGCCAGCGTGACCGCGTTGCCGTCGCTCCCGATCTGCACGGTGCCGTCGAGCGTCAGCGTGCCGTCGTTGACGGTCCAGCCGCCGATATTCGCGGACGCGCCGCTCAGCGTCAGATCGCCGCCGTTGAGGGAAAGCTGCTCGAAATTGCGGACCTTGGTGAGATCGAGCGTGGTCGGGGTGGAGACGCTGGCGTTGAACCGGTCGAAGCCGATGGCGCCGGCTTCGATGCTGGTGAAGCTGCCGCCATACCAGTTGACCGTATCGTTGCCGTTGCCGAGCATGATCGCGCCATTGGTGGCCGAGCCGGCGTAGAGGCTGATCGTGTTGTCGTTGTTGCCGGTCAGGTAGATCGCGTAATTGCCGCCGGTGATCGTGCCGCTGTTGTTGATGTTCACCGCGGTGGTGCCGCCCGAATAGACGCCATAATTGCCACCGACGATCGTCGCGCCGACGCCGTTGGTGAGGTAGCCGCCGTTGAAGACGGCGCCGCTGCCGGTGCCGTTGACCGTGAAGGTGCCCGTGGTGCCGCCCGAAAGCGTGCCCGCGCCGATGAAGCCGGCATTGTTGATGTTCGCGGTGGCGCCGCCCTGGATGCCCCAGCCCTGGCCGACGATCACGCCGCTCGCCTGGTTGGTGACCACGGCGTTGCCGAACTGCTGATAGACGCCGCGGCTGCCCGCGCCGGTGCCGACCATATTGCCGCCATTGTCGACGGACACGCTCGCGCTTCCCGAATAGACGCCGCCGGCGGTGCCGCTGATCAGGCCGCCCGACTGATTGTTGAGCGTGCCCCCGGCAGCGGGGACGAAGCGCACGCCATAGCCCAGCGTCGCATTGGTGCCGCCGGTGATCGTGCCTCCGTTGTAGATGGTGTTGCCGGTGCCCAGCAGGTTCACCCCGGCATAGGTCGTGGCGGTGATCGTGCCGGCGTTGCCCAGGCTCAGCGCGCCGGTCGCGCCGATGCCGACGGCGCCCGTGACGGTGCCGTTATACTGGTTGGAGACGCTGCCCGAGCTGAGCGTGAGGCCGGTGCCGGCGCTGAGGGTGTAGGTGTCGGTCGTCGCGTTGTAGGTCGCCGCGGCGATCAGGCCGCTGTTGTTGACGATGCCGTCCGCCAGCATCGACGCGCCCCCGGCGACGCCCAGGAGGCGGCCGCCGGCATTGTTGGTCAGGGTGCTGGCGTTCTCGACGCCATAATATTGATAGCCGGCGATCGTGCCCGAATTGGTCACCGTGCCGCCCGCCGTGACGTACACGCCGTCCCAGCCGCCGGTGATCAGGCCGGTGGCATAGTTGGTCACCGTGCCGGCGCCGCCCGAGACATAGACGCCGTTGGTGCGCACGTTCGAGGTCGATCCGAACGCGACGCCCAGGATCTGGCCGGAATTGTTGACGGTGGTCGCCGCGGTCGAGGTGATCGCATTGGTGTTGTCGCCGTTGCCGCCCAGGAACGAACCGCGGATCACGCCGCCCGCCTGGTTCGTGATCGTGCCGCCCACCGTCTGGATGCCGTTGCCGCCGCCCGCGACCAGCGTGCCGCTGGTGCCGCCCGAGAGCGTGCCGGCCGCGATCGTGCCGCTATTGGTGATGCTGGTCGCGCTGCCGGTGAGGACGCCGCCGACGCGGCCGACGATCAGGCCGGCATTGGTGAGGCCGAGCGTGCCCGTGCCGATCGCGTAGATGCCATAGCCGTTCGTGCCGCCGGCATTGCCCTGGCCGACGATCCTGCCGGTGCCGTAGTTGGTGACGGTAAGGTTGCCCGAGCCGTTCTGGTTCTCGATCGCGTTGGCGAGGTTGCTGGCGATCAGGCCGTAATTGTTGACCGACAGCTGGCCGGTGGCGATCACGCCGTCCGAGCCGAGATGGTTGATGCCGGTGTTCCGGCCGTTGATCGTCGCGGTGGCGTTGCTCGCCGAGCCGTTGTTGATGATCGAGGAGCCGCTGGTCGCGGCGACGCCGATCGCGCTGCCCCAGTCCTGGTCGAGGGCGGTGCCGGTGTTGCTGATCGTGCCGAAATTGTCGACGCCGTTCCCGGTGCCGCCAAGATAGACGCCGAGATACTGGCCGCCCGCGACCGTGCCGCTCAGGCCGACGCGCAGGATATTGTTGGCGCCGCCCAGGGTGACGGCCGCGGCAGTGGCGCCGCCGCTATACGCGCCGCTGCGCGCGCCGGTGAGCGTGACTGTGCCGCCGGTGGCCGAGTTGATGTAGAGCGCGCCGGTATTGGTGATCGGGCCGCTCAGCGTGATCGTGCCGAGCGCCTGGACGTCGCCCGCGCCGCTGATCGCGCTGGTGAAGTCGTAATTGTCGTTGCGGTTGAAGACGAGCGTGCCGCCGGAATCGACGGTGATGGCGCCGGTGATGCGGCCGTTGGTGGTGCCGTCGCCCACCTGCAGGCGGCCGCCGGCGACGGTGGTGCCGCCGGTATAAGTGTTGGACCCGGTCAGCGTGACCTGGCCGCTCTCCAGCCGCAGCGCGCCGGTGCCCGAGATCACCGTGCCGCTCGAGCTGCTGCCCGACTGGGCATAGGTGACCGTGCCATTATTGACGATGTTGCTGCCCGAGATCGCGGTGGTCGAGCCCCGCGCCGTCACGCCCGAATTGATCGTCGTGGTACCGGTCCAGCTGTTGGTGCCGGTCAAGTTGAACAGGCTGCCCCCGATACCGGCAAAGGTCACGGCCTGCGAGGTGCCGATCGCCTGGCCGGCGGCGTTGGTGCCGCTGCCCGAGCTGATGTTGCCGCTCAGGATGGCGTTGCCGCCGAACAGGTTCTCGAACACGACCGGCTGGCCGTTCAGCACCGCGGGGATGTCGAGCACGAAGCTGTTCGCATAGACGCCGGATGCGCCGAACTGCACGTTCGAGGTGAGCATGTGGACGGCCGCGCTGCCGAACGCGCCGGCGCCGTTGGCGCGCAGGATGCCGCCATTGACGTTGATCGTGCCGACGCCGCTGGTGCCCTGGAAGTTCAGCATGCCGCCATTGGCGTTGACGGTGATGCCGGGCACGATCGCTGCGCCGGTGAGCGTCCAGGTGCCGCCGTCGAGCTTGGTGATGGTCCCCGCGCCGGTCGAGGTGGCGAGCGAGAAGCTGCCTGCCTGGGCGCCGGTGCCCGCGCCGCGCAGCTGCAGCGTGTTGTTGCCGCCGCCCAGGTCGATCGCGCCGAACATCGCCGCCGCCAGCGTGCCGCTGTTCTGCAGCGTAACGCTGCCCGCCGTGCCGCTCACCGCGTCGGTGTAGCTCTGCGTGACCGCACTGGCATTGGTCTGGCCGTTGTAGATCGCCAGCGTGTCGTTGCCAGCGCCGCCGGTGATGCTGCCCGAGGCCGAGCCGGCGAACAGGTTGATCGTGCCGCCGGCATTGTCGGTGACCACGGCAGTGCCGGTCCCGCTGCCCGCCTGGCCATAATTGTTGAATGTGCCGCCGTTCAGGAAGACGGCAGTGCCGGAAGTGGGGTTGTTGCCGCCGCCCAGCGTGGCGCCCACCGCATTGGTGATCGTGCCGCCGCCATTGGCATGGATGGCCGCGCCGGTACCTTCGCTGATCGTGCCGGCGTTCAGGATGTTCGCCGCGCCGCCGACATAGACGGCATCGAGATTGAGCGTCCCGGTGCCGGACCCATGGATCATGCCGGTGTTGACGAGGGTGAGGGCGCCGCTGGCCTGGATGCCGCCCGATGCGCCTTCGATCAGGCCGCTATTGGTGATGTTGGCGCTGGCGCTGCGGATCGCCGTGGTCGTGCCGCCCTGGACATAGTTGTTCGAGCCGTCGAGCGTGCCGGTGGCGATCTTGCCGGCATTGCTCACGCTCAGCAGGCCGGTGCCGCCATTGTAGATGCCGGCATAGCCCGCTCCGACGATCTGGCCGCCGGATGCGTTGGTGACCTGCACGGCGCCACTGTTGATCAGCACGCCCGCGCCTTCGCTCGTCGCGCCATAGATGCGGCCGGTGGCGTTGTTGAAGACCACGCTGGTGCCGCTGATCTCGAGGCCGGCGAAGCGGTCGCCCTGGATCAGGCCGTCATTGGTGACATAAGCGCCGTTGTTGGCGCGCGCGCCATCCCAGCGGCCATAGATGCTCGCGCCGGCATGGTTGGTGAGGGTGAGCTGGTTGGCGCTGGCGAAGACGCCATTGCCCTGGGTCGCGCTCGACCCGCCGGCGGCATAGGTGATCAGGCCGAAGTTATCGACCGTGCCGCTGCCGATGGCGATGCCCGAAGACATGCCGGTGCCCGAGGTGATCGTGCCGCTGTTCTGGATGTTGTTGCCGGTGGCGGTCGAATAGATGACGTCGCCGGTTGCGCTCACCTGCGCGCCCGCCTTGATGAACATCAGGTCGGCGGTGGTGAGCGTGACCGCGTTGCCGGCGACATTGGTCAGCGCGCCGTTGATGGTGAGCGCCGTCGCGTTGCCGCCCGCCACCGTCCAGCCCGGTCCGCCGTCGCTGCTGCCGGTGAGGGTCAGGTTGCCGGAGACGAGATTATAGGCTTCGAAATTGACGATGTTGGCGAAGAAGCTGCTCTGGTCGATCGTGCGGTTGGTCGTGGAACCGAGGTCGACCGCGAAGGTGTCCGTGCCCGTGCCGCCGTCGATCGTGCCGCCGATGCTGCCGCCGCCCCAGGTGAAGATGTCGTTGCCCGAGCCGAAGGTCGCGCCCTGCATCGCGCCGGTCGCGCCGAGCGTGAAGTTCTGGGCGCCGGTGGCGGCGCTGGCGTCGTAATTGCCGTTCAGCGTGCCGCCGAGATTGGTGGTGGTCGCGCCGCTGCCGGTGATCCGGATCAGGCCGTTCGTGGTCGATCCGGCATTGAGGTTGAACAACGAGGCGGTGGTGGCGTCGAGCCGGATCGCACCTGCGCCGCCACCGGTGATGGTGCCGTTGTTGGTGACCGTCTGGCCTGCCGAGAAGGTGCTGCTCTGGAAGAGGATGCCCCAGCCCGAACTGGTGTCGGAACCGCCGGTGATGGTGGCGCCGGCATTGTTGGTGATCGTGCCGCCGCGGCCCGAGGAGATCGCCGCGAAGTTGGTCGCGGTGATCGTGCCGGCATTGGTGACGTTGGTGGTTCCTTGCCCGTCCACCACGATCCTGCCGGCGCTCATCGCGCCGTTGTTGGTCACGCTGAGGGTCGAGGGCGCCTGGGCATTGCTCACGCCGGTTCCGGCGCCGCTGGTTGCGCTGACCGTGCCGTTGTTGACCACGGTGATGTTGCGACCGGCCCGGATCGCAAAGGAACCCTGCGAGGTGACGGTGACGCCCGATGCCACGTTCACCGCGAGATCCGAGTTCATGGTGTTCGAACCGATCGCGGAGAAGCCCGTGCCGCTGCTGACATTGGCGTTGGCGTTGACGGTGTTGGTGCCGCCGACCACGCCGGTGCCCTGGAACACCACGCCCGAGCTCGGGCGGGTAGAATTGCCGATCGCGGCACCCACGGTCACGACGCTGCTCTGGCCGGTCAGGGCCGCATTCACCTGGATGCCGACGCTGCCGCCGTTGATCGTGCCGCCCGCAGTGGTGATCACGCTGGTGGCGCTGTTGTTCGACGAGGCGTTGATGCCGACGCCGGCGATGCTGGTGCTGATCGCCGAACCCGAGCTGACCATGACCGGGGCCCCGGCGTTGCTCGCGGTCGCGCTGATCCCGGTGCCGCTGGGCAGGGTGCTGATCGAGCCGCCGGTGGTGGTGACGATGGCGCCCGCGGCCGAAATCGCGGAGATGCCGGTGGCGAAGCCCGAGATGACCGGCGCCTTCAGCGACAGGTTCACCGTGGAGCCGCTGGAGCTGGCATAGATGCCCGCCACGCCGGCGCCGTCGGCGGTGACGTTGCGCAGGCTGCTGACGGTGCCGAAATCGACGACGTTCACGAAGCCGTTGGCGATCAGATAAGCGCCATAGGTGGCGGTGAGGTCCGTGGTCGAGGATTCGTCGGACTGGCCGATGGCCCAGGTGACGTTGCCATTTGCCGCCTGCAGCGAAAGCGCCGCGCCGTTCTGGTCGCTGCGCAGCGTGTTGGCGCCCGCGGTGTAGAGGACCGCGCTCTGGCCGCCGGCGGAGACCTGCTTGTAGGCGATGCCGTTGGGGTCGCCGGTGGTGTTGTTGATCGTGACATCGGCCATGATGACGCCGGCGTTGACCGTGTTGGTCACCGTCACGCCGCCATTGGTCGCGGTCGCGTCGGTATAGGTGCCCGTGCCCGAGATCGTGCCGCCGCCCGCGGGGTAGGTTGACTGGGCCAGCGCCGGCGTGGCCAGCGCGACGCCGATCAGCGCGGTCGAGCCGAGCAGCGCCTCGCGCAACAGCGCCTCGCGATCCACCCGAACCGGAACCGCCTTGGACGCACGTGCGCCGTTGCCACGATCGATCATTTCAGAAGCCCCCGAAATCTTGAGAACCATGGGGCCCGCGACTCAGCGGGACACATGGCAGACATGGGGAATTCCTTAGTCCCGAGGTGGGATTTTGCTGTTGAATGCCTGTCTCACCGAATTGGACCGATGTCGCAGCGCGGCACGGGTCCCGCTTCGGGACATCAACGGCTTAGCGGGCTCCGTGCGCGGCAATCGCTGGGGGTCTCGCCGAAGCGCGCCTTGAACAGCCGGCTCAGATGCGCCGCGTCGCTGAAGCCCAGCCGTTCGGCAAGGTCGCCGATCCGCTCGGGATTCTCCGGGTTGAGCAGGGCCTGGCGCGCCGCCTCCAGCCGCATGTCGCGGATATAGGCCTGGACGCCGCCGCCTTCCTCGAACAGCCGGTGCAGCGTGCTGCGCGAAACGCCCAGCTTGCGGCACAGATTGGCGACGGTGAGCGCAGGCGAGCCGAGATGCGCCTGCACTTCCTTGCGCGCGCGCATCATCAGCGTCGCGGGATCCTGGCGGAAGCCCGACGCCTCGGTGCGGCTCGCAGCCTTGAGCGTCAGCACGAGCACGTCGAGCATCGACTTGCCGAGCTGGGGCGCATCCGCCTCGGTGAAGCGGGGCAGGGCCTCGCGCACCTGCAGCATGTGCGAGGTGAGCATCGCGCTTTCCGCGGGGCTCAGCGCCAAGCCGTGCAGGCTGGCCGGGTCCAGCCCTGCTTCGATCACCAGCCGGCGCGGCACGGAGAAACCGATGCTGCGCCCGCCGGCGGAATCGTGGAGCGATGTCTGGCTATGGTCGACGAGAACCGCGGAGCCGGGCATCTGCACCCAGTCGTTCCTGCCCGCGATGCCGGCTGCCTTGCCGTCCAGGTTCACGACGGCTGCGATGGTGTCCTGCCCCATGTCGACGAGCCGCTTGTCGCGTTTCCAGCGCTGCGAGGCGATGTCGGTGTACATGAAGCCGATCTCGCCCAGCCGCACGAGCTCGCTCGATACCCGGAAGGTCTCCAGCGGCTCGGTGCGGAAGAGCGAGCCCATGTTCGGCCAATAGCCCCGCCACGCCTCAAAGCGGTCGCCGGGCGCTATATCTGCGGTCGTGTAACGGTGAACGCGGACCGGATGCGACGCCAAACCACACTCCCGAATTTCTCTGCTTATGGGGATTCCATTCGATTCCCGGCATTTAAGCGATCCACCCTATAGACGGGAACCCGCAGCTGCACGCGGATTCTGCGCATGTGCCCCGAAGCGGTGCAAAGGTTACGAAGAATTAATCCTTGCGGGCAACGGGTCGATGCTCCCCGGGGGGCGGCAATTTCGCGTTTCGGATTCCGCGGTGCCGCGCGTTATGCTGTCGGAGGTGTGAAGCCGTTGAACAAGGCCGTGCGACAGGATTTGACGGAGAACGACCAGCGCTTGCGCCGCGCCCTGATCGCGTTCTTCGCGCGGCGCGTCCAGACCCTGCCGGAAGCCGAGGACCTTACCCAGGACGTCTTCTTCCGTATCGTGCGTGATCCGAAGCGCGAGGCGCCGATGGCGGATGCCTATGTCTTCCGGATCGCGGCAAACCTGCTGCGCGACAAGGGACGGCGCGAGCGGGTGCGCACCAGCTATCGGGAAGCCCGGGCGGTCGAGGATTTCCTGGGCATCGATCCGCTGGATCCGCACCGGGTTGCCGAGGGGCGGGAGAACCTCGATCTCGTTGCGCGCACGATCGCCGAACTGCCCGAGAAGACGCGAAGGATTTTCACGCTGTATCGCATCGAGAACATCGACAAGCGCACGATCGCGGACAGCTTCGGCCTGTCGGTTCGCATGGTCGAGATCCATGTCCAGCGCGCACTGGGGGCGCTGGCGGGGGCAATGGAGGAGTGCCAGTGAGCGGCGGCGATCCGGAAGCGGCCCGCGAGCAGGCGGTGGCATGGCTGATGCGGTTCCATGAAGGGCCGATCGCCCTGGAGGAGGAGCTCGAGCTCGAATTGTGGCTCGAGGCCCATCCGGCCAATCGCGAGGCGCTGGCCAGCATCGCGCGGGCGTGGCGAATGGCGGGCCAGGCCGCCGAGGTTCCCGAGCTGGTCGCGGTCCGCGCGGATGCGCTGAAGGCGCTCAGCCAGACCGGTCGTCGCGCCCCGCGCAGCTGGAGACCGGAGCTGCGCCACGCGCTGGGGGCGCTTGCCGCCTGCCTGCTGCTGATCGTCGCCACCTTCCATTTCTATCCGCGCGGCGAAACCTATCGGACCGGGATCGGCGAGCGCCGCGTGGTCCTGCTGGACGACGGATCGCGGCTCTCGCTGGACGCGGCGAGCGCCGTCGAGGTGCGCTATGACGGCGAGCGTCGCGCGCTGCGCCTGCTCGGCGGGCGGGCGCGGTTCGAAGTCGCCAAGGATCCGCGGCGGCCCTTCATGGTCATGGCCGGCGATCGGATGGTGGTCGCGACGGGAACCGCGTTCAGTGTCGAGCTCTTCCGGGCCGAGATGCGGGTAGTGCTCTACCAGGGCTCGGTCTCGGTGCTCGAGGATGGGCCCGCGGACCAGGCGCCGCGGCACGTTCCGCTCCAGGGGGACGGCCGAACGCCGGCGGACCGGATGCTCGCGCCCAGCACCGCGCTGATCATTCCCACCGGCGCTTCGGCGGCGGCGCGGCTCGAGACGGTGGATACGGCGCGCAGTTCCGCCTGGGAACAGGGGCAGCTCGTCTTCTCGGACGAGCCGCTGGGCGTCGCCGTGGAGCGAGTCAATCGCTATTCCGGCGCCAGCCTGGCGATCGAGGATCCCGTCACCGCGGCGCTGCCGGTAAGCGGCACGTTCAACGCCGGCGACACCGAAGCCTTTGTCGACGGAGTCGTCACGCTCTACGGGTTGCGCAAGTTGCGGCGCGGCGAAACCCTGATCCTCCGCGCGCCCGAACGCTAGGTCGGGGCAGCGATTCCTCCGACGATTGAGGGGAAAACGCCGTTCGGTCCGGGCGTTTCGCGATATCGCCCCTCGTGCGTCTTTCTTCCCGGAAGCTCCCGGCGAACGAGGAGCGATACAGGGGAACAGGGATGAGGGGATCGATGGCGCTGCTTCGCATGGGGGCCGCCGTGGTGGTGGCCGCGAGCTGCCTCCCGCCGGTATCGGCGCAAATGCAGGCCAGCTATCGGCTCGACATTCCCGCACAGGACATGGAGTCCGCGCTCAAGACCGTCGCGGGGGTCACGCATGAGCAGATCGTATTTCGCGGCGAGGTCGTGCGCGGCAAGCGGAGCAATGCGCTGCGCGGCTCCTATACCGCCGATGCGGCGATCGCGGCGCTGATCCGCGGATCGGGGTTGAGCGTCTCGCGCAGCGCGCGCGGCGTGTTCGTCGTCGTCGCCGCGACGGCCAGCGCGGCCGCCATGCAGGACGGGGAGCCGGACCTCGAGAAAGCCGTCGCGGCCGAGCAGGAGATCGTCGTCACCGGCACCCACATCGCCGGGGCTCCCGTCGCCTCGCCGGTGGTCAGGATCGACCAGCGCCAGATGCGCGAGGCCGGGCAGCGCGATCTGGGCGAAGTGATCCGCAACATCCCCAGCAACTATAATGGCGGGCAGAATCCGGGCGCGCGGTTCCAGGCCGGCACGGCCGCCAACACCAATGCGTCCGGCTCCTCCGCGCTGAACCTGCGCGGCCTCGGCCCGGACGCGACGCTCACCCTGCTGAACGGCCGCCGGCTTCCCTATGACGGAACCGCCCAGGCGGTCGACGTCTCGGCGATTCCGCTCGACGCGGTGGCGGAGCTCCAGATCATGCCCGATGGCGCCTCCGCGCTCTATGGGTCGGATGCCGTCGGCGGCGTCGCCAACATCATCCTGCGGCGCGACTTCGAGGGCGTGAGCACCTCGCTGCGTTTCGGCACCGCCACCGACGGCGGCGGGTTCCTGCAGGAATATGGCGTGGTCGGCGGCGGCCGCTGGAGCGGCGGCGGCGCGCTGGTCGCCCTGCAATATGACCGGCAGAATGCGGTGCGATCGGACCAGCGCGACTATACCCGCTACGTCATCGGCCCCAACACGCTGCTCGATGCGCACAAGCATTTCAGCGGCCTCGTCACCGCGCACCAGGATCTCACCGATCGCCTGACCTTCAGTATCGACGGCCTGTACAGCTGGCGCCACAGCGACGGTGCCGAATATTCGACCGTCGCCTTCGCCGCGACGACTCGTTTCAGCAACGAGAATTACGCGATCTCGCCGACGCTGACATGGCGCCTGCCCGGGGATTGGAAGGCGTCGCTGAGCGCGTCCTATGGTGCCAACAAGACCCGCCGTTTCGACGACAATATCGACAAGGTCACCGGCTATAACGATGGCGGCAGCAGCATCTATGACAACTACGCCTATGGCGGCGAGCTGGACGCGGACGGCCGGCTGTTCGCGATTCCCGGCGGCGATGTGCGGCTGGCGGTGGGGGCGGGGTATCGCTTCAACCATCTCAAGGTCTATTCCGCCACGTCCGCCGTGCCCACCGGCGACGGGCGCGGCAACTATTACGGCTTTGGCGAGCTGTTCGTGCCGCTGGTCTCCGCCGCCAATGCCTCGCCCTTTCTGCACCAGCTGAGCTTCTCCGCCGCGCTGCGCCATGAGGAATATGATCGCTTCGGCGGCGTCACCACGCCCAAGCTCGGCCTCGTCTATGCGCCTGCGCCGGATCTCGACCTCAAGCTGTCCTGGGGGCGCTCGTTCAAGGCACCGACGCTGCGCAACGAGTTCCAGCTGTTCCGGGTCGGGCTCCAGCCCGCCTTCTATTACGGGGGCAATTATCCCGCCGGATCGACCGTCCTGTTCACGTCGGGCGGCAATCGCGACCTGAAGCCGGAGCGCGCGCGCACCCTGTCGACGACGCTCGACCTGCATCCCCGGGCGGTGCCGGGCCTGAAGCTGTCGGCCACCTATTTCGACATCGACTATACCGATCGGGTGGTCCAGCCGGCCAGCAACGCCACGCTCAAGGTGCTGGACAATCCGGCGCTGCAGGAGTTCATCGACTATGCCCCGACCCCGGCCCAGCAGGCCGCGCTGATCGCCCGCGACAGCAGGGGCCTCGGCAACTACACCGGCACGCCCTACGACCCGGCCAAGGTAGTGGCGATCATCCGCAACCAGCTCGTCAATGCCGCGCGCCAGCGGATCAGGGGCGTCGATCTGGTCGGCAGCTATCGGATTCCGGTCTCGAGCGGCGATGTGACGCTTTCGGGCCAGGCGAGCTGGTTGCGCAGCAATCAGCGAAACACCGCGAGCGCGCCGCTCATCCAGCTTGCCGGCGTCAACTTCAATCCGCCCCGCTTCCGCGGGCGTGGCGGCGCGACCGGGCATCTCGGCGGATTCACGGCGGCGCTGTTCGCCAACTATACCGGCCCCATCACCGATCTGAACGTCGCCCCGCCGGTGCGGCGGGGCGACATGACCACGCTTGACCTGTCGCTGATGTGGAAGGCGCCGGCGGCCCATGGCCCGCTGAAGGGCTTCGAGATCGGGCTGTACGTGAACAATCTCACCGACGCGCGGCCGCCCTATCTCGCGTCGTTCGACGAGACCACCGTCAACTATGATTCGACCAACTATTCGCCGCTGGGCCGCTTTGTCAGCGTCTCGCTGCGCAAGGCATGGTGAGCGACATGAAGAACCAATCGAACTCAGTTCTCCTGCGCGGCGGCGCTGCCGTGCTCGCGCTGGTGCTCGGCGTCTCGCCGCTCGTGGTCCGGGGCCAGGCCGTGGACCTAGAGATGACCGATCGCATCGTCGACGAGGGCCAGCGGCGGGGCGAGGTGATGGAGATCGCGCGCTATCTGAGCGACGAGATCGGCAGCCGGCTCACCAATTCCCCCGGCGCGCGCAAGGCCGAGGCCTGGACGCAGGAGAAGTTCCGCGGCTGGGGCCTTGCCAATGTCCACAAGGAAGGCTTCCCCTTCGGGCGCGGCTGGTGGATGGAGCGCGCCAGTGTGCGGATGATCGCCCCCCGGCCGCTTGCGCTCACCGCCATCCCGATCAGCTGGACGCCGGGGACGAACGGCGTGATCACCGCCCCGATCGTCTTCGCGCCGATGACGAGCCGGGCCGATTTCGCCCGGTGGAAGGGCAAGCTGGCCGGCAGGATCGTCCTGGTATCGACCACCGACGAGGTGCGGACCCCGCCGGCCGCTTCGCCCGTCACCGCCGAGGAATTCGCCAGGCTCGCCGTCTACGAGCCGCCCAAATTCACTTCCGACGGCCTGGCCAGGCTGGAGAAATCCTATTTCTTCCCGCGCCAGATGGAGGATTTCCTGAAGGCCGAGGGCGCGCTCGCCTATGCGCGGATCACCAACCGGGACGGCAAGCTGGTGATGGGCGACGGCCATCGCTTCGCGCCGGGTGACGAGGCACCCTTGCCCGCGGTCGAGATCGCAGCGGAGGATTATCGCCGCCTCGTCCGCCTCGCCGATGCCGGCCACGCGCCGACGCTCGCGATCGAAAGCGTGGTCCATTACGACGACAGCGATCCGCAGGCCTATAACATCTTCGCCGAGATCCCCGGCAGCGATCCGAAGGCCGCCTATGTGATGGCTGGCGCGCATCTCGACAGCGCGGCGGCGGCGGACGGCGCGGCGGACAATGGTGCGGGCGTGGCGATGGTGATGGAGGCGGCTCGCATCCTCTCGAAGATGCCGCGCCCGCGCCGTGCCATCCGCTTCGCGCTATGGGGTGCCGAGGAGCAGGGGATGATCGGCAGCTCGGCCTTTGTCGAACAATACCTCGCCCGGCGGGTGCCGCCGGCCGAGCCCGAGGTCGGGGTGGGCGGGCGCTTCTGGCTCCGCTCGATGAGCTGGCCGATCGTGAAGCGGCCGACCTGGGGCGAGATGTCGGTCTATTTCAATCTCGACAACGGCTCGGGCAGGATCCGCGGGGTCTATGCCTATCGCAATCTGGCGGCCGTGCCGATCTTCCAGGCTTGGCTGGCGCCCTTCGCGTCGATGGGGGCCACCACGGTCGCCGCGTCGGACAATACCGGGCCGGACAATGAATATATGCAGATGGTCGGCGTGCCGGGCTTCCAGTTCATCCAGGACTGGAACGATTATGGCCGCATGCATCATACTTCGATGGACACGTTCGACCATCTCGACGCCGACGACATGCGCCAGGCCTCGATCATCCTGGCGAGCTTCCTGTGGAACGCGGCGAATGCGGACAAGCCCTTCCCGCGACGCCCGCTGCCGACCGAGCCGCGGCGGAGCGGGCCGGCAAAGTGATGGCCGGGGTCAGGCGGCGGCGCTGGCGCCGCCTGGCGGGCGCGTGGCGAGCGCCCGCGCTTCCTGCACGGGGAGCGGGCGGCCGAAATAATAGCCCTGCACCTTGGTGCAGCCGAGCTGCTGCACCATGTGGTGCTCCTCCTCGGTCTCCACGCCTTCCGCCGTCGTCGCCATGCCCAGGCTGTCGGCCAGCGCCACCACCGCGCGAATGATCGCGATCGCTTCCTTGGTGCCCTTGGAAGCGCCCTGGACGAAGCTGCGGTCGATCTTGATCGAGCTGAACCGGGTATGGGCCAGATAGCCGAGCGAGGAATAGCCCGTGCCGAAATCGTCCAGGCTCAGGCGCACGCCCAGTTCGAGCACGCGCTCGAGCACATGGATCGCCTGGGTTCCCTCGCGCATGAACACGCTCTCGGTCACTTCCAGCTCGAGCCGCTCGGGGGGCAGGCCGGATTGGGCCAGGGCCTGCGCCACCATGGTGGCGAAGCTCGGCGAATGGAGCTGCTCGGGGCTGACATTCACTGCCACGCGCACTTCCGAATCCCAGCGCGCCGCTTCCTTGCAGGCAGTGCGCAGCACCCATTCGCCGATCGCCGGGATCAGCCGGGCATCCTCGGCCAGCGGCACGAACTTGGCGGGCGAGACCACGCCGAATTCCGGGTGGGTCCAGCGCAGCAGCGCCTCGAAGCCGGCCAGCGAGCCGGTGTCCGCCAGCACCACGGGCTGGTAGTTGAGGTGCATCTCGCCATTCTCGACCGCGCTGCGCAGCGCGATCTCGAGCACGCGCCGCTCCTCGGCGGCCATGTGCAGCTGCGGCTCGTAGCAATGGAAGGCGCCGCCGCCGGTGTCCTTGGAACGATAGAGTGCCAGGTCGGCCGAGCGGATCAGCATCTCGGCGGTGCGCCCGTCGCGCGGCCCCACGGCAAGGCCGACCGAAGCGCCGATGAACAGCGTGTTCTGGTCGATCTCGTAGGGGCGCGAGACCGTGTCGATGATCGCCTGGGCCAGCCGCTCGATGCCTGCCGTGTCGGTCGCGTCGCGCACCACCACGGCGAACTCGTCGCCGCCGAGCCGCCCGACCATCTCGTTCTCGCTCATCAGCTGCTTGAGCCGTTCCGAGACGCGCATCAGCAGCCGGTCGCCCACCGGGTGGCCCAGCGTGTCGTTCACTGCCTTGAAGCGATCGAGGTCGATCATCATGAAGGCGCAGCGCGAGCCCCATTTCTCGGCCTCGGCCATCGCGCGGGCCAGCGTCTCGTTGAGCAGCAGCCGGTTGGGCAGGCCGGTGAGCGTGTCGAACCGCGCCATCTTGCTGATCTGGTCGGCCGAGGCGCGCGCCTCGGTCACGTCCGAGCCGACGCCGCGGAAGCCGATGAAGGTGCCGCCCTCGTCGTAGCGCGGGCTGGCGGACATTTCCCACCAGCGCTCCTCGCCATTGACGAAGACCGGCAGCAACAGGTCGTGAAAGGGATCGCGCGTCTTCAGTTTCTCGGCCAGGTCGCGCAGGCCGGCGGCGAAATTGCCGTCCTCCCAGGTCGGCCCGGCGAGCACCTGGAGGAAGGGCATGCCGTTGATCGCCTTGGGATCGACGCCCAGCGACTTGGAGAAGCGCGGATTGGCGCGGGCGACGCGGCGCTGCGCGTCGATCTCCCACAGCCAGTCGGCCTCGCCCTCGCGCTCGTTCTCGCGCAGGAGCAGGCTCAGCGTCTCGTCGCGCTCGGCGATCGCCATCTCGCCGGCGCGGATCACGACGAGCGCCTTGCCGCGGGCGAAGGTGGCCATGACGAGCAGCACGGTGAACAGCGCCGATGCGGCGGCGAGCATCGGCGAGGCGATCAGCGACAGCGTCACCACCAGCGCGGTGCCGACGATCGCGACGAAGGTGATGGTGGCGAGCGGCAGCGCGGCCATGGCGACGGCGCTGGCGGTCATCAGCAGCGAGACGACGATCCACAGGCCGAGTGCGGCGCTGGCGTCCACCAGATGGCCGAAGGCAAGGGGCGGGATCGACCAGGCCGCGCCCAGCGCCACCCCGTCGAGCACGGTGTCGCGCACATCGCCCAGCGTGGCGGTGACGGCGGTGCGGTGGCGCCTGGCGAGGCGGCGGAAGGCAACCGCGGTGCCCGCGGCGGCGACGATCGCGCCCCAGCTCGCCAGCTGCCAGAGCGGGACCAGCGGGGCGAGGAGGATCGTGACGAGCGAGGCGCCGATCACATTGGCGGCGAGCATGAACAGCGCCAGCTGGCTGCCGGCATGGAGCTGGGCAGCGCGGATCGGCCCCCAGTCGGTGGTGTCCGCCGGGTCGTACAGGCCCAAAAGCGCACGCGCATCGATGCGCGGCCGGGCGAATTGCGAGGTCGTCTGGCTGTTCACCCAGAGAGTGTAGCCCGGCGCTGGTTAGCGAGTGGTTAGGCGGGCAGGCCCGAACGCCGATTTTTCGGCGGGGCTTGGCATCCGGATATATGGTTCATATACGATCCGTATGCGAATCATATAGGGAGGGCCTGATGGGCATCGTCAACATCGAAGAGGAGTTGCACGATCAGCTCCGCCGGGCGAGCAAGGTTTCGGTGCGCTCGATCAACGCGCAGGCGGCGTTCTGGATCAGGATCGGCATGCTGTGCGAGACCAACCCGACGCTGAGCTTCAACGAGATCATCGAGCGCGAGCTGCGCGAGGCCGGGGTCTCGGCGCCACCGCTCGGCCTGGTGGCGCATGACAAAGCAGCCTGAGGAAGTCGCGTTGCTGGCCGAATCGGGCCGGCTGCTCGCCTCGGTCTTCTCGATGCTCGATGCCACCCCGCTGGCGGGCAGGTCGACGCTCGAGATCGATGCCCTGGTCGAGCGGTTCATCACCGAAGACCTTCAGGCGCGCCCGGCGAGCAAGGGCCAGTATGGCTTTGAATTCGTGCTGAATTCCTCGGTGAACCAGGTGGTCTGCCACGGCGTGCCCTCGCCGGGCGACGTGCTGTGCGACGGTGACATCGTCAACCTCGACATCACGCTGGAGAAGAACGGCTACATCGCCGATTCGAGCAAGACCTATCTGGTCGGCGAGGTCGCGCCCGCCGCCCGACGGCTGGTCCAGGGCACCTATGAGGCGATGTGGCTCGGCATCGCCGCGGTCCGTCCCGGCGCGCGCACCGGCGACATCGGCTGGGCGATCGAGCGCCACGCCAAGCGGCTCGGCTATTCGGTGGTGCGCGAATATTGCGGGCACGGCATCGGCCGCGAGATGCACGAGGATCCGCAGATCCTCCATTTCGGCCGCCCGGGCACCGGGGTGCTGCTGCGCGAGGGCATGGTCTTCACGATCGAGCCGATGCTCAATCGCGGCCGCCGCGGCGTGCGTACCGAGGCGGATGGCTGGACCGTGGTGACGCAGGACGGTTCGCTCTCCGCCCAGTTCGAGCATACCGTGGCGGTCACCGCCTCGGGCGTGCGCGTGCTCACCCTGCGGCCCGACGAGCAGGCGATGCTCGCTCGGCTGAAGCTCGCCGCCTGAACCGGGGGCGACGGCGGCGCCGCCCCGGCCCGGGGGGATCAGGCGGCGATCCAGTTGCCGTGGAAGCCCGGCGGCACGCGGTGGGGCAGGCGGATGCTCGCCACCGGCGCTCCTTCGAAATCGCGCGCGTCGAGGATCACCAGGTCGGTCGTCTCGCCCGCCAGGTCGACCACCAGCCCGATCAGCCAGCCTTCGTCCTCGCCGGCCTCGGGCGATGCCGGCACGAAGACGAACTCGCCCGGATACTGCCCCGCGCCGAATTCGTGCGTCTGGCGCGTGCCGGCCTGCAGGTCATGCTTGTAGAGCTGCGTGGCGGCGATGCCGAAGCGGTTGTCGGGCAGCGCCATTGTATAAGCATAGCGATAGGGCTGGCCCCAGCGCCGCTCGTCGGGGCGGGGGAATTCCTGCGGCGCGGCATCGAGCAGCTGCCGCTCGGCGCTCTGGGTCGCCGGATCGAGCAGGAAGCGCTCCAGCCCGCGCGGCACGGCATTGGGCCCATCGGGATCGCCCTCGAACATCGTATCATAGGTCACCGCGTCGAGCACCACCCGGCCGTCGGGCAGGTCATAGGCGTTGACCGTGTGGAAGATGTAGCAGGGGTCGATGTCGATCCAGATCGTCTCCTCGCCCCGGCCCTGGCGCGGGACCAGCCCGATCCGGGCCCGGTGTTCGGGGTTCCAGCGATAGGGGAAGCGCGCGCCGCCCATCGCCGCCTGCATCGACAGCGTCACCGGCAGGTCCAGCACCAGCGCATAACGGGCAGTGAAGGCGCAGTCGTGGATCGAAGGACCGTGCGCCACCGCGATCGGCTCCTCGCGGATCACCTTGCCCTCGGGCGAGATCACGACGTGATGCACGGTGTTGGGCGCCATCGCGGCATAGGTGATCGCATGCTGCTCGCCGGTCAGCGGATCGCGGTGCGGATGCGCGGTGAAGGAGCCGGCCAGCGTGCCGCCGAAATCGCTATAGGCCTGGCTCTCCAGGTCGCGCGACAGCGTCACCGGGGTGCTGCCGGCTTCGACCATCGCCAGCACTTCGCCGGCGATCTCGACGACATTGGTGTTCACCGTGTCGAAGCTGCCATGGCGCGGGCCGGGGGCAGGGGCTTCGCCCAGCGCGGGGGCGGCGCGAGTCGAGCGGATCCAGCGGTTGCGGTACCACAGCGCCTTGCCGCCCTGGATCGCCAGCCCGTGGACCATGCCGTCGCCGATGAACCAGTGATAGCCCTTGGGATCCGGATCGACCGGGTTGGGGCCGATCCGCATGTACTGGCCGTCGAGCGCGGCGGGGATCGTGCCGGTCACAGGCAGCGCCTCCAGCGTCAGCTCGGCCCGCATCGGGGTGTGGATGCCGGAGAGAAAGGGGTGATCCAGAGTGTCGTTCGTCAGCTCGATCGCGCTTGCCATTGTCGCCTCCTGGGCTAAGTTGACGCTGTTCACATAGCGGGCAAATGGTAACAGTGTCAACATCGGAGGCCGGCAAGGCCTATCATCATGGCGATCTGCGCGCGGCGGCGATCGAAACCGGGCTCGCCTTGCTCGAGACGCGTACCGCCGACGATCTCGGGCTGCGCGAGATCGCGCGCACCGTCGGGGTCAGCGCGACTGCGCTCTACCGGCACTTCCCGGACAAGAAGGCGCTGATGACCGCGCTGGCGGGCGAGGGGCTGCGGCGCCTCGCTGAGGTGCAGCACGAAGCGGCCGAGCGCGCCGGCGGCGGCAAGGCGGGCTTCGCGGCGACGGGCGCGGCCTATGTCCGCTTCGCGCTCGCCAATCCGGCGCTGTTCCGGCTGATCTTCGCCAATCCCGACATGGATAGCGCGGCGCTCGCGCATGAGAACAGTGCGATGGCCTTCCTCAAGGAAAATGCCCGTGCCGCGGCGACCTCGCATGGCGGCGACGCCGAAGTGATCGCCATCCACGCCTGGTCCTGCGCGCACGGCCTCGCGATGCTGATGCTCGACCGGCAGATCCCCGCCGACGATGCGATCATCGATCGCGTGGTCGGGGGAAGTTTGTGAGACGCACTCCCAGCGTGTGCTTGCAATGTAGGATTTCGCCTGTTTCCTTGACGCAGCCGGGCCCTGGCTCCGGCCGCTCTTTCACTTTGTTGGGAAAATAGGATCACGCCCGCGCAAGGATATTGCGAGATGCGCGGCGTTTTCGGGAAAAGAGGGAAAATAAGCCCCCGCAAAAACCGGTTCTTGGCGTGTACTTCGTGGACTTTGGCGAGTCGGCTGCGGCGCCCGCGTAGGAAGGACCAGCAGTTCCCCGGCAAAGGCCGGGGCCCAGTCTCGGCGAACGCGGAGAGGCGGGTAGGCCTCTCCGGCGGCATCGCAACTGGCCCCGGCCTTGGCCGGGGAACAGTGTTTCGACGGGTGGTTGGCGAGCCCTTACGCGGCGAGCGCGTAGGGCTTGATCTCGCCGTTCAGATAGAGGTTGCGCGCCTTGGCGCGGCTGAGCTTGCCCGAGCTGGTGCGCGGCAGGGTGCGCGGCGGGACGAGCTCGATCACGCAGTTCATGCCGGTCACCGAGCGGACGCGCTCGCGGATCTCGTCACGCAGGCGCAGGCGCTCCTGCTCGTCCGAGGTGCGGCATTGCACCAGCACGGCCGGCGTCTCCTCACCGCCCGGCGTGGTGATCGCGAAGGCGGCGACGTCGCCCTGCTTGAACGCCGGCAGCTGCTCCACGGCCCATTCGATATCCTGGGGCCAGTGGTTCTTGCCGTTGATGATGATCATGTCCTTGGCGCGGCCGACGATGTAGATGTAGCCGTCGGACATATAGCCCATGTCGCCGGTGTCGAGCCAGCCGTCGACCAGGCAGGCATCGGTCGATTCCTGGTCGCGGAAATAGCCGACCATCACGCTCGGGCCCTTGCACCAGACCTTGCCGATCGCCTTTTCGGGAAGCGGCGTGCCGTCTTCCTCGCGGATCTCGATCGTCATGTCGCGCGCAGGGACGCCGCAATTGACGATGGCGCGGAACCGCTGCGGGCGATCGCCGCGGGCAGTGTCGCCGCCCGAGAGCTGGGTCTCCTCGACCAGCTCGACCATGATGCCTTCGCCCGGGGGCATGATCGAAACGGCGAGGGTGGCTTCCGCCAGGCCATAGCTCGGCAGGAAGGCGGTGGCCTTGAAGCCCGCATCGGCGAAGGCGTCGACGAACGACTGCATCACGTCGGGGCGGATCATGTCGGCGCCGTTGCCGGCGACGCGCCAGCGGCTCAGGTCGAAACGGTCGCTGGCCTTGGTCTGGCTCGACATGCGGCGGGCGCAGATGTCGTAGCCGAAGGTCGGCGAGTAGCTGAGCGTGTTGCCCTGGTTGCGGCTGATGAGGTCGAGCCAGGCGAGCGGGCGCCGGGCGAAATCCTCGGTCTTCAGGTAATCGGTCGAGACCTGGTTGGCGACGACCGAGAGCAGGCAGCCGACCAGGCCCATGTCATGGTACCAGGGCAGCCACGAGACGCAGCGATCGCCATCGGTCACGTGCATGCCGTGGCTGTGCGCCGCCAGGTTGTTGAGCAGGGCATGGTGGGTGATCACCACGCCGTGCGGGAAGCGAGTCGAGCCGCTCGAATATTGCAGATAGGCGATGTCGGTCGTCTTCGCCTCGGGCAGCGGCGTCGGCACCGCGTCGCGCTGGACGAATTCGGACCAGTCCAGGCCCGGCACGCCCCGGCCGCGCGCGGCCTCGGCGCACATCGCGCCGATCTCGGGCGGGAAGAGCAGCATCGAGGGGTCGCAGCTCTGCAGCTGGACGGTGAGCTGGTCGATATACGACTGAGCGCCGCCGAAGCTGGTGGGCAGCGGCAGCGGCACCGGCCAGGCGCCGGCATAGATGACGCCGAAGAACAGCGAGGCGAACTCGGCGCCCGTCTCCGCGATCAGCGCGATGCGGTCCTCGGGCTTCACGCCCGCGGCGATCAGGCGCCAGGCCTGCTTCAACGCATCCTCGCGCAGCTCCGCGAAGGGATAGGGGCGCACGAGGTTGCCGCGCGCATCGTGGAAATTGAGCCCGCGCTTGCCCTTGGCGGCATAGTCGAGCGCTTCGCCCAGCGTCTCGAAGTCCGCGAGGCGACGCGGCAGGCTGTCATCGGTAGGCGTAGGCGCGAGCGTTCCCGCTTCCTTTTCTGCCTCGAGCGATCCCGTAACGTCCAATACCATTCTTTATTCCGTGCCCCTGCGTGGTAGCCAACGTCGTGCCCCCACGACGAATTTTTTGAGGCTAGCCTCTGCTACGCACTGTCGTTCAAAATCGGTTGCCACTGTGGCACAATCATGGCGCATGCCAGCCCCGAGACGCCCCCTGCCACCGCTGAATAGCGCCGATCTGGAGCGTTACGCGCTCCGCTATGTCGAACGTTACGCTACGACAAGGGCCAAACTTGCGGCCTATCTGTCCCGAAAACTGCGCGAGCGTGGCTGGGCGGGAGAAAAATCGCCCGATCCGGAGGCTTTGGCCGAGCGCATGGCCGGGCTCGGCTATGTCGACGACCGCCTCTATGCCGAATCCAAGGCCGGGGCGATGGCCCGGCGCGGGCTGGGCGCGCGCCGGGTGCGCGAGGCGCTGCGGTTCGCCGGAGTGGAGGAGGAGGATGCCGCCGCGCTGGCCCCGGCGCTCGCGGCGGAAGCGCTTGCGAGTGCGATCGTCTTTGCCCGGCGCCGGCGCATCGGCCCCTATGCCCGCGAAGTGGCGGACCGGGCGCTCCAGGAGAAGCAGATGGCTGCGATGATCCGTGCCGGGCATGCGCCGGGATTGGCCCGCGCGATCGTCCGCATGGCGCCGGGGGATGACCCGGAAACCGCATTTGGCAGCGCTTGATGCCAGATCGGCAACAAAGGCAATTCCATTTATGGAAAATACCATGTTAATGTGACCGTTCGGGGGAACAGGAAATGCGTGCTGACCAACAGGTTGCGCAGAACGACTATACAGACACGCCGAACGATAACGGGGGGATTGGCGAGGACCCGGTGGATGAAAGCCAGGTCTTTGCCGGTGTCGTGAAATGGTTCGACGTTACGCGGGGATTCGGCTTTCTCGTCGCCGATGACGCCGCCGTGGGCGATATCCTGATCCACTTCACCGTGCTTCAGGACCATGGCCGCCGCTCGCTGCCAGAGGGCGCGCGGGTGGAGTGCACCGCGGTGCAGCGTCAGCGGGGGCTGCAGGCGCGCGAGATTCTCTCGATCGACCTCAGCCAGGCGATCGAGGCGCCCAAGCGCCAGGCCGAGCGCGCCGACCGGGTGAAGCTGATCGCCACTGCCGGCCCGTTCGAGCCGGTGGCGGTGAAATGGTTCAACCGCCTGAAAGGCTATGGATTCCTGGTGCGCGAGTCTGACTCGGCCGATATATTCGTCCATATGGAGACGCTGCGCCGCGCCGATATCGAGGAGGTCGAACCCGGCCAGTCGCTCGTCGCGCGCATCGTCGATGGCGAAAAGGGACCGCTCGCCGTGGCGGTCGAAAGGACCGGCTGAGACGATGAGGTTCCTGCATGGGTTGGGCGCGGCGCTCGCCGCGTCGGTGCTGCTCGTCTCGGGTGCGTGCCAGGGCGAGGCGGAGGCCGGCCCCGCCGCGGTGCAGGCGGTGCGGAAGGTCGAGGTGACGGTCGACAGCGCCAGCGGCCCGCACGTCTTCCATGTCGAGCTCGCCCGCACCACGGCCGAGCAGGAGCGCGGGCTGATGTTCCGCACCAACATCCCGCAGGACGGCGGCATGCTCTTCGCGCCCTATCCGGCCGACGGCCCACCGCGCGAGGCGAGCTTCTGGATGAAGAACACGCCCACCCCGCTCGACATATTGTTCATCCGCGAGGACGGGACCATTGCCCGGATCGGCGAGAATGCCGTGCCGTTCTCGGAGGAGAATGTGAAATCGGGCGAGCCGGTGGCGGCGGTGCTCGAGCTCAATGCGGGCGTTTCGGCGAAGCTCGGCATCCGGGCCGGCGACAAGGTGCGCTGGGCGAAGCAGTAAGGATTGCCTCCACTCGCGCTCCTCGCTAATCCGCGCCCATGGGTCTCAATCTCAATCCCTTCACCTGGTGGAACGGCGCCACCTTCGGCACCTGGATGGGCCTGCGCGGCAAGACGCGCGTGGGCGAGGACGATCTGGGCAACGTCTATTACGAGGGTGGTCAGGATCCCAACGGCATTCCGCGCCGCTGGGTCATCTATAACGGCTCGAACGACGCGAGCCGGGTGCCGCCGGAATGGTTCAGCTGGCTGCATCACCAGATCGATTCGGCCCCGGACCAGGCGCTGCCGGCGCCCAAGGCGTGGGAAAAGCCCGCCGAGATGAATCTGACCGGCTCGCAGCTCGCTTATCGCCCGAGCGGGGCGCTGGAAAAGGGCGGCTACCGCGCCCGCGCCACCGGAGACTACGAGGCCTGGACCCCCGGCGCATGATCCGCTGCCGTGCCGGGGCCGCCGCGGCCGGGCTGCTGCTCGCGCTCGGCGCCTGCTCGGGCAGCGGCGGCGGCCCCACGAACAACATTGTTTCGGACGAGATCGTCACCGGCGGTGACGATTCGGACAAGGCGGCCGGCGTGATCACCGTCGATCGCGACGGCAAGGCAGTCGAGGATGCGGCGGCAACGCCGATGAAGGACCGCGTCGCGGTGCTCGGCATCCTCAACAAGCGCAACGGCGAAGCGCGCGAGTTCAAGCTGAAACCGGGCCAGGCAGTGCGGATCGGCGATGTGATCGTCCGACTCAGGGCCTGCGACAAGACCGCGCCCTGGGAAGCGGACCAGCTTACCGGCGCCTTTGTGCAGGTCGATGTACTCGAACTCGACAAGCAGTGGCACCGGGTCCATTCGGGCTGGCTGTTCGCGGAGCGCCCGGCGCTCAACGTCGTCCAGCATCCGGTCTATGACGTCTGGCCCAAGAGCTGCGCGATGACTTTCCGCGATAGCGGGCCCGACACGGTGCCCGCGCCGGCGGCGGGCGGCAGCGGATCGGGCAATGCGTCGAGCGCGAAGAAGTCGCCGTCGACGGACGGCGCGCCGACGGAGAGCCCGGCCGCCGAATCGCCCAGCGCCCCGGCCAGCAACGCGACATAGTCGTCACGCGGAATCTCGACCGCGCCGAGCGTGGCGAGGTGCTCGGTGATGAACTGGCAGTCCAGCAGCGTGAACCCACCGGCCCCGAGCCGCGCGACGAGATGCGCGAACGCGACCTTCGAGGCGTTGGGGACCCGGGTGACCATCGACTCCCCGAAAAAGGCCCGGCCCAGCGCCAGGCCATACAGGCCGCCGGCGAGTGTATCGCCGTCCCAGCATTCGAGCGAATGGGCGAAGCCGCGGCGGTGCAGCTCGAGGAAGACCCGCTCGATCGGGCCGTTGATCCAGGTATCCGGCCGATCGGCTGCACTCTCCGCGCAAAGCTGGATGATCCGCTCGAACGCGGCATCGACGGTCAGGCGGAAACGGCCCACCTGGATGAGCTTCCTGAGCGAGCGGGAGAAGTGGAAGCCGTCCAGCGGCAGCACGCCGCGCAGCTTGGGCTCGACCCAATAGACGCTGGCCGCGCCGCGATGATCGGCCATGGGGAAGACGCCCATGGCATAGGCGCGCAGCACCAGGTCCGGGTCCAGCTCCTGCTGGGGCGGCTGGGCGCGGCTCAACGCTTCTTGCCCGCCAGCCGGCGCTCGATCGCCTGCCACAGCCCGGCAAAGGCCTGGGCGCCGGGCGTGCGGGGGGCATAGCTGCCCACCGCGGCGCGGCGCACGCTCATCGCCTCGACGATGCTCGCCATCGGGATCACCGGCCAGTCCGGACGCGCGGCCACTGCCTCGGCATGGAGCTTGCGCCGGCGATCGACCATCGAATGGACCGGCATCAGCGGCACCTTGCCGCCCTTGCGGGCGAGATGTGCCGAAACTTCCTCGAAGGCACGGGTGGAGAGCGGGGAAGGGATCACCGGTACCACGATCAGGTCGGCGGCGCGCATCACCTGCTCGCTCGTCTCGGTCAGGCCGGGCGGGCAATCGAGCAGCATCCGGTCATAGGCCCGGTCGAGCTCGGCGAGCAGCTTGGCCAGCCGTTTCTTCTTGTCGAGCTCGTGGAACGTCAGGTCGAGGCCGCGCAGCGACGTGTCCGCGCCGATCAGATCGAGCCGCTCGGTGCCGGTGTGCTGGACCAGCTTGGCCGGCGCCACGTCCTTGGTGAAGATCGCCTGGGCCTGGTCGCGGGTCTTGCCCTGCGGCTCGACCAGGAAGGTGGCGGCGGCCTGGGGATCGAGATCCCAGAGCAGGGTGCGCCGCGCGGACAGGGTCGCGGAAGCCCAGGCCAAGTTCACGGCCAGCGTCGTCTTACCGACACCGCCCTTCAGGCTGTAGATCGCGACAGTCGCCACCCGGATTCGCTCCCTTCGCCTTCAAGCCTTGCATGAAAAAGGGCCGGCGGGAATGCCCGCCGACCCCTGGATGAAAACACTGGGTGCCGCGATCAGGCGTGGCAGGCGCGCGAGCCCTTGCCCGGAATCTCGATCGTGGCGTTCTTGGCAGTGCCGGTGACCTTGTAGCCGCCCTCTGCGACGAAGGGCTGGCCGGCTTCCGGCGCCTTGAGCATCTTGCCCGGGCCGTCCTTGCTCTCCTTGATCAGGACCTGCTTGTCGCCCTTGTAGAAGTCGGCGAACACGACGGTGTTGTCCTTGCAGCGCATCGAGACCGAGGAAGCGATCGACGGCGGCAGCTCGACCTTCGGAGCGTTCTTCAGCGCTTCGGCCTGGGGGTCGGGAGCGGTACCCGTGACTTCCTCGGGCTTGTTCTCACAGGCCGCGAGCGAAAGGAGCACGGCGGCGGCGGCAAAAAGGGGGGCTTTCTTCATAGCGGGCAGGAGCTTTCGTTCACCATGCAAGAATCGTCAAGCGATTCGTGTTATAGAGTTACATTCCATTTGTGCGGTGCGGTATCACGTCTGGAATATTGCGATCCGATGACAGACACCGATGTCATTCATGGAATTCGCTCATTTCCGGAATACGTCCGAAAGCGATCTTTGTCCCAACCCGGTCGATTCTGCCACCGTGCAACGGGCCGACCGAAACGGCGTTGCGGCCGAACCTATGGTTAATCCGGTCCATCGCGCGGCTGAGCGCGAGCGTGCGCGTCTCGCGGGCCAGCGGATCGTCCGGATCGAGCGCGGCGAACAGCGAACCCTGCTCGCCCTCCACCGCCGCGATTTCGCAGAGCGTCACCCCCACCATGCGCAGCCGGAAACCGCCGGGCCGGCGGCGCCCCGCTTCGGCCAGGCGGGGGAAAAGCTGGTCGAGCGCATGGAGGATGACGAAGCTGTCCTGCGTGTCCGGCAGGCGGATCGAGGCGCGCCAGCCGGACTTGTCGTCCTCGAACTTGCCGTGGAGCACCAATAGCCGGGCGCGATAGCCCTTGCGGCGCAGGCGGCTGGCGGCCTTGAGCGCCAGGCGGCGGGCGGTGAGCCGGGTGGGCTCGAGCCCGCGCTTCTGCGGGCTGAGCACATGGCTGTGCCCGATCGTGCGGCTCTGCGTTGGCTTGTCGGGCAGCTCGACGCCGTGGAGCAGATACCAGAGCCGGTCGCCATTGACGCTGCCCCAGGCATTGCCCGCGTCGCGCGGGCGGCGCTCGCAATATTGCCGGATGTCGAGAATGCCGTCCTGCGCCAGCCGCTTCTCCATCTTGGCGCCGATGCCCGCAATGTCGCGCAGGCGCAGCGGGTAGAGACATTGGGGAAGCCTGTCCGCCGTCAGCACCACCAGGCCATCGGGCTTCTGCATGTCCGAGGCGAGCTTGGCGAGCAGCCGGTTCGGCGCGATGCCAATCGAACTGGTGAGGCATTCGCCGACATGCCGGCGAATGCCCGCCTTGATCCGATGCGCGAGCGCCACCGCGGCGGCCGGATCATTCTCGTTGTCGAGCAGCCGGCAGGCGACCTCGTCGATCGAGCACACATGGGTGACGGGAACATGCTGCCAGATCTCGGCCAGCACGGCTTCGTGGAACTCGACATATTTCTCGTGTCGGGCCGGGGTGATCCGCAGATCGCGGCACAGGCGCCTGGCTTCCCAGACCGGGGTGCCGGTGGAGATGCCGTACCGTTTCGCCTCGACCGAGGCGGCGATGGCGACGGTGGTGTCGCTGTCCACCGGCGCGACGATCACCGGGTGGCCGCGCAGATCGGGGTTCAGCTGCTGTTCGACGCTGGCGAAATAGGAATTGAGATCGAGGTAGAGCCAGCGCAGCGGCCGGGGCGGGAAGGCGAGGATCGGCGCCGGAAGTTTACAAAGTTTACGGTATGGGGGGCCGGTTTCGCTCTCCCGGAGCGCCGGCGAGGTCGGTGAACAGGCAGCGGCAAGGCGACTCGCGTCAGACATGGATGCGAACAATACAGGAACATCCTCGCGTAGGACAGCCGGAACCGGGAACTCCAGACGAGGCGCGTGGCTTGACCCGGCGTGCGTGGCCCGTGCAGGGTCGGGGCCAAGGGAGGATGGTAAATGCGCGCATTCGCCATTGCCGCGTTGCTCGCGCTCGCGGGCTGCGGATCGAGCGAGAAGACCGAGGCGCCGGCGGCCAGGCCCAGCCCGGCCGGGCCGCGGCTGGGCGAAGTGCCGCTCGACCAGCCGCTGCGCGCCACCGACAACGCGCTGACCTGGTCGCTGGAGGTCGCGCCGGGATCGATCACGCTCACGCGCTTCGCCGGGCGGGGGACCGAGGGCAGCGTGACGCAATTCTATCCGGTCTCGCCGCAGGTCGGTGGCGGGAAGGCGGTGTGGACCACCAAGGACGTCGCCGGCGCGCCCGTGACGATCAGCTTCAGCGATGCACGCTGCATCGAAGGCGGCGATCCCGCGATCGAGCGGCCGCTCACTGCCGATATCAGCATCGGCGACAAGCCGCTCCATGGCTGCGCGGGCGCGCGACCGGCGGACGGATTGAACTCGCAACCGCCGGTGGCGGGAGGGAACGTCGCCGACAATGCGGCCGTGGCGGACGATGCGGCGGTGAACCGCCGCTAGGGTCGCCGCGCAATCGGCAAACCCCGTCATCCTCGCGAAGGCGGGGATCCAGGGTAGCGTGGGGCAAAGGAGCCACCAAGCGAGCGCTCTCCGGAGCGCGCGGGACTTGACCGCGCGCAATCCGCCCTTGGCCCTGGATCCCCGCCTTCGCGGGGATGACGGGGGAAAATGGAGGGGATGACGACTTGCTCATATGAAGTGAACGGGAGCCGCGGCCCGGCCTTCAGGGGATGAAAGGCCGGGTCGCGGCGGCCGGCGGCGCCCTGGATCGCCGCCGGATGCGAGGGCTAAAGCGCCCGGTCTTCCCCGCGGTGCTCCGCCGAAGCGGTGCGCGTCTGGGCGTCCGCGCGGTCGACCAGACGCAGGAACTCGCTCCGCCACCAGGCCTGCTGGCTGAAGCCCCATTGCGTGCCGGCGAGGCGCTTGACGTCGGCATAGCCCCAGTCGCCGAGCAGGTCGTCGCCGCGCAGCTTCTGCGCAAAGCCCGCCACCGCCACCGCAAAGGCTAGGTCGCCGCGCGGCATCGGCGCGTTCCGCAACTGGCCGGCGTCGATCGGCCGGGTGATCAGACGCGAAGCGCCGCCCTCGGGCAGCTTGTAGCGCAACCGGATCTGGGCGAGTTCGCCGCGCGCCGTGCCGCCGCCCGCGCCTTCGCCCTCCGGCCGGCGATTGGCGGCGAAATGGCGGTCGGGCAGCCAGCCCTTGGCGCCGGCGGGAACGATCTCGTAGATCGCGGTCACCTGGTGCCCCGCGCCGATATCGCCCGCATCCACCTTGTCGTTCTGGAAATCCTGCTCGCGCAGCGCGCGATTCTCATAGCCGATCAGGCGATACTGGCTCACTGCGGCAGGGTTGAACTCCACCTGGACCTTCACGTCCTTCGCGATGGTGAAGAGGGCGGAGGCCAGTTCGGTGTCGAGTACTTTCCGCGCCTCGTCGATCCCGTCGACATAGGCATAGTTGCCGTTCCCCTTGTCGGCGATCGACTCCATCATCGCATCGTTGAGATTGCCCTGGCCGAAGCCGAGCACGGTGAGCGTGATGCCGTCGTCACGGTTCTTCTCGATCAACTGCTCGAGCTGGGTCTGGTCGGTGACGCCGACGTTGAAATCGCCGTCGCTGGCAAGGATCACGCGATTGACCCCATCCTCGCGGAAGTTACGCCGCGCCATCGCATAGGCGAGTGCAATCCCTTCGCCGCCCGCCGTGGAGCCGCCCGCGCTGAGATCGTTCAGCGCCGCCCGGACCGCGGCGGGGCTGGAGGTCGGCTCGAGCACTACACCGGCCGCCCCGGCATAGACGACGATCGAGACGTGATCGCCGGCCTTCATATTGTCGGCGACCATGCCGAGTGCGCGCTTCACCAGCGGCAGCTTGTCCGGCTCGTCCATCGATCCCGAGACGTCGACGAGGAAGACGAGATTGGCCGGCGGGCGCTGGGCGCGGCTCAGATCATAGCCGCGCAGGCCGATGCGCAGCAGCCGCGTCGCGGGGTTCCACGGCGTCTGCGCGACATCGGTGGTGATGCTGAACGGCGCGGACCGATCCTGGGGCAGGGGATAGTCATAGCGGAAATAGTTGATCAGCTCCTCGGTGCGAACGGCGTCCTTCGGCGGGAGCTGGCCCTGGGTGAGGAAGCGCCGGACATTGGCATAGGCAGCGGTGTCGACATCGACGGCGAAGGTGGAGACCGGTTCCTGCGCGACCGCGCGGACTGCGGCCACATCGTTCCGCGCATAGCGCTCCGCATTCTCGGGCGCAGCGGCCTGGTCGGCTTCCGCCATTTCCTGGGGGGCGGACTGGTAGCTGGTCGAGCTGCCCTGCTGGCTGTTGCAGCCGGCCAGCAGGACCGCGGGAATGGCGACGGAAATCAGGAAACTGGCACGCATGCATTCTCTCCTTGCCCGAATGTTGCCCTAATCTTGCCGTAAATGTGGCATGATTGTGGCGAAACCGGCAAGCGGAAAATTCACAGCATTTCGATGGGATTATTCGAGCAGTGCGCGCAGCGCCTCCCATTGCGGGAGCTTCTTCTCGAAGCCGATGGTGTGGAGCGGGCTCGACGAGGGCAGGGCGATGGTCGCGTAGCGCCGGGCGGTGCCGGCCAGTTGCCGCGCGCCGGTGCGGAAGGCGGTGCCGCCGTTGAAGGCGATCGCGCGCAGATCGGGCAGAGTCGCGGCGAGCGCGGCGATGTCATGCCCTTCGACGTCGCGCAGCGCCGCGTCGGTGCTGCCGGTGCGCCGCGCGCTGGCGACCACGTCCCACAGGCCGATATGCGCATCGAGCAGGGCGGCGAGGCGCGCCGCATAGTCGAGCGCGGCAAGATCGCGGCCGGCGGCGGGCGAGACCAGGCGCCAGAACTGGTTCTGCGGATGCGCGTAATAGCGCTGCTCGGCGAGCGAGCGCTCCCCCGGGAGCGAGCCGAGGACGAGCAGGCGGACCTGGGCGTCGACCACCGGCGGAAAGCTGTGCTTGCGTGGATCCATCAAGCGGCGTTAGCCTCTCGCCATGGCAGGCACCATCACCACCTATCGCGACTTCTGGCCCTTCTATCTTCGCGAGCATGCGAAGCCGAGCACGCGGGCGCTCCATTATGTGGGCACGATCCTGACGCTCTGGTTCCTGTTGCTGGCGCTGGGCGGTGCCGGGCTGTGGTGGTTCGCGGCGATCCCGCTGGCGGGCTATGGCTTTGCCTGGGCCGCGCATTTCGGCGTCGAGAAGAACCGGCCGGCGACCTTCACCTATCCGCTCTGGTCGCTGCTCTCGGACTATCGGATGTTCTTCCTGTGGTTCGCGGGGAAGCTGGACGCGCATCTCCAGCGGGCGGGCGTGCCGGCCTAGCCATTGGCGAGCACCCGGCCGCCCAGCCGGGCGAGCGCCGCGCCGAGCGGGCTGCAGGGATAGGGCATCGGTTCCGACAGGAAGATCAGGTCGGCGGCGCCGTCATGCTCCGCGGCGAGCGCAGCGATCGGCTCGGCGATCTCGAAGACGAGGCTGGTGGACGGGTGCGCCTGGACCTCGGCCTGCCAGCGGGCGTGGCGGATGCCGGCAGTCCACAGCGATACGCCGCGCCCCTCGATCGCGACGAAGCCGAACTCGCGGGCCCTTGCGGCGGCGCGGAGCAGGCGGCTGCCATCGGCGCAGTCGAGATCGAGCATGCGCACCGCGCGGTGGCCATGGTTGCGGAACTCGGCGAGCGCGCGGGCGATGCGCGCGTCGCAGGGGCCGCGCCGCGGTCCCTCCGGCTCGGTCGACAGGCCGGCGCGGCGCAACAGGCCGCCGAGCGAGAATTGCGTGGCGATCATCGATCCTTCTCCTGGCTGGTGGGCCGGATCCTCAGTGACAGGGATCCCGAAATCCGGCGATGGGGTGGGGCGCCTCGCCGCACGGCAGGCGGAGCGGCGCGATCGGGGCGAGCGTGCGCGCGAGGAGCGCGGTCATGGCCGGGCATCAGTGCGACAGGATCGAGCGGAGCGGCGCGGTGGCGAGCACCATGCGCGCGCCGGGAAAGGCCCTGCATTCGGACAGGGCGAAGCGAACCGCCGCCTCGCGCGAGCGGAACAGGCCTTCGAGCAGCCCGCCTTCTTCCTGCACGACCCAATGGCCCTGGCTGTCCTGGCCGACGCGCAGGACATGTTCGGAATGGGAAACCATATGCACTCCCCGAGTGGAACGGAGAGGGGGATAGGGGGCTTGCCCGTTAAGCTTCGAGACGGATTTTGGGCGCGGGCATAAGGGTTCCGTAAAGGCGGAAAGCCCGGCTTCGCCGCGCCCTGCCAGCGCTTGCTTGCGGTGCGGCGGAAAGCGCTCCATCTAGCGGCCATGCATTCGACATCCGATACGCTGGCACTGATCGGCAACACGCCCCTGGTGCGCCTGAAGGGGCCGAGCGAAGTCACGGGCTGCGAGATCTACGGCAAGTGCGAGTTCGCGAATCCCGGCGCGTCGGTGAAGGACCGGGCAGCGCTGTTCATCGTCAAGGACGCCGAGGAGCGCGGCCTGATCGGGCCCGGCGGCTGCATTGTCGAGGGGACGGCGGGCAATACCGGCATCGGCCTGGCGCTGGTCGCCAACGCCAAGGGCTATCGCACGATCATCGTGATGCCCGAGACCCAGAGCCGCGAGAAGATGGACACGCTGCGCGCGCTCGGCGCCGAGCTGGTGCTGGTGCCGGCAGCGCCTTATTCGAACCCGGGCCATTTCGTCCACACGTCCCGGCGGATCGCCGAGGAGACGCCCAACGCGATCTGGGCCAACCAGTTCGACAATACCGCCAACCGCAAGGCCCATATCGTCGGCACCGCCGAAGAGATCTGGGCGCAGATGGACGGGCGGATCGACGGTTTCACCTGCGCGGCGGGCACCGGCGGCACGATCGCCGGCGTGGGGCTGGGGCTCAAGGCCAGGGACGAGAATGTCTGCATCGCGCTCAGCGACCCGCACGGCGCGGCGCTCTACAGCTATTATGCATGCGGCGAGCTGAAGGCCGAGGGCAGCTCGGTCGCCGAGGGGATCGGCCAAGGGCGGATCACCGGCAATCTTGAGGGCGCGCCGATCGACGCGCAGTTCCGCATCTCCGACGAGGAGGGGCTGGAATGGGTGGAGCGGCTGCTCAAGGAAGAGGGGCTCTGTTTGGGCCTGTCCTCGGGAATAAATGTGGCCGGCGCGGTGCGGCTGGCGCGCGAGCTGGGGCCGGGCAAGCGCATCGCGACGATCCTGTGCGACACGGGTTTTCGTTATCTATCAACGCTCTACAATGCGGAGTGGCTCGCATCCAAGGGATTGCCGGTCCCGGAGTGGCTCGCACAGGAGTAAACGCCCCATCTTGGCAACGGGGCAGTTCGGCGTTACATTTATGCAACAGATATGAGCGTGGGTTCGCCTGATACCGCCCAGACGATGCAACGTATCTACGTTGGTCTGACCGGGCTCGCCGTGGTTACGGTGCTGATCGTGCTGGCGAGCGCGGTCGTCGCGTGGCGTGCGAACGACATGCCGGTCTCCGCGGTGGGCGCTTCCAACTCGGCCGTCGTCGCCAACATGACTGCCCCGGGCAACTCGCTGGGCGAGAAGACCAAGGAAGAGCCGCTCGCCGAGCTGGGCGCCGCGCCCAGCACCACCTCGACCGAGAAGGTCGACGCCGCCGCGATCGCGCGCCGGCAGCAGGAAGCCCAGCAGAACGGCGAGGCGCGCTGACAAAGCCGCGGCCCGTCGCATCCGTGGGATTCGCGGCCGGCCTCGAACTGCTCCGGCAAGCCAAGGTGCGGGATGGATCGTTCCGGCGGAAATGCCGGTTCCGACATCGGCGTGCAATTGGCTTGCGGGCCAGGCGAAGTCCACTATAGTTGCATCGTGCAGCGCGTGATCGATATCGATGCCCAACTTGGGGCCCGTATCCGCATCGAGCGGAAGAATCGCGGATGGTCGCTCAACGAGTTGGCGGAACGTGCCGCGATCTCCCGGGCGATGGTTGCCAAGGTCGAAGCCGGGCAAAGCAGCCCCACGGCCAACCTGCTCGGAAAGCTGTCCGGCGCGTTCGGCCTCACCATCTCCACCCTGATGTCCCGGGCGGAGTCCGGGCAGGGCCGGCTCGTCAGATGGGCCGATCAGCCCGTGTGGGTCGATCCCGAAAGCGGCTATGTTAGGCGGCAGGTTTCTCCGGCCTCCGACATGCCGTTCGATCTCGTGCATGTGACCCTGCCCGCGGGCGCGCGCGTGGAAATGCCGGCTTCCGCCTATGCTTTTCTCCGCCAGGTCATCTGGGTGCTCGAAGGAGAACTCATTTTCGTCGAAGGGGGAGTGCGGCATGTGCTGCGGGCTGGCGATTGCCTTGAGCTCGGTCCTCCCGCGGAGTGCGGCTTCGGCAACGAGAGCGCGGACCCATGTGTCTATGTCGTCGCGCTTCTCCGCACGCATGAGGGGCGCGGCATATTGAGTTAGTCTATTATAATAGACTATTCCTGCCTCTCTAGCTTCATTCCGGGGAGCGCGTCTTGTTCATTCGCGATGCAGGCGAAGCCGATATCGAGGGCATTGTCGCCATCTACAACGATGCCGTGGTGCGCACGACGGCGATCTGGAACGAAGGGACGATCGATCCCGCCGATCGCCGGGCCTGGCTCGCCGATCGGGAGCGTGCCGGCTACCCCGTGCTCGTGGCGGTCGATGCGGACGGGATGGTGCTCGGCTATGCCTCGTTCGGAGATTGGCGGGCCTGGGATGGCTATCGGCACACTGTCGAGCATTCGGTCTATGTCCGAGCCGACCAGCGCGGGAAGGGCATCGGCAAGGCTTTGATGCTCGGCCTGATCGGCCGGGCCAGGTCGATCGGCAAGCATGTGATGGTTGCGGGCATCGAGGCTCGGAACAAGGGGTCGATCCGCCTTCACGAGAGGCTGGGCTTCCAATCGGTCGGCGTCTTTCGGCAGGTGGGCGCCAAATTCGGCGCGTGGCTCGATCTTGCCTTCCTTCAACTCACGCTGGACCGGCGCGCCGGCCCCGACGTCCCGCTTGGCGATTGAGAGCTGGCTGCCAGCACTCCCGGCCCCTTGCGGCTTTCCTCGATGTGCCGTTCTCCACCAGGCCTGGCAGCTGGCTATCCACAATTTCCTTGCAAGCCCTGCCTGAAACGCCTTGAATCCCGAGGAAACTGATTGACGCACGCCGGTTTTCGCGGCGACTCGCAGGATTTCTGCGATTTCTTGCAGGCGTGGTTCTGGCCGGGCAAACGGGGCCCTGCTAGGTGCGGAACAGGAAAAGCGAGGAAATCGCGTCACTTGGCGATTTCCCGGGATCGGGCGGGATGGCGCCCCACTTTCCGGAATTATCCGTAGCGATTGGGTTCATTTACGGAGGCATCATCGAAACAAATAAAGAACAAAAGCAGATTCTAAGTAAAACATGTCCTGAAATTGGGGCTTGGTGGGGCAAATTCCCGCTCTATCCCCAATTCTCCCGTTGTATCCCCGGGCGCTTGTTGGTAAAACGAGATGCTTAAAGGGGGCACACCCTTTCCACCGTCATTTTAAGCGCCGGGCCCGGCCGTGGGGCTGATTCCGGAGACGGGAAAGCTGTGCCCATTGGGGTATTGGCGTGGCGGACAGGGAGCTCTTCGAGGGATTTGCGCTCCAGGCGGTGGACCAGAAGGGCCGCGTCGCCATCCCCGCCGACCTGCGCAACGCCGCCGAGCGCAATTCCGACATCCGCCAGATCGTCGTGGGCCTGCATCCCTATGACCCGTGCCTGTCGGCGCACGACCTCTCCTGGTCCAAGGAGAAGTACGAGCGGATCGACCGCAAGGAGCAGCAGGCCGCCGATCGCGGCGAGGAAGCCGATTACCGGGCCAAGCGCCGCGCCTTCGGCCAGGTCGAGAAGGCGCCGTACGACGATAGCGGCCGCTTCGTGATCCCGCCCTTCTTCCGCATGAAGGCGGGCATCCAGAAATGGGCGCTGTTCTACGGCAGCGGCGAGACCTTCGACATCTGGGCGCCGGAGCGCCTGATGAACGACGCGCAGGCAGACCCCATGCTGCGCGAGATCTGCGAATATCTGTGCCAGGCCAAGGGAGTGACGCTGTGAGCTCCCCGACCCAGCCGCATATCCCCGTGCTGCTCGACGAAGTGGTCGACGGCCTCGCCCCTGTGCCCGGCGAGCGCCATGTCGACTGCACGTTCGGTGCCGGCGGCTACACCAACGCCATCCTCGAGCGGGGTGCCGAGGTGGCCGCCTTCGATCGCGACCCCCGTGCGATCGAGGGCGGCCAAACTCTCGTCTCCCATGCGGATGGCCGGCTGATCCTGATCGAGGCGCCGTTCAGTCAGCTGGAGAGCGAGCTCGCGCGCCGCGGCCTGGTGCCCGTCGACGGCGTGACGATGGACATCGGCGTCTCGTCGATGCAGCTCGACCAGGCCGAGCGCGGCTTCTCCTTCCAGCAGGAGGGGCCGCTCGACATGCGCATGGCGGGCGAGGGGATGACCGCGGCGGAGTGGCTCAACTCGGCCGACGAGAACGAGATCGCCGACATACTCTACCAATATGGCGAGGAGCCGCGTGCCCGCCGCGTCGCAAGCGCGATCGTGCGCGCCCGGCCGCTCGAGACGACCACCGATCTCGCCAATGTCGTCCGCCGCGCGCTCGGTCACAAGCCGCACGACAAGAAGGACCCCTCGACCCGGACGTTCCAGGCAGTGCGCATCTTCATCAACCGCGAGCTCGACGAGCTGGCGGAAGGGCTGGCCGCGGCCGAGCGGGTGCTCAAGCCCGGCGGCCGCCTAGCGGTGGTGACTTTCCACAGCCTCGAGGATCGCCTGGTGAAGCGCTTCCTGCGCGAGCGCAGCGGCAGCGAGCCCGCCGGCTCGCGCCACCGCCCGGCGATCGGCCCGCGCGCCGAGCCCAGTTTCGAGCCTCCCGCCAAGGCCGTGCGGCCGGGCGATGACGAGGTTGCCCGTAATCCGCGTGCCCGTTCGGCGACGCTGCGCGTGGCGCGGCGGACCGCGGCGGCGCCGTGGCCCAGTGAAGGAGTAGCGTGAGATGGCGGTTCAGAGCTTCAAGGGACTGGGGTGGCTCCTCTGCGCCGTTGTGGTGGCGCCGGCGTGCTACATGGTCAATTCGCACGGCGCGGCCGAACAGGCCAAGCTCAACGCGATGAAGGGCGCGATCCTGCAGGCGCGGAAGGATATTCGCGGGCTGGAGACCGAGTTCCAGACGCGTGCCAACCTGGCCCAGATCGAACGCTGGAACGGCGATGTGCTGGCGCTTGCCGCGCCGGCGCCCGGCCAGTATCTGGCGAGCGAGACGGCACTGGCCAGCCTCGACCAGCCCGCGCAGATCCAGAATGCTTCGCTGATCGTTCCGGCCGGCGCGCCGGCGGCTCACTCCGTCGCAGCAGTGGCGACGGCGGCGGCAGCACCGGTGCAGGCGGCCCCGGCGCTGCGGCCGGGCTCCGCCCCGGCGCCGTCGGGCAAGAGCGTGGCGCAGCAGGACAGGGAACTTCACGACCTCATGAAGAAGGCCGACAGGCGCGCGGTGGCGATGGTGGACAAGGGCGTGCTCAGCACCTCGACCATCGACGACCTGAAGAAGCTGGCGCAGCGCGAGAAGCTGGCGCTCCGTTGATCGTCGTCGTCGCCCCGCCGGCCCGCAAGGGCCGTACGGGCGATGCCCGTCAGGCGCTTGTCGCCACCGCCCAGGTGCGGCTGATGATCCTGTCGATCCTGTTCGGGTTCGGCATGCTGGTGGTGATCGGCAAGCTGGCGCTGCTCGCGCTGTGGGCGGAGCCGGCGACCGCGCGCGACATCGCCACCACCCTGGTGCCGCCGCGCGGCGACATCACCGACCGGCGCGGCGCGCCGCTCGCCCGCTCGATCGATTCCTGGACGATCGCCATCCATCCCAACCAGGTGATCGGCGACAAGGCCGAGCTGGCGCATCGGCTGGCCGAGCTGATCCCCGATCAGAGCGCCGAACGCTATTTCGCGCTGCTCAAGTCGGGGGGCAGCTTTGCCTATCTGAAGCGCCGGGCCATGCCGGAGCTGGTGGGCGCGGTGAATGCGCTGGGTCAGCCGGCGATCGAGTTCCAGCGCGAGAACGACCGGCTCTATCCGCAGTCGACGCTGGCCGCGCACGTGCTCGGCTATATCGATAGCACCGGCCATGGCCGCTACGGCATGGAGCGGGTGCTCGACGCGCAGCTCAGCGATCCCGCGCGCCGCGGCGAGCCGGTGGCGCTGTCGCTCGACCTGCGAGTGCAGGCGGCGCTGGAGAACGAGCTGGGCACGGCGATGACACAGCTCCAGGCGCGCGGTGCCGCCGGCGTGATCCTCGACGTGCAGACCGGCGAAGTGATCGCGATGACTTCGCTGCCCGCCTTCAACCCCAATGCGATCACCGGGCCGCCGCCGCGCAACAATGTGACGCAGAGCGTCTATGAGCTGGGATCGACCTTCAAGCCGATCGCCGTCGCCGCCGCGATCGACACCGGCACGATCACGTCGATGTCGCGCCGCTTCGACGCGACCGTGCCGCTGCAGGTGGGACGCTTCAAGATCCATGACGATCCGGGCGACGAGCAGTTCCGCTGGCTCAACATCCCCGAGACGCTGATCTATTCCTCCAACATCGCCACCGCGCGCATCGCCGACGAACTGGGCGCGGAGAAGATGCAGGAGATCTTCCGGCGCTTCGGCTTCGACCGGAAGCCCGAGATCGAGCTCGATGCCAGCGCCAAGCCGCTCTGGCCATCGAGCTGGGGGCGGATCACGGTGATGACCACGGCCTATGGCCATGGCATCGCGGTGACGCCGCTGCACCTCGCCACTGCTTATGCCGCGATGGTCAATGGCGGAATCCTGCGCCCCGCGACGCTGCGCAGGGTCGATCCCGCGCGCCCGCCCGAGGGCAAGCGCGTGCTCCAGCAGGCGACGAGCGACCGGATGCGCCAGCTGCTCCGCCTGATCGTGCTCAAGGGCACCGGCCGCAAGGGCGAGGCGGCCGGCTTCCGCATCGCCGGCAAGACCGGCACTGCCGAGGCGGCGAGCGAAGGTGGTTACGACAAGCATCGCAACGTTTCGACCTTCGCAGCGGCTTTCCCCATCGACGCACCGCGCTATGTGATGATCGCCATGCTCGATTCGCCCAAAGCCAACCCCTCGATCGGCGTCTATCGCACGACCGCCGCCTGGACGGTGGCGCCGGTGGTCGCGCGGGTGGTGAGCCGCACCGGCTCGCTGCTCGGCGTGGTGCCCGATGCCAATCGCGACATCGACGAGCGCGAGCTGCTGCCGCTGATCTGGGCGGGGCCGAACGCCGACAAGAAGGATCCCGAATGAAACTGGGCGCGCTGACGGAAGGCGGGGGGGACGCCGTCGTCACCGGATTTGCCATCGATCACCGCAAGGTGGCGCCCGGCACCATATTCGGCGCGTTCGAAGGCGCGCGCTTCAATGGCGAGGATTTCATTCCCGACGCCGTGAAGGCCGGCGCCGTCGCCATCGTTGCGCGGCCCGGAGCCAGGGTCGAGGGCGCGGTGCACATCGCCGACGCCAACCCGCGCGAGAAATTCGCCCGGCTGGCGGCACGGTTCTTCGCGCCCTTCCCGGCGACCGCGGTGGCGGTGACGGGCACCAACGGCAAGACATCCACCGTGGAGATGACGCGCCAGCTGTGGCGGATGCGCGGGTTCCATGCCGCCTCGATCGGCACGCTCGGCGTCACTACCGCCGACGATACCGTGAGCACCGGGCTGACCACGCCCGACATCGTCACGTTCCTCTCCAATGTCGCCGGGCTGGCGCGCGAGGGCGTGAGCCATGTCGCGTTCGAGGCGTCGTCGCACGGCCTGTCGCAATATCGCACCGAGGGCCTGCCGGTGCGCGCGGCGGCGTTCACCAATCTCAGCCGCGACCATCTCGACTATCATGGCGACATGGCCACCTATTTCCACGCCAAGCTCCGCCTGTTCGCCGATGTGCTCGATCCGGACGGCGTGGCGGTGGTGTGGGCGGACGATCCGCACAGCCCGCGGGTGGAGGAGCTGGCGCGGATGCGCGGCAACCGGCTCGTCACCGTGGGCGAGCATGGCGAGACGCTCAAGCTGGTCGCGCGCGATCCGACGCTGCTCGGCCAGGGGCTGACGATCGAGGCGGGGGGCGAGACTTATCGGGTGAACCTGCCGCTGATCGGCGCCTATCAGGCCGCCAATGCGCTGGTCGCGGCGGGATTGGTGATCGCGACCGGCGGCGATATCGTCCAGACGCTGGGCGATCTCAGTCGGCTGCAGCCGGTGCGGGGGCGGCTGGAGCGGGCGGTGATCACCAAGCTGGGCGCGCCGGTCTATGTCGACTATGCGCACACGCCGGACGCGCTGGAGGCGGCGATCGCGGCGCTCAAGCCGCATACCGGGGGGCGGCTGATCATCGTGTTCGGCGCGGGCGGCGACCGTGACACCGGCAAGCGCGCGCCGATGGGCCAGGCCGCGGCGGCCGGCGCGGACGTGGTGATCGTGACCGACGACAATCCGCGCTCCGAGGATCCGGCGGCGATCCGCGCCCAGGTGCTGGAGGGGGCGCCCGAGGCGATCGAGATCGGCGGCCGGCGCGAGGCGATCCGCGCGGCGATCGACATGGCCGGGAGCGAGGACATCGTGCTCGTCGCCGGCAAGGGCCATGAGCAGGGCCAGATCGTCGGCGACATGGTGCTGCCTTTCGACGATGTCGCCGTGGCGCGGGAGTGCGCGGCGTGAGGCTGTGGACCGCAGACGAGATCGCCGCGGCGACCGGCGGCACCGCCTCGGCCGCGTTCGAGGTCTCGGGCGTCACCTTCGATTCCCGCGAAGTGGGGCAGGGCGACCTGTTCCTGGCGCTGAGGGGCGAGGCCACCGACGGCCATCGCTATCTCGACCAGGCATTTGCGCAGGGCGCGGCCGGCGCGCTGGTTTCCGAATCCACGCCGCACCCGCACGTGGCGGTGGCGGACACGATTGCGGCGCTCGACGCGCTGGGCGCCGCGGCGCGCGGGCGGATGCGGGGCCAGGTGATCGGAGTCACCGGCTCGGCCGGCAAGACCGGCACCAAGGAAGCGCTGTTCGCGGCGCTCGACCGCAATGCGCCCGGCGAGGCGCACCGCTCGGTCAAGAGCTACAATAACCATACCGGCGTGCCGCTCAGCCTGGCGCGCATGCCGCGCACGGCACGCTATGGCGTGTTCGAGATGGGCATGAACCATGCCGGCGAGTTGGCCGCGCTCACCCGGCTGGTGCGTCCGCATGTCGCGATCGTCACCACCGTCGCTCCGGCGCATCTGGGCTTCTTCGCGAGCGAGGAGGCCATCGCCGATGCCAAGGGCGAGATCTTCCAGGGGCTGGAGCCGGGCGGCACCGCGATCGTCCCGTTCGACAGCCCGCATCGCGACCGGCTGATCGAAGCCGCGAGGCCATATGCCGGGAAGATCGTCACCTTCGGCCTGAAGGGGGGTGCCGACTATCGCGCCGTCGAGACGATGCGCACGCGCACCGGTGCCACCTTCGTCACGGCCCGCTTCGGCCAGCGCGAGCTGAGCTTCACCTTGTCCCAGCCGGGCGCACACTGGGTGTCGAACGCGATGGCGATCCTCGCCGCCGTCGACGCCGTGGGCGGCGACCTCGAGCTGGCCGGCCTCGCGCTCGCCGAGCTGGGCGGGCTGGCGGGGCGGGGCGCGCGTCTCATGGTGCCGGCGGCCGGCGGCGAGGCGCTGGTGATCGACGAGAGCTACAACGCCAACCCCGCATCGATGCGCGCGACGCTGGAAGTGCTGGCGCACGAGAAGGGCCGCAAGCTGGCGGTGCTCGGCGAGATGCGCGAGCTTGGCGTGCATTCGGCGGCCTTCCATGCCGGGCTTTCGGGCCCGATCGAGGCGGCGGGCGTCGATTATGCCATTCTCGTCGGCGAAGCGATGCTTCCGCTCGCAGAGGCGCTTGAGGGGCGCGTCGATTTCGTCCATGTGCCCGACGCGGTGACCGCGCTGGGCAGGCTCGACGACATGCTCCAGGCGGGGGACGCGGTTCTCATAAAAGGGTCGAACGGCGTGCGGCTTGGGTCGGTGGTCGCGGCATTGGCGGAAAGGGCACCTGCCTGATGTTGTACTGGATTGCGGATCTGCTGGGCTTTCCCGGCGTCTTCAACCTCTTCCGCTATCTCTCCTTCCGCACTGGCGGCGCGGTGGCGACGGCGCTGCTGATCGGGCTGGTGATCGGGCCGCGGTTCATCGGCTGGCTGCGCATCCGCCAGGGCAAGGGGCAGCCGATCCGCGACGACGGGCCGCAGAGCCACCTCGCCAAGCGCGGCACGCCGACGATGGGCGGGCTGATGATTCTGACCAGCCTGATGCTCTCGCTGCTGCTGTGGATGGACCTGCGCAACCCCTATGTCTGGGCCTGCATGTTCGTCACCTTCGGCTTCGGGATGATCGGCTTCCTCGACGATTACGACAAGGTGCGGAAGCAGAAGACCGCGGGCGTATCGGGCAAGGTGCGGCTGCTGGGCGAGTTCCTGATCGCGGGCGTCGCCGCCTGGATCATCTGCTCGCAGAACGGCACCCAGCTCTACGTGCCCTTCTTCAGCTGGATCCACCCGGACATCGGCTGGTTCTACATCGCCTTCGCCGCCTTCGTGATCGTGGCGTTCGGCAATGCGGTGAACCTCACCGACGGGCTGGACGGGCTGGCGACCATGCCGGTGGTGATCGCCAGCATGGCGTTCATGCTGATCGCCTATCTGGCCGGCAACAAGATCTATGCGATCTATCTGGGCATCCCGCATGTGCCGGGTGCGGGCGACCTGGCGATCTTCTGCGGCGCGATGGTGGGGGCCGGGCTTGCCTTTCTGTGGTTCAACGCGCCCCCGGCGGCGGTGTTCATGGGCGATACCGGCAGCCTCGCGCTCGGTGGCGCGCTCGGCACCATCGCCGTCACCACGCACCATGAGCTGGTGCTCGGCATCATCGGCGGCCTGTTCGTGATGGAGGCGCTGAGCGTCATCATCCAGGTCTTCTTCTTCAAGCGCACCGGCAAGCGCGTCTTCAAGATGGCGCCGATCCACCACCATTTCGAGCAGCTCGGCTGGTCGGAGCCGACGGTAGTGATCCGCTTCTGGATCATTGCCTTCGTGCTGGCGCTGGCGGGGCTGGCGACGCTCAAGCTGCGGTGATCACGAGCACGGCCTGGCGCGGCAAACGCTATGCGGTGCTCGGGCTGGCGCGCTCGGGCGTGGCGACCGTGCGCGCGCTGATGGCCGCGGGTGCCGAAGCCGTGGCGTGGGATGCCAACGAGAAAGCGCGTGACGCTCTTTCTCCCTCTCTCCGTTTGCGGGGAGAGGGGGGCGTCGATGGTGCATCGCATGCGCCCCTCTCCCTTGAAGGGGCGAGGGAGTTGACTCTCGCCGATCCCGTCGAGATCGACTTGGCCGGCTTCGCGGCCGTGGTCGTATCCCCCGGCGTACCGCTCAATACCCATCCGATCGCAACCCATGCCGCCGCTGCCGGCGTGCCCATCATCGGCGATATCGAGCTGTTCGCGGAGGCGCGCGCCGAGATGCCCGCGCACCGCGTGATCGGCATTACCGGCACCAACGGCAAGTCGACCACCACGGCGCTGATCCACCACATCGTCGAGACCGCCGGCATCCCCGCGCGGCTCGGCGGCAATATCGGGCTGCCGATCCTGGGGCAGGACCCGCTGCCCGAGGGCGGCGTCTATGTGCTGGAGCTCTCCAGCTACCAGATCGACCTGACCCAAAGCCTCGACTGCGACGTCGCGGTGCTGCTCAACCTCACGCCCGATCATCTCGACCGCTATGCCGGGTTCGAGGCCTATGCCGCGTCAAAGGCCCGGCTGTTCGCGATGCAGGCGCCAGGACAGGCCGCGGTGATCGGCATCGGCGATGCGCCTTCGGCGGAGATCGCGCGCCAGGTCGCCGCATCGGGCCGGAGCGAGGATCTCACCCGGATCGCCCCGGGCGCCTGCCTCGACCAGTCGCGCTGGCCCGCGCTGCAGGGTCTGCACAATGCCCAGAACGCGCTCGCCGCGATTGCCGCGTGCAAGGCGCTCGGCATCGCGCAGGATGCGATCGACAAGGGGTTGGAGACTTTCCCCGGCCTGCCGCACCGGATGGAGCGGGTCGCCACGCGCCGGGGCGTGCTGTTCGTCAACGACAGCAAGGCGACCAACGCGGACTCCGCCGCCCCGGCGCTCTCCGCGTATCCGAAGATCCACTGGATCCTGGGCGGCAAGGCCAAGGCGAAGGATCTCGATGCCTGCCGCCCGGGCTTTCCCCATGTGGTGTGGGCCTACACGATCGGCGAGGCCGGCGAGATGTTCGCCCGGCTGCTCGAAGGCGAGATGCCGGTCGAGCGATCGGGCACGCTCGAAGCCGCGGTGCAGAGCGCGGCGGCGCGGGCGAAGGAAGGGGAGACGGTGCTGCTGTCCCCCGCCTGTGCCTCGTTCGACCAGTTCACGGATTACGAAGCCCGGGGCCAGGCCTTCCGCGACGCGGTGGAGGCGCTGGGATGAACGAAACCGTCGAGGTGCCGGAAGCTGGAAGCGAGGTTCGCCGCCGCGTCCAGCAACAGCTCGGCCGTGCGAGCAAGACGCGTGCCGGCATGTGGTTCTGGGAAGTCGATCGGGTGCTGCTCACGCTGGCGCTGCTGCTGATCGCGATCGGGCTGGTCGCGGTGGCCGCCGCCTCGCCCGCTACCGCGCGCCGCTATTCCGACGCCACCCATATCATGGCGCCGATGTATTATTTCTGGCGCCAGCTGATCTGGGTGTGCATCAGCGTGCCCGTGCTGATCGCGGTCTCGATGCTGCCGGTCACGGTGGCACGCCGGCTGGCGCTGATCGGAGCAGGGATATTCCTGATCTGCCTCGCGCTGGTGCCGGTGATCGGGCACGAAGTGAACGGCGCCAAGCGCTGGATCGGAGTCGGGCTCGCGGAATTCCAGCCGTCCGAGTTCCTCAAGCCGCTGTTCATCGTCTCCACCGCGTGGATGCTCAGCTTCCGCGCCAAGGATCCGCAGCTGCCGGTGCTGTTCGTCACGGGCGCGCTCACCGCGCTGATCGGCGTGCTGCTGATGCTCCAGCCCGATTTCGGCCAGACGATCGTGTTCGGCAGCGTGTGGATCATCCTGCTGATGATCTCGGGCATCTCGCCCGCGGCGATCGCCGGCCTGTTCGGCACGGCGGTGGCGGGCGTGATCGCGGCCTATCTGTTCTACGGCACCGCCCGCACCCGCATCGACAATTTCCTGTTCCCCACCAAGGATGCCGCGCTTGCCGAACGCTATCAGGTGGAGATGGCGCACGAGACGCTTACCGCCGGCGGCCTGCTCGGGCGGGGGCCGGGCAACGGCATGATGAAGTTCAAGCTGCCCGAGGGGCATACCGACTATATCTTCTCGGTGATCGGCGAGGAGTTCGGGCTGATCGCCTGTGCGGTGATCGTCACGCTCTATCTCGCCATCGTGATCCGCGTGCTGATGAAGCTGCTGGACGAGGAGGACGCCTTCCGCCTGCTCGCCGCAGCCGGCCTCGCCGCGCAGTTCGGTGTCCAGTCGCTGATCAACATGGCGGTGAACACCGGCATCGCCCCGTCCAAGGGCATGACGCTGCCCTTCATTTCCTATGGCGGATCGTCGATGATCGCGCTGGCGATCGGCTATGGGTTGCTGCTCGCCTTCACGCGGCGAAACCCGTATTTGAAGCGCTCGCCCTATACCGGCCGCTGGAGCACCAACGCATGACTCAGTCCCGAAGCTATGTTCTCGCCGCCGGCGGCACCGGCGGGCACATGGTGCCCGCGGCCGCGCTGGCGGCGGAGCTGACCGAGCGGGGTCATCATGTCGCGCTGGTGAGCGACGATCGGGGCGTTCGCTTCCCGGGCCTGTTCGAAGGGGTGGAGACGCACGTCCTCCCCGCGGGGCGGCTGGGCGGCGGCCCGCTCGGCTATGTCCGTGCGGCCGGCAGGATCATGGCGGGCCGCTCGATGGCGCTGCGGCTCTACAAGGAAATCCAGCCCGCCGCGGTGATCGGGTTCGGCGGCTATCCGGCGCTGCCGGCGCTGCTCGCGGCCTTCCGCGCCGGCGTGCCCACGGTGATCCACGAGCAGAATGCCGTGCTGGGCCGGGTCAACCGCTTCGTCGCGGGCCGGGTCGACGCCATCGCCACTTCCTATGACCAGGTCGACCGGCTGAAGCCCGGCTGGCAGGCCAAGGCCCATCTCGTCGGCAACCCGGTGCGCGAGGCGGTGCTGAACCTGCGCAATCGCCCCTATCCGCTGCTGGAGGAGGACGGCATCTTCCGCGTGCTCGTCACCGGCGGCAGCCAGGGCGCGACCGTGCTGAGCCAGGTGGTGCCGGACGGGCTGGCGCTGCTCCCGGTGCATTTCCGCCGCCGCCTGCAGGTGACGCACCAGGCACGCGTCGAGGATATCGAGACGGTGCGGGCGAAGTACCAGAACCATGGCATTCCGGCCGATGTCTCCACCTATATCACCGACATGGCCGATGTGCTGGCCTGGTCGCACATCGTGATCGCGCGCGCGGGCGCTTCGACCATCGCCGAGCTGACCGCGGCCGGCCGGCCGGCGATCCTCGTGCCGCTGCCCAGCGCCACCGACGATCACCAGACCGCCAATGCGCGCGAGATCACTGCGGCCGGCGGCGCGCGGACGATCCAGCAGCGCGCCTTCACCGCGGCGGAACTGGCCAAGCAGATCCAGAAGCTCGGGCTCGACACGGTGGGGCTCGAGAACGCCGCGGCGCGGGCGCGCAGCGTGGGCCGTCCGGGCGCCACGCGCGATCTCGCCGATCTCGTCGAATCCATCCATGCGCCGGAGGCCCCGATCGGCATCCGCCGCGCCGCAATGCAGGGAAGGCCAGCGTTCGCATGAGTGAGTTTGGCGCATGAAGGGCGTCGCAACCGACATCGGCATCATCCATTTCGTCGGCATCGGCGGCATCGGCATGTCCGGCATCGCCGAGGTGATGCACAATCTCGGCTACAAGGTGCAGGGTTCGGACGTGGCCGAAGGCTATGTCGTGCAGGGCCTGCGCAGCCGCGGCATTCCCGTCACCATCGGCCATGATGCCGAGAATCTGGGCGATGCGGCGGTGGTGGTGGTCTCCACCGCGATCGTGCGCACCAATCCCGAGGTCGAGGCGGCCTATCAGCGCCGCATCCCCGTGGTGCGGCGTGCCGAGATGCTTGCCGAGCTGATGCGGCTGAAGTCGACCGTCGCGGTGGCCGGCACGCACGGCAAGACCACGACCACGTCCATGGTCGCCGCCCTGCTCGATGCGGGCGGGGTGGATCCGACCGTGATCAACGGCGGCATCATCAACCAGTACGGCTCGAACGCGCGCCTCGGCGACAGCGAGTGGATGGTGGTCGAGGCCGATGAGAGCGATGGCAGCTTCCTGCGGCTCGACGGCACCTATGCCATCGTCACCAATATCGATCCCGAGCATCTCGACCATTATGGCTCGTTCGATGCGGTGAAGGACGCGTTCGTCGAGTTCGTCGAGAATGTGCCCTTCTATGGCGCGGCGCTGCTGTGCCTCGATCATCCCGAGGTGCAGGCGATCATCCCGCGCGTGCGCGATCGCCGGATCGTGACCTATGGCTTCGCTGCCAGCGCGGACGTGCGCGGCGTGAATGTGGTGCCGCATCATGGCGGCAACCGCTTCGAGGCGATCATCCGCCACCGCGACGGCACCACCCGCTCGATCGAGGGCATCGAGCTGCCGATGCCGGGCCGCCACAATGTCCAGAACGCGCTCGCCGCGATCGGCGTGGCGCTCGAGCTGGGCATTCCGGATGCGACGATCCAGCAGGGCTTCGCCAAGTTCGGGGGGGTCAAGCGGCGCTTCACCAAGGTCGGCGAGACCGGCGGCGTGACGATCATCGACGATTACGGCCATCACCCGGTCGAGATCCGCGCGGTGCTGGCGGCGGCGCGGGAGAGCGCCGAGGGCAGGGTGATCGCGGTCGTCCAGCCGCACCGCTTCACGCGCCTGAAGAACCTGATGGACGAGTTCGCCCAGGCCTTCAACGATGCCGACATGGTCTATGTCACGCCGGTCTATGCGGCGGGCGAGCTGCCGCTCGAGGGCGTGAGCGCGGAGGCGCTGGTCGAGAACATCCAGCGGCGCGGCCATCGCGCGGTGGCGTCGATCGAAGGCGAGGACGCGCTGGCGCGCGCGCTCGCCGGGGTGGTCCAGCCGAAGGACATGGTCATCTGCCTCGGCGCGGGCGACATCACCAAATGGGCCGCGAACCTGGCGGGAGCGATCGAGGAAGCGAAGGCAGTCGCATGAAGGACTGGCTGACCCTGGGCATCGAGATGCAGCGCGACCTGATCAAGGCGCAGCAGGCACAGATGGATGCCGCGCGGAAGATGCTCGATGCCGGGCGCGACGTGATGAAGCTGCAGCAGGCGGGGCAGAGGGCGGCCGAGGCCAATCTCGCGGCCTGGAAGCAATGGTCGAGCATGTGGGGATGGAAGTGAGCCCGGTCTGCACCGCGCTGCCACCGCTGCGCGGGACGGTCGAGCATCGGGGTAGCCTCGCCGACTTCATCTGGTTCCGCACCGGCGGGCCGGCCGAGTGGCTGGTGCGCCCCGATGACGTGGAGAGCCTGGCGGCGTTCCTGGCGGCGCTGGATCCGGAGGTGCCGGTGTTGCCGGTGGGCGTCGGCTCGAACCTGATCGTTCGGGACGGCGGCGTGCCGGGCGTGGTGGTGCGGCTGCCCAAGGCGATGGCCAGGGTGTCGATCGAGCCGGGCGCCGAGGAAGGTTCTTGGCGCGTGCGCGCCGGCGGAGCGGCGATGGGGATCACGGTGGCGAGTGCCGCGCGCGATGCCGGCATTGCCGGGCTGGAGTTCCTGCGGGGCATCCCGGGCACGGTCGGCGGCGCGGTGCGGATGAATGCGGGCGCCTATGGCCGCGATGCCAGCGATATCCTGGTCGAGCTGACTCTCGTGACTCGAAACGGGACGGTCGAGACCTGGCCGGCGGCGAAACTGGGCTATACTTATCGCCATTCGGAGCTGCCCGCAGGAGCCGTGGTGGTCGAGGCGCTGTTCGAGGGCACGCCCGGCGACAAGGCCGAGATCGGCGCCGAGATGGACAGGATCGCGGCCGAACGCGAGGCTTCGCAGCCACTTAGATCGCGGACCGGCGGCTCGACCTTCAAGAATCCGGACGGCGGCAAGGCCTGGGCGCTGATCGATGCGGCCGGCTGCCGTGGCCTTGTGCGCGGCGATGCGCAGGTCAGCGAAAAACACTGCAATTTCCTGCTCAATCTGGGCAATGCTTCCTCGGCCGACATCGAAGCGCTGGGCGAGGAAGTCCGCGCCAGGGTGAAGGCGCAGTCGGGCATCGAGCTGGAATGGGAAATTCAGCGGGTAGGGGTGGCGGAATGATCTTCGACAAGCTGCGCCGCCTCACCGACTATGAGCGCAAGATCATCGCGAACGTGCGCGGCCATGGCTGCCACATCACCTCCGTCGCCTCTGCGGATGATGAGGAATGGGAGCCGCCCTTCAGCTATTCGACCGGCTTCCTGGAGACGGTGAACCAGCCCGAGGTGATCGTGCTGGGCCTGCCGGGCACGCTTTGCGGGGCGATGGTGAACGATCTGCTCCGCATGTGCCGCGAGGGTCTGGCGCTTGCTGACGGAGCGGAAATCGAAGGGTTGTTGCAAGGGCATCGAGTGATCGCCAGGGCGATCGATCCGAGCCGCATCGTCCACGAATATTTCAACTCGGCGATCTGGTACGAGGAACGTCGCACTGGCCGCGCGCTGGATCGCGCCGTGCAGCTTGTCTGGCCGGGCGCGGTGGACGGACTCTTTCCCTGGGATGAAGATTGCAGCCAGGATGTGCGCGATCTTCAGCCGGCACTTTACGAACGGAGCATGAATTCGTGACGCCCCTCCACATCGCCGTTCTGATGGGTGGCTGGTCGGCCGAGCGTGAGGTCTCGCTGATGTCCGGCGCGGGCATCGCGGAGGCGCTGGAGAGCCTGGGCCACCGCGTGACGCGCATCGACATGGACCGCGACGTCGCGCTGAGGATCGCCGAGGCGCGGCCGGACGTGGTGTTCAATGCGCTGCATGGCACGCCGGGGGAGGACGGCACGGTGCAGGGCATGCTCGACCTGATGGGCGTGAAATACACTCATTCCGGCCTGGTCACCTCGGTGATCGCGATCGACAAGCAGCTGACCAAGCAGGCGCTGGTGCCGCACGGCATCCCGATGCCCGGCGGGCGGATGGTGAAGACCGAGGAGCTGCATCAGGCCGATCCGCTGCCGCGCCCCTATGTGCTCAAGCCGGTCAACGAAGGCTCGTCGGTGGGCGTCGCCATCGTCACCAAGGAAGGCAATTACGGCAACCCGATCTCGGCCGACGCGATCGGCCCGTGGCAGGAGTTCGACGAACTGCTCGCCGAGCCCTTCATCCGCGGCCGCGAGCTGACCACCGCGGTGCTGGCGGGCGAGGCGCTGGGCGTGACCGAATTGAAGCCCAAGAGCGGCTTCTACGATTACGACGCCAAATATACTGACGGGCTCACCGAGCATGTCTATCCGGCGCAGATCCCGGACGAGATCACCGAGGCGTGCCGGCGCATCGCGCTCGAGGCGCACAAGCTGCTGGGCTGCAGGGGCACGTCGCGCTCCGATTTCCGCTGGGACGACAGCCAGGGCGTCGGGGGCTTGTTCCTGCTCGAAGTGAACACCCAGCCCGGCATGACGCCGCTCAGCCTGGTGCCCGAGCAGGCGCGGCACCTCGGCATCTCCTATCCGCAGCTGTGCCAGCGCATCGTCGACGAGGCGATGGGCGGGGGCTGCGCGGGATGAGTCGCTCTCCTGCCAGGCGAGCGGCCACCCGGCGCGGCGGGAAGCCGGCGCAGAAGCGCAAGCAGGTCGCGCGCAAGAAGCAGCCGGGGCTGATGGACCAGGCGCTGGCCGCGCTGCCGTTCAGCCAGGCGACGCTCACGCGCATCGCCACCTGGGGCATCGTCGCCTTGTTCTCGGTCGGGCTGATCACGGTCGCGACCTGGTTCGGGGTGCCGCAGGTGATCGGCGTGGGCGCGGCCCAGGCGGTGGGCGAGGCGGGGCTGCGCGTCGACACGATCCAGATTAACGGGCTCAAGCGGATGAACCGCATGACCGTGTACCAGCAGGTGCTCGACCAGAATGCGCGCGCCATGCCGCTGGTCGACCTGGCCGATGTGCGCACCCGGTTGCTCGCCTATCCCTGGATCAAGGACGCACGCGTCTCCCGCCGCCTGCCCGACAAGCTGCTGATCGACATCGTCGAGCGCGAGCCCGCGGCAATCTGGCAGAATCACGGCCAGCTGATGCTGATCGACCCCACGGGCGTGCCGTTGGAGCCGGTCTCGCGTGAGGCGATGCCCGATCTGCCGCTGCTGATCGGGGACGGAGCCAATGCCCAGGAACCGGCGCGCCGCGACCTGATGGACAGCGCACCCGCGCTGAAGCCGCTCGTCCGCGCGGCGACCTGGGTGGGCAACCGGCGCTGGGACATCATCTTCGACACCGGCGAGAAGCTGCAGCTGCCCGAGGGCGAGAAGGAAGCCAGGGACGCGCTCAAGACCTTCGCCGAGAAGGACGGCGCCTATCGCCTGCTCGGCCGCGGCAATCTGGGGTTCGACATGCGCGATCCCGATAATCTCGTGATCCGGCGTCCGGCGGCGATCGGCGCGCCGGCAGCGACGGGGCTATGATGAACACCGGAGTTGCCATCCGGGGAAAATACTGATTCATAAGCTGAATCGGGAGTTGAGCGTTTTTGGAATGAGGGGCAAATGGCGAAGGCTGCACCGGAAGGACTGATCACGGCGCTGGACGTGGGTTCGTCCAAGGTCTCGGCGCTGATCGCGCAAAAGGCGGATGACGGCTCGCTGGTGGTGCTCGGCACCGGCCAGCGCGAGAGCCGCGGCGTCAAGCGCGGCTATGTCGCCGACATGCACGCGACCGAACTGGCGATCCGCGAGGCGGTGGAGCAGGCCGAGCGCATCGCCGGACAGAATATCGAGGACGTCTGGGTGAGCTTCTCCGCCGGCGGGCTGATCTCCGACATCGTCCGGCTGGAGTCCGACCTGGGCGGCCACCGCATCGAGCAGAACGACGTGGACGAGCTGCTCCGCGCCGGCCGCGATGCGATCGATCCGCAGGGCAAGATGGTGCTCCATGCCCAGCCGACCCGCTACACCGTCGATGGGCTGGCCGGCGTGCGGCGCCCGCTCGGGCTCCATGCGGAGCGCCTGGGCGTCGACATCCATGTCGTCGCCACCGACGGCGCGCCGGTGCGCAACCTGGATCACTGCGTCCGCTCGGCGCATCTGGAGGTGCGCTCGATCATCGCCGCGCCGGTCGCCACCGGGCTGGCCTGCCTGACCGACGAGGAGCGCGAGCTGGGCGTCGCGCTGGTCGAGATCGGCGCGGGCGTGACCAATGTCAGCGTCTTCTCGCAGGGCGTGCTGTCGGGCCTGGCCTCGATCCCGATGGGCTCGGCCGACATCACCGACGACATCGCCTCCTCCTTCGGCACCGCCCGCGCCTGGGCGGAGCGGACCAAGTGCTTCCACGGCTCGGCGAACCTGTCTCCGCGCGACAATCACGAGATGATCGACGTGGTGCCGGCGATCCCGGATGACGGCACCGAGGGGCCGCGCATCACCAAGGCGCAGCTCAACGCGATCATCCGCAAGCGGCTGGAGCGGCTGATGGGCGAGATCCAGAAGGAGCTGAAGAAGCTCTCGTTCGAGGATCCCGCGGGCCGCCAGATCGTCCTCACCGGCGGCGGCGCCGAGCTGAAGGGCGTGGCGGACTATGCCCAGCAGTTCCTCGGCAGCGCGGTGCGCGTCGGCCGGCCCAAGGGGCTGGTGGCGCTGCCCGAGGCGCATGCGGGCCCGGCATTCGCCACTTTGGCGGGCCTGGCGCGCTTCGCCGCGGCCAATCCGATCGACCTGCGCGCGCTCGAGCCGAACCACCAGATGGTGACCAGGACGAACCCCGGAGCCCTGATCCAGCGGCTGATCGCGGCATTCCGGGCAAATTATTAGAAGAAATGCGTTGGTAACTTCGCGTTCCCTCTAGAGTCGCCCTCTGCGTTCGTGCAGAACGGGGGCCAGATTACGCGCCTGTGACAGCCACCCGGGCGCAGGGAGACCAAGGCGATGAGTATCGATTTCCTTCCGCCCGATGTGGACGAGCTGACCCCGAAGATCACCGTAGTCGGTGTGGGCGGCGCGGGCGGCAACGCGATCGCGAACATGATCCGCGCGGATGTGCAGGGCGTCGACTTCATCGTCGCCAACACCGATGCGCAGGCGCTCAAGCAGTCGAGCGCCGGCCATCGCATCCAGCTCGGCGCCAAGATCACCCAGGGCCTGGGCGCGGGCTCGCGGCCCGAGATCGGCCGCGCCGCCGCCGAGGAGACGATCGACAACGTCCAGAAGGCGCTCGAGGGCGCGCACATGGTGTTCATCGCCGCCGGCATGGGTGGCGGCACCGGCACCGGCGCGGCGCCCGTCATCGCCAAGGCCGCGCGCGACATGGGCATCCTGACGGTGGGCGTGGTCACCCGGCCGTTCGCCTTCGAGGGCAAGCGCCGTGCGGCTTCGGCCGAGGCGGGCATCAACGAACTGCAGAAGTACGTCGATACCCTCATCGTCATTCCGAACCAGAACCTGTTCCTGATCGCCAATGCGAACACGACCTTCAAGGAAGCGTTCGAGATGGCCGACGAAGTGCTGCAGCAGGGCGTGCGCGGCATCACCGACCTGATGGTCATGCCCGGCCTCATCAACCTCGACTTCGCCGACGTCCGCTCGGTGATGCAGGAGATGGGCAAGGCGATGATGGGCACCGGCGAGGCCGAGGGCGACGACCGCGCGCTCATCGCCGCGCAGAAGGCGATCGCCAACCCGCTGCTCGACGGCGTGAGCATGAACGGCGCCAAGGGCGTGATCGTCTCGATCACCGGCGGCGAGGACATGCGCCTGCTCGAAGTCGACGAGGCGGCGAACCATATCCGCGAGCTGGTCGATCCGGACGCGAACATCATCTGGGGCTCGGCCTTCAATCCGGAGCTCGAGGGCAAGATCCGCGTCTCGGTCGTGGCGACCGGGATCGACGCCGATGCGCAGCCGATGGCCGCGCCGCGTGCCGCCGAGCAGCCGCGCGTCTTCTCCTTCTCCACGCCGCGGCGCACCGCGGCCGCCGAGCCGGCTCCGATCGAGCCGGTGGCGGAGGAAGCGCCGCTCGAACCGCCGGTGCCCGAGGCCTATACGCCGGAAGTGGCCGCCGAGCCGGTGCCGCTCTCGCCGCCGATTTCCCAGGCCTATGAACCCGAGCCGCAGCCGGCCGCGCCGGTGCAGTCGAGCTGGGTCGACGACGGCAAGGACAGCGACGAGGACGAGCTGGTGCTCGGCGCCGAGAGCCTGGTGCCCGAAGCGCCGCGCGCACCCGTCGACGAGCCGGCGCCCGCGCCGGCCACGCGCCGCCGCTGGCTGACCGGCGGCGACGAGGAAGAGGCCGCGCCCTCGATCCCGGCCGAGAAGCCGAAGAAGAGCGGCGGCACCCTGTTCGAGCGCATGGCGATGGCGTCGCGCGGCGCCTCCAAGTCGGACGATGACGACGACAAGGATCCGCTCGACATTCCGCGCTTCCTGCGCAGCCAGAACAACCAATAGGCCATTCGTCGCCGGCCGGCCTCGCTTTGGCGAGCCGCGCCGGCGCCGTAATCGGCGGTTCAGCGCGATACAGCGCAGGCTGGCGGGGACATGGACCGGATTCGCTTCATCGGTGCTGCGGCACTCGCGCTGGTCGCGGCCCAGGCCGTGCCCGCCCTTGCCCAGACCGAAGTCGTCGCCCAGCCCAATCCCGATGCGGACCGGCTGGCCAATGATATTCGCATGCTCGCCAGCGATCCGCGCGACCTGCGCACGCTGCTTGATGCGGGGATGACCAGCGCACGGCTGGGAGATACGTCGGCGGCGCTTGCCTTCTTCCAGCGCGCGGAAACGCTCAGCCCTGGCGATCCGCGCATTTCGGCGGGTCGGGCGATGGTGCTGGTGCGCCTGGAACGTCCCGGCGAGGCGCTCCGGCTCTTCCAGGCGGCCGAGGCGCGCGGGCTCGACCCGCGCGAATATGCCGGCGATCGCGCCTTCGCCTATGACCTGCTCGGCCAGCCGAGCCTTGCCCAGCGTGACTATAAGCTCGCCCTGTCGAGCAATCGCGACGATGCCGAGACGCTCCGCCGCTATGCTCTTTCGCTCGGCATCACCGGCGACAAGGACGAGGCGATGCGCACGCTCGACCCGTTGCTCCGTCGCAGCGATCGCGCTGCCTGGCGCGCGCGCGCCTTCATCCTGGCGATGAACGGCGACACGGCGGGGGCCGAGAAGATCGCCTCCAGCATGATGCCGGGCACGATGGGTCAGGCGCTGTCGCCCTTCTTCCGCCGTCTTGCCGATCTGGGCCCCGCCGACCGCGCCTTCGCGGTGCATTTCGGCGAGCTCTCGCCCAGCCAGGCGCGGCTCGCCGATGCGCGACTGGCGCCGGAGCTGCCGCGCTACGTGCCGGCGGTGCGGCCGGTGCAGCTGGCGGCGGCCCCGCCGGTGACGGCACCTGCGCCGGCACCGAAGGGAAGCGATCGCCGCTCGCGCCGGGATCGTGAGCGTGACGAGAAGCTTGCGGCCGTCGCCGCGGTGCGGCCGGCCGCGGCGCCAGTGCCGCAGCCTGCGGCCGACGACAGCCTCCCGCCACCGCCGCGCTTCGTGCCGCCGCCCACGCCGATCGTGCAGCCCATCCCGGCGCCGAAGCGTGAGGAGGAACCGGCGGAAGCGGCCGAGCGCCCGGCGCCGGTCCCCGTGCGCCCGGCACCCGCGCCTGTGCGCCCGGCGCCGACGCCTGCGCCGGCGCCCGTGCGTCTGGCCTCGGTCGCCGCACCCATTTCCATGCGCGCGGAGCCGGCCCCGGCGTCCGTCACGCCGGCCCGCGCCGAGCCGGTGGTGCAGCCCGTGCGCCCCGCGCCGAAACCCGAGCCGACGCCCCCGGGCCCGGCCAGGGTAGGCCAGGAGGATTCGGTGCTCGCCGCGATCGTCGGCGGTATCACGATCCCCGCCGACGAGCTCGCCGCCGTCACCGCGACGCCGACCGAGCCGGTGGAGGTGCCGGCTCCGGTGCCGATGCATGTCCCGGAGGCCAGGCCTGCCGCGCCGTCCAAGCCGAAACCGGAACCGGTCGCGGCCAAGCCGAAGCCCGAACCGGCGGAGGCAAAGCCCGATCCAAAGGCCAAGCCCGATCCAAAGGCCAAGCCGGATCCAAAGGCCAAGCCGGCGCCCGAGGAAGCGAAGAAAGGCAAGCCCGATCCCAAGGCGACGGCGAAGAAGCCGGAGCCCAAGAAGCCCGATCCGGCCAAGACCGATCCCAGCCGCATCTGGGTGCAGGTGGCGGGCGGCGCCAATGAGGATTCGCTTGCCAAGGCCTGGAAGGGCGTGGTCGCGAAGGCGCCGGCGGCGATGAAGGGCAGGAGCGCCTGGACGACGCCGCTGCGCGCAACCAACCGCGTGCTCGCCGGCCCGTTCAAGACCAGCGCGGAGGCACAGGCGTTCGTCAATACGCTGGGCAAGGCGGGCGTCTCCGGCTTCGTCTTCACCAGCGAGGCCGGGCAGAAGGTGACCAAGCTGGCGCCGTAGCGCTTCGCCAAAGATCCAAGCCGTCATTCCCGCGAAAGCGGGGACCCATCTCCCGGACTAGCCCAATCCGCACCGGCGGTTTGTGCTGCCAGCGCCGGAGATGGCCCCGCTTTCGCGAGGGTGTCGCAAGAGGGTGGGATGACGGGTCGGGATTGGGCTGATAGGAGCCGCCCAGTGAAAGCGATCTCTCCCTGGGCCTCCACGCCCGAAGCCAGCCGTGGCCGCCTCCATCCGGAGCCCGGCGGTACCGCGCGGGGGCCGCGCGATGCCTTTCAGCGCGATCGCGACCGGATCATCCACTCGATCAGCTTCCGGCGCCTGCGTCACAAGACCCAGGTATTCATGGCGCCCGATGGCGATCATTTCCGGGTGCGGCTCACCCATAGCCTGGAAGTCGCGCAGATCGGCCGGGCGATCGCGCGCACGCTGGGGCTCAACGAGGACCTGACCGAGGCGCTCTGCCTGGCGCATGACATCGGCCATCCGCCCTTCGGCCATGCCGGGGAAAAGGCGCTGAGCGCGGCGCTGGCCGGGCAGGGCGGGTTCGACCACAACGGCAACACGCTCCGCACGCTGACCGTGATCGAGCGCCCCTATCCGGCCTGGGATGGGCTGAATCTCACCTGGGACACGCTGGAGGGCCTCGCCAAGCACAATGGCCCGATCGACCATCCCGAATGGGCGCTGGCCGAGGCGGATGCCGCGTTCCCGCTGGAGCTTGGGAGCTGGCCCTCGCTCGAGGCCCAGGTCGCGGCGATCGCGGACGACATCGCTTATGACAATCACGACATCGATGACGGGCTCCGGGCGGGGCTGCTCCAGCTCGACCAGCTGTTCGAAGTGCCGATGATCGCCCAGGGCTGGCGCGAGGTGGAGGCGAAATTTCCCGGTTGCGAGCGTCGCCGCCTGCTCAGCGAGCTGATCCGCGCCCAGATCGGCGCGATGGTCAACGACCTTATCGGTGCCACGCGCCGTCGCATTGCGGAGAGCGGCGTGGAAACGGTGGCGGATGTCCGCGCCGCGGGCCAGGTGCTCGCGCACTTCTCGGACGGAATGCGCGAAGCCGAACGCGGCCTCAAGCGCTTCATGTATGCCAATCTCTATCACCATCCGAGCCAGCTTGCCGCGGCGGAGGCGGCGGGCACGGTGGTGGCGGGCCTGTTCGACGTATATCGCGCCGATCCGTCGCTGATGCCGGCGCAATGGACCGAGTCGCTGCCCGTCGGCGAACCCGCCCGCAGCCGGCATATCGCCGACTTCATCGCCGGCATGACCGATCGCTATGCCGTCGCGCGCTACAAGGAACTGGTCGGCACGATCGACTTGCCCGAGGGGTTCTGACGCGGCGTGGAGCCGGAGCGTCGCCGCCCCGGCCCCACGCTGCTCCGGACCGGTTCAGCGCGCGGCGATCTGCGCTGGCGCCTTCTCCCTGGGCGCGCGGAACGAGACGCGGGTATCGTTCACATAGCCCTCGACCCAGCCATTCTTCACGTTCAGGCGGAATTCGCCGCCCTTGCTCGTGCGGCCCTCGAGGATCTGGGCCTTGTCCCTGGTGGTGATCGAATAGGTATAGGTCACGCCCTCATGGGTGAAGCTACGCTCGCTCGCGATCGCCGTCGGGGCGGCAAAGGTCAGGGCAGCGGCCGCGGCCGCGAAAAGAAACTTCGACACGATCTTTCTCCTTGATGGATCAGGAGCCAGACCGGCATCCGGTTTGTTCTGTTATTGCGTCGATCTATGTTGCGGTGCAGCAAGGTCGACAATCGCAAAGGTGGCCGGCGCCGGTTGCAGGAAATGCATGCGAGGAAAATGACGAAGCGCGGCGTCGAACCGAAGTGTGGCAAACTTCTGCGACATTTGGCGCGTAGTCCGGACATATAACGGACAGGGGAGTCGCATGTCGGACGCCAGTATTGCGCTCAACCGCTTCGGTCTTGGTGCCAGGCCGGGCGAGGATGCCGGGGCCGATCCCCGCAAATGGCTCGCCGGGCAGATCGCCGGCTTCGATCCGCGCCCGCAGATGATCGCGGCGCAGGTGCCCAGCACTCGGGTGGCGAGTGACCTCGCGGATTTCTACGAGCGCCAGCGGCAGATCCGCCAGGCCGAGGGACCGCGCAACCGGCAGCCGCAGCAGCCGCCCGCCATGCCGGCGAGACCCGCGGGCGCGCAGCCGCCCATGGCGGAGGGCGGGGCGATGCAGGACATGCAATCCGCCGCGCCGGCGATGCAGGCGGGCATGCAGCCGGCCGCGAAGCCGCTCTATCAGGGCGAGGACGCGGCGATGATGGCCCGGCGCGAAGCGCGGCGCCAGCAGCAGCAAATCTATGTCGGCATGGTTTCCGCCCGCGCGTTGAGCGCGATCACCACGCCCACGCCCTTCGCCGAGCGGCTCGTGCATTTCTGGGCGAACCACTTCGCCGTATCGGCCGACAAGCTCGAACTGGTCGGGCTGGCGGGCACGATGGAGTTCGAGGCGATCCGCCCGCACGTGATGGGCAGGTTCGGCGACATGCTCAACGCGGTCGAGCGCCATCCGGCGATGCTGCTCTATCTCGATCAGGCCGTCTCGATCGGCCCGAACAGCCCCGCCGGCCAGCTCGCCGCCCGCCGCCAGGCCCAGCGGCGCGCCGGGCTCAACGAGAATCTGGCGCGCGAGATCATGGAGCTCCACACGCTGGGCGTGCGCAGCGTCTACACCCAGGCGGACGTGAGCGAGTTCGCCCGGGCGATGACCGGGTTCACCGTGGCGGGGCTCGGCCGCGGCGCCGGTGCGCGCTATGCCGGCACCGCCGATGGCGCGCCCGGCAGCTTCGTCTTCGCCCCGCGGCTGCACGAGCCGGGCACCCGCACGATCCTGGGCCGGCAATGGGCGCAGGAAGGCGAGCGGCAGGCGGCCGCAGTGCTCGATCATCTCGCCACGCACCCGGCGACCGCGAAGCACATCGCGACCAAGCTGGCCCGGCATTTCGCCAGCGACGATCCGCCCGCACCGCTGGTCGCGCGGCTGGAAAAGGCGTTCCTGAGCTCGGGCGGCGACTTGCCGACCGTCTATCGCACGTTGATCGCGTCGCCCGAATGCTGGGCGCCCCAGCCGGCCAAGTTCAAGTCGCCCTGGGAATGGTCGATCTCGGCGCTGCGTGCGCTCGGCACGCAGCAGGTGCAGGGCAATGCCGTCAACGGGCTGCTGGGCCAGCTCGGCCAGCCGACCTGGAAGCCGGGCTCGCCGGCGGGCTGGGACGATGTCGCCGGCGCCTGGGCCGGCCCCGATGCGGTGATGCGGCGAGTCGAGGCGGCCGAGCGCATGGCGCAGCGCGCCCGCGACACGATCGATGCGCGGCAGCGCGCTGCTCAGCTCTTCCCCGGCACGCTGAGTACCGGCACCGCCCAGTCGATCGCGCGCGCCGAAAGCCCGGGCCAGGGCCTCGCCCTGATGCTCGTCTCGCCCGAATTCATGCGGAGGTAAGCTCGATGACCGCATTTTCCCGTCGCCGCTTCGTCGCCCTCGGCGCCTCGGCCGTCTTCGCATCCACCTTCGGCGCTCGCATGGCCTTTGCCCGCGCGGCGACCGATCGGCGCTTCGTCTTCATCATCCAGCGCGGTGCCGCCGACGGGCTGCATACCGTCGCGCCGGTGGGCGATCCCGCCTATGCGAGCCAGCGCGGCCAGCTCGCCGAGGACTTTGCCTCGGCACCGAAGCTCGACTCGATGTTCGCGCTCCATCCGGCGATGAAGAACGTCTATGGCCTTTACGGCGCCAAGCAGGCGCTGTTCCTGCATGCCGTCGCTTCGCCCTATCGCGACCGTTCGCATTTCGACGGGCAGAACGTGCTCGAGACCGGCGGCACCTCGGCCTATCAGCTCAAGGACGGCTGGCTGAACCGGCTGCTCACCCTGCTGCCCGCCGACGACAAGGCAATCGCGCTCGCTGCCACGGTGCCGCTGGCGCTGCGCGGACCGGTGGAAGTGGCGAGCTATGCCCCTTCGGCGCTGCCCGATGCCTCGGACGACCTGCTGATGCGCGTCACCCAGATGTATCAGGGCGACGCGCAGCTCCACGGCATCTGGGAACAGGCGACAGCCACGAAGATGCTCACCAGCGATCTCGCATCGGACAATGGCCGCAACGCCGCGGCCACGGGCGATCTCGCCGCCAAGATGCTGGCGGCCGAGAACGGCTCGCGGATCGCGATGATCGAGACTGGCGGCTGGGACACGCATGCCGGCCAGCGCGGGCGGCTGGCGGGCCAGCTCAACGGGCTCGATCAGATGATCGGCGCGCTGCAGAAGGGGCTGGGGCCGTTGTGGAGCAACACGGTGGTGCTTGTCGCCACCGAGTTCGGACGCACGGTGAAGGTCAACGGCACGCAGGGGACCGATCACGGCACCGGATCGGTCGCGATGCTGATGGGAGGCGCGGTGAACGGGGGGCGCGTGGTCGCCGACTGGCCGGGCCTCGCCGACGCGGCGCTCTACGAGAATCGCGACCTCAAGCCTACTACCGGGCTCGATGCGGTGATCGGCTCGACGCTCTCGGCGCATTTCGATCTCAGTCCCCAGGCCACGGTGCAGAAGCTGTTCCCCGACGTGCAGGCGGCGCGGCCGATCCAGGATCTGGTGCGGGCCTGATCCGACGGACCGTCGCGGCGGCGGCGCGGCGCCAACCCGGCCTTAACCTTCGCTCCCTAGCATGTGCGCAGTCGCGTGTTGAGGACTGAGAGTGCCGCTGTCGCCCCGATCGCCCGGACCCGTGCGCATCGCGCTTGCCACGCTCGGCAAATGCGCCCTTGCGCTCGCCGTGTTCACGACGATCTTCGGCGGGTGGCAATGGGTCCTGGCGCGCCAGCCCCTGCCTGGCGCCTCCAATCGCGAGGGTGCGTGCGTGCTGTGGTTCGTCGGCAGCTCGACGATGAGCCGCTGGTCCTCCCTCCAGGACGATCTCAAGCCCTGGATCGCGCAGAATCGCGGCATGGGCGGCGCGACCATGGCGGAGATCAATCTCCACATCGCGCATGATCAGGCCAGGCACGCCCCCCAGGCGATCGTCTATTATGCCGGCGACAATGATCTCGCCTTCGGCCGTTCGGTGGACGAGACGGTGGCGGACCTGCGCGAGTTCCTCGCCATCAAGTCGCGCCTGTTCGGCCAGACGCCGGTATTCGTCATCTCGCTGAAGCCCAGTCCCACCCGCTGGGACCGGCGCGACCAGCAGGACCGGTACAATCTGGTCGCGCGGACGATCGCCGGGCAGCGGCCGGACGTCACCTATGTCGATATCGTGCCGCTGCTGCTTCTGCAGGGCCGGCCGGGACCCTTCTACAATGAGGACGGCCTGCATCTGAACGACGAAGGCTATCGGCGCTGGACGATCGCGCTGCGCCGTGCGCTGGACGAGAACCTGCCGCGGAACGTCCTGCAACGATGCCATTCCGAATCGCCTTAGAGGGGCGCATGACTTGAGGCAGGTGCTGGGAAGGTTACGGCAGAATTCATACCGTTTCGCCGCCGCGAGGAACGGCTGATTAAGCAATTTGATCTAGATTAAATCCCAGTCAACTGCACCCGTAGTTGCTCAGGGGGCGAATTTGCGAGGCGAGCGGATTGCCGGTTTGGACAACTGGCGCGCGCTGCTGATGCTGGCCGGGATCTTCCTGCACGCCACGACCGTGCAGGAGATCGACCGGCCCGTCTTCGTGCTGATCGCCAAGACGTCCTCAAATTTCCGCATGGGCACCTTTTTCGCGGTTGCCGGGCTGCTCAGCCTGCTCGCCATCGCCAAGCGCGGGGCCGATCCCTGGCTGGCGCGCCGCAGCTTCCAGATCGGTATCCCGATGCTCTTCGGGCTGTTCGTGCTGGCCCCGTTGATGAGCGCCTGCATGAGTTGGCATGCGTTCGGCACCATGGTGCCGGCGCTGCCGGAACTCGGCTGGTGGCATTTCTGGTTCCTGGTCGACCTGCTCGCCTATGCTCCGATCACCTTCTGGCTCTTCCGAGCGGACCAGGCGCATGCGATCTTCACCCGCATCGATCGATGGGTGGCGCGCGATCGCCCCTCGGTGACGCTGATCATCCTGGCCGTGGGTGTGGCGGCGGCGATGGGCGTCCTGCTCGTCGCGCGGCTGGCCGGCATGGCAGGCGGGCTCGCCGAGCCGGTCTGGGCGGCCCATCAGATCCTGGGCTATGCGCCGCTCTACGCGTTCGGCGTGATCCTGGCGGGCTCGCCGGCCCTGTTCCGCCACATGACCGCGCGTACCGGTCCCGCCTTCACGGTGCTGGCGATGGTGTTCGCGCTCTGCCTGGCCTCGCGGCTGCTGCCGGGGGGCGGGAAGGGCCTTTTCGACGGGCCGGCCAGCCTGCTGAACGTGGTGACCTCGTGCCTGTGCCCCCCGGCGGTCACGGTGCTGATCCTGCGGTCGGCGATCGCGATGCGCGGAACGCCGCCGCTGTTCCGGCGGATATCGGACGCGGCCTTCACCATCTACATGGTGCATTTTCCGATCATCCTCGCGCTCGACCTGCTGCTCGATCCGCTGCGGCTCAATCCCTATGTCTCCTATCTGCTGCTCGTGGGATTGTCGGGCTGGCTCTCCTATCTGGTGCATCGCCTGGTCGTCACGCGCTTCCCCTTCGCGGCGATGCTGCTCAACGGCGCCAATCCGGCCAAGCCGCGTGCGGCCGTAACCGAATAGAGCGACTGCCCGTGCGCCCGCGGCATGTCTGTCCAACTTACATACGTTCTTGATTGCATGTAAATGTGCGCCTAGGCTGCCGCTACCGGCGAAGACCGGCGATCGGGGAGGAACAGTTGCGCATCGATTGCCCGATGGGCGCGGTGCGGCATGCACGACAACCAGCCGGACTTCCCGCTCGCCACTCCGCGCGGCCGAACTGCTCGGCCGGCCTCGATCGATTCGGGGCCACCGATGCGGTTCGAAGGAGAAAATCGATAAGCGCAAGGAGAGGCAGATGAAGACAGTATCTCGGGCGATTTTCACCACATTGGTTTCCAGTGTCGCTCTGGCCGCCGCCCTGCCGGCGAGCGCCCAGTCCATTCCCAACGCGCCGACCGGCCCGGTGGAGACGCAATATTATGCCAATGGCAGCTATGCGACGACCACGACCCGCTCCGCCGCGGCCTGTGATTCCAAGGGCAATCAATGCGATGTCTTCTATCCGTCCAACATCGCGTCGCTGAACATTCGCCTGCCGCTGGTGGTATGGGCCAATGGCACCGGCTCCACGCCGGACAATTACACCAACTGGCTGAAGCACCTCGCCAGCTGGGGCTTCATCGTCGTGGCGACGCGCGACCAGCAGACCGGCTATGGCAACACCGTGCTGGATTCGCTGGCCTATATGCGGGCCGAGGAAGCGAACCCGTCCAGCCCCTTCTATCACCGCGTCGATTTCGCCCATGTCGGGGCGGCGGGCCATTCGCAGGGCGCTTCGGGCGCCGCCAATGCGATGTTCCACTCGAACGGGGTGATCACCACCACGGTGACGTTCGAGCTGCCGAACCAGAATTGGTGCAACCCGGCCGACAATTGCCTGCTCACGCCGACGCTGACCGGCGGCTCGGGATCGATCTTCTATGTGAGCGGCACGGCGGACAGCCTGATCGCGCCGGACACCCAGAGCGGCGGTACCCAGCTCAACTCGCAAACGGCCTATTACAACGCCACGCCGGGCACGATGCTCAAGGCCAAGGGCCTGCTGAAGGGCGCCAACCACAATGACATCACCGGCACGCCGGGCTGTGGTGCGCTCGGCTTCCTCAAGGCCTGCGCGAACGGGGTCTATGGCTATATGGGCTTCCCGACCGCCTGGCTTGCCTGGCAGCTGAAGGGCGATGCCGTCGCCGGCGCCGCGTTCAAGAACGGGACCGGCGAGTTCTTCACCGCGAACGCCTGGACCGGGCGGATCTCCAATATTCCTTGAGCTTCTGGTCGCGCGCCGCGGTCCGGGCGGCGCGCGGCCAACCCCTATCCATGAAAGGCAGGAACATGGTCCGTACCTATGGCATCGCCGCGGCGCTGATCGTGGCGGCGGCCGCCATCGCCTTTTTCGCCTGGCCACGAAGCGCGCCCGTCGCGGCCGATGCCGGCGCCGTCGTGGTGCGGCCGGCCGAAGCCCCGCCCACGCCGGCACCGGTGGCCATGGTGCCGCCGGCCGTGCCCGCGCCGCAGCCGCGATCGGCGGCGGAAACCGCGATCCTGGCATCGATGGAGGATCCGCATGCCGAATTGCGCGATGTCGTCGTCCGGCGGGACGCGCCGCAGATCGCCTGTGGCGAGAAGCGGACCGCGCGGGATCCCGTGTTCCGGCGGTTCGTTTGGCTCGGGCATCTGAAGATGCTCGCAACCGATGACGGGACGAAGGACTTCGGCAATATCGCCGCAGTCTGCCGGGAAGGGCAGCCGGTTCCCTGATCCGTCAGCCGGGCGACGGGATGATCGGGCGCCCGCGGGAGTCGATGACGCCCGCGTTCGTCGCGCCTTCGACCAGCAGGCGCAGGAAATCGACCGAGCGCCGCATGTCCGCGGGGTTCGGCGCAAGGACCTGCGCGATCGACAGCCCGCGCACGGCCCAGACGAACAGGCGGATGCCGGCGAGCATCTCGCTATCCTCGCCGCTGCCGAACTGCTGCTTGATCGTCTCGAGCGACATCTGCTCCACTCTCGCCTGCATCGGCGCGACGAGCGCGGCCAGCTCGGGATCGCTGCGCGACGCCTGGAGTATCTCGAGCACGGCGAGCCCGGAGGGGCGGCTCAGCACCTCCCAGAGCATTTCCGGCCAGTCGGCGAGGCGCGCGCCGCGACCGGTATCGACGGCGATCCGCTCATAGGCGCGCCTCTCGCGCTCGTAGACGCTGCCGATCACATCGGCCATCAGCTGCGCGCGCGTGCCGAAATGGTGATGCAGCGCGCCGCGGGTGACGCCGGCCTCTTCGGCGATCGCCTCGGTCGAGGTGCCGGCATAGCCCTTGCGATAGAGCAGCCGGATCGCGGCATCGAGCAGCGCCTCCCGCGTTTCGGCGGTGCGCTCCGCCTGTGTCCGACGCTTCCTGCCCGCAGCTGCCTCCGCCACCTTGTCTTGTGTCCCTTCCGATCGCCGGTTCCGGCAAAGCGACCCATTTGGCGGGTCGCGGCAAGATCCGTCAACACGTGCCACGCCATGGCGCGGGGATGGCGAAGTTCGGCCGGGGGCTGTGCAGTTTCGGCCGCATCCGCTAAGGCGCGCGCTTCCGCAACCACTGGAACCGTGAATGACGCTCTACGCACGCTTCGCCGCGCATCTGAACCTCGCCCTGGACGCGCTCGTCCTCGCCGGTGACCTGCCTGCGGGGCTGGAGCGACGTGCGGTCACCGTCGAGCCGCCGCGCGACGCCTCGCACGGGGACCTGGCCACCAACGCCGCGATGGTGCTCGCCAAGCCGGCGGGGACCAATCCGCGCGCACTGGCCGAGAAGATCGGCGCGGAGCTGGAGAAGCTGGACGAAGTTGCCTCGGTCTCGATCGCGGGCCCCGGCTTCATCAACCTGACGCTCACCGACGCGACCTGGCGCGGCGAGCTGGTGGCGATCCTCGATGCCGGCGACGATTATGGCCGCTCCGCCATGGGCGCGGGCACGACCGTGAACGTCGAATATGTCTCGGCCAACCCGACGGGCCCGATGCACATGGGCCATTGCCGCGGCGCGGTGGTGGGCGATGCGCTCGCCTCGCTGCTCGAATTCGCCGGCCACAAGGTGATCCGCGAATATTATGTCAACGACGCGGGCGGCCAGGTCGACGTGCTCGCGCGCTCGGCGCATCTTCGGTACCGGGAAGCGCTGGGCGAGACGATCGAGATTCCCGAGGGGCTCTATCCGGGCGAGTATCTGAAGCCGGTCGGCGCGAAGCTCGCGGCGGAGTTCGGCGACAAGTACGTCTCCGCGCCGGAGAGCGAATGGCTCGTGCAGTTCCGCAAGACCGCCGTCGCCGCGATGATGGACATGATCCGGGCCGACCTGGCGCTGCTCGGCATCCATCACGACCTGTTCTCGTCCGAGGCCGAGCTGCAGGCCGCCGGCAAGCCCGAGCAGGCCGAAGCGTGGCTGCGCGAGCGCGGCTATGTCTATGACGGCGTGCTCGAAGCACCCAAGGGCGAGACGCCCGAGGATTGGGAGCCGGTCGAGCTGCCGTTGTTCCGCTCGACGCAATTCGGGGATGATCAGGATCGCCCGATCAAGAAGTCGAACGGCGCCTGGACCTATTTCGGTGCCGATCTCGCCTATCATTTCCAGAAGGCGCAGTCGGCGGACCAGCTGATCGATATCTGGGGCGCCGATCATGCCGGCACCGTCAAGCGCATTGTCGCCGCGGTGCAGGCGCTGACCGGCGGCGAGACCAAGTTCGACGTCAAGCTGGTCCAGATGGTCCGGCTGCTGCGCGACGGCGATCCGGTGAAGATGTCGAAGCGTGCCGGCACATTCGTTACGCTGGCCGACGTGGTGAACGAAGTGGGCAAGGACGTGGTCCGCTTCACCATGCTGACTCGCAAGGCCGACGCGCAGATGGATTTCGATTTCGCCAAGGTGGTCGAGGCGTCGAAGGACAATCCGGTCTTCTACGTCCAATATGCGCATGCCCGCGTCGCATCGCTCCAGCGACGCACCGCGGAGGCGGGGATCGCCTGCGCCGATGTGGATCTGTCTCTGCTTGATACACAGGAGCTCCGGCTGGTTAAGGCCGCCGCACAGTTCCCGCGGATCGTCGAAGCGGCGGCATCGGCACGGGAGCCGCATCGAATTGCCTTTTATCTCTATGATTTGGCGGCTGAGCTCCACAGCCTGTGGAATCTGGGCAAGGACGATGCGAGCCGCCGCTTCCTGATTCCCGATCAGGCGGCGTTGACATGCGCACGGCTTTATTTGGCGCGTTCGATTGGGCAGATTGTACGTAACGGCCTCCGCATCATGGGCGTCGAGGCTGTCCAGGAGATGTGAGGAATGAACATGCGTGGGGGGGAGGCCGGATTCGGCGATGATGATCGCCTTCCCTGGCTGGAGACGGTGGAGGACGATTATCGCGAGGGGCCTTCCTTCGGTCGCCTACTGCTGCTCGCCGTCCTGCTCCTGGCGGTGCTCGGCGCGGGAGCGTTCGGCTATTACTGGTACCAGAAGCAGAAGAGCCTGGCCGGCAACGGCGAGCTGATCGCGGCGCCGGAAGGCGATTACAAGGTCAAGCCCGACGAGCCGGGCGGGATGAAGGTGGATGGCGAGGGAGACACCGTCTTCGCCACCAGCCAGGGCGACAGCGGCAATTCGAGCATCGACACCAGCGCGTTGCCCGAGGCGCCGGTGGACGGCAAGAAGGTGGCGGAGAAGGCGCCGTCGCTGACGGGCGAGAAGAATGCCAAGGTCGCGATCCCGTCCAGCGCCGCCGCCAAACCGGAGGTCCAGCCCAGGCGCGTGCCGGTGATCGCCCCGCAGGCCGGGGGCTCGGGTGCGCTGATCCAGCTCGGCGCCTTCCCGGACGAAGGCGGCGCCAATGCCGCCTGGGCGCGCCTCTCGAAGCGCTTTTCCTATCTGGCGCCGCTCGGCAAGTCGGTCGAGCGCGGCGAGAAGGACGGCAAGTCGGTGTTCCGCCTGCGCGTCAATGCGGGCTCGAACGGTCAGGCGAAGGAGCTGTGCGGCAAGCTCAAGGTGGCGGGCGAGAGCTGCTACGTGGCGAATTGATGGCCGGCCGCCGCAACCTCGCGATCGTGCTGGCCGTCCTGGTGATGGGCCTTGGGGTGGCCGTGACATGGGCGGGCCCGTTCATTGCGCGGGATCGCTGCCTCGATGCGGGCGGTGCGTGGCGGGATGGCCGGTGCGTGCGCTGAACCGCCGGGCCGGCTGACGGCAAGCCATGCCGCACGGGCATGGCCGATATCGGGGGAGGGGCTTATCCGGCGCCTCCCGCTCGGCTAAGACGCCCCCATGAAGCCTGTAATCTTCGGTGTATCCGGCCTGTCGCTCACGGCCGAGGAGCGCGATTTCTTCCGGGACGCCGATCCGCTCGGCTACATCCTGTTCAAGCGCAATTGCGAGAGCCGCGACCAGATGCGCGCGCTCACCGAGAGCCTGCGCGAATTGAGCGGCCGGGCCGATCTGCCGATCCTGATCGACCAGGAAGGCGGCCGCGTCAGCCGGATGGTGCCGCCCGAATGGCCGGCCTTCCCGGCGGGCGAGGTGTTCGGCCGGCTCTACGATGTCGCGCCCGTCTCGGCGATCGAGGCGGCACGGGCCAATTACCATGCGCTGGGCATGATGCTGGCCGATGTGGGAGTCACCGTCGATTGCGCGCCGCTGCTTGATGTCGTCACGCCCGAGGTGACTCAGGCGATCGGCGACCGCGCCTTTGGCGGCGAGCCGATGCGGGTCGCGGCGCTGGGGCAGGCCTGTGTCGAGGGGCTGCGCCGGGGCGGCGTGGTCGGCGTGGTCAAGCACATGCCCGGCCACGGCCGCGCGCTGGTCGACAGCCATCTCGAGCTGCCGCGCGTCCGGGTCGATGCGGCGGCGCTGGAGCAGGACATCGCGCCGTTCCACGCGCTCCGGCATGCGCCGATGGGCATGACCTGCCATGTGGTGTTCGAAGCCTGGGACGCCGAGCGGCCCGCCACGCTGTCGCCCCGGGTGATCGGCGAGATCATCCGCGGCCGCATCGGCTTTGACGGCCTGTTGATGACCGATGACATCGACATGAAGGCCCTTTCCGGCACGCCGGGCGAAAAGGCGATGCAGGCGCTGGCGGCGGGCTGCGACGTGGTGCTCGACTGCTGGGCGCGGATGGAGGAGATGATCGAGATCTCCGGCCTGCTGCCCGACGCGACGCCCGCATGCATCGAGCGGCTCGACCGCGCGATGGCGACGACGGGCGCCGACGAGCCCGATGCGGACTTTGCGGAGCTGATCGCCAGGCGCGACGCGTTGCTGGCGCTGGCGTGAGTTCTCCCTCTCTCCGCTTGCGGGGAGGGGGCGGGCAGAGGGGCCTGTCGATGGCGCACCGCATTTCCCCTCCCCCAAAGGGGAGCGGGAGAGAGATGACAGTCGCTCTCCGACCTGCTTAACTCCGGTCATGGACGTCGAGACACCCGACACGCTGAAGATCGACATCGACGGCTGGGAAGGGCCGCTCGACCTGCTGCTCGCGCTCGCGCGCAACCAGAAGGTGGACCTGCGGCAGATATCGATCCTCCAGCTGGTCGAGCAGTATCTCGATTTCGTGAACCAGGCGCGCGAACTCAGGCTCGAACTGGCCGCCGACTATCTCGTGATGGCCGCCTGGCTGGCCTATCTGAAGTCGGCGCTGCTGCTCCCGCGCAATCCCGAGGAGACGCCGAGCCCCGAGGAGCTGGCGCTCCGCCTGCAGCTGCGCCTCGAGCGGCTCAACGCGATGCGCGATGCCGGCGCGCGGCTGATGGCGCGCGACCGCACCGGGCGCGACAATTTCTTCCGCGGCGCGCCCGAGGGGCTCCGCGTGCTGCGCAAGGCGCGCTGGGAGGCCGAGATCTACGACCTGATCGCCGCCTATGGCCGGATCAGCGCGCGTACCCGACCGGTGATGCACGTCGTCGCGCACCGCGACGTAATGACGCTGGAGGCGGCGATCGAGCGCGTCTCGGCCCTGATCGGCACGCGGATCGAATGGAGCACGCTCCAGTCCTTCCTGCCCGAAGGCGCGACCGGGCCCTATGCCAAGTCGGCGCTCGCCTCGTCCTTTGTCGCCGCGCTCGAGCTGGCCAAGCAGGGCCGGGTGGAGCTCCGGCAGAAATCGGCCTTCGCGCCGCTCTATCTCAAGGCGGCCGGATGACTCCCGAAGATGCAGCTTCGCGCGCGGTGGAGGCCGTGCTGTTCGCTTCCGAGGCCCCGATGACGCTGGACGAGATCCGCGCGCATGTCGGCGCGGAGATCGACCTGCGCGGCGCGCTGGCCGCGCTGGAGGCCCTGTATGCGGGGCGCGGGATCGAGCTGGTCCGCCGCGGCGACCGCTGGCACTTCCAGACCGCCGCCGATCTGGCGCACCTGCTGCGCCGCGACCGGGAGGAGAGCCGCAAGCTCAGCCGTGCGGGCATCGAGACGCTGGCGATCATCGCCTATCACGAGCCGGTGACCCGCGCCGAGATCGAAGCGATCCGGGGCGTGCAGATCTCCAAGGGCACGATCGACGTGCTGATGGAAGCCGGCTGGGTGCGTCCGGCCGGCCGCCGCGAAGTGCCCGGGCGGCCGCTGATGTATGCCACCACGGGCGGCTTCCTCACGCATTTCGGCCTCTCCAGCCGCCGCGACCTGCCGGGAATCGACGACCTCAAGGCCGCGGGCCTGCTCGATCCGGTCGATCTCGCCATGGAGGCGCTGGGCGAAAGCGACATGGCCGAGGCGCCCGAAAGCGAAACTGTCACAGACGACGAATAGGGCGCTCCCGCGTTGGCCATTGCCGCTGCTGCGCGCGAGGCCTAGATAGAGATTGAATCAAGGAGATTTGTTATGGGTATGGGCAGCATCTGGCACTGGCTCGTGCTGGGCTTGATTGCGATCCTCCTGCTCGGCGGCGGTCGCTTCTCGAACATGATGGGCGACGTCGCCAAGGGTATCAAGCAGTTCAAGAAGGGCATGTCGGAGGAGGATGAGGACAAGCCGGCGACCCGCATCGAAGGCAAGGCGGCCCCGGAGCCGACCGTGCAGCGCGAGGCCGAGCCCGCGCGCGAAGAGAAGCTCTGAACTTCCGCGCCGCTCCCGGCTCAGGGCGCCGGGGGCCGCTTCTGGCGATTTGATCGATGCTTGATTTCAACGCGCCCGAATTCGTGGTCGTCGCCATTGTGGCGCTGATCGTGATCGGGCCCAAGGATTTGCCCAAGGCGATGCGCTTCGTGGGCAAGTGGTTCGGCAAGGCGCGCGCCGTCGCGCGCCAGTTCCGCTCCGGGTTCGACAGCATGGTCCGCGAGGCGGAGCTTGCCGAGCTCGAGAAGCAATGGGCGGCCGAGAATGCGCGCATCATGTCGGAGCATCCGCCCGCGGCGCTTCCCGCGCCGGAGGCGGAGGTGCACCATGTCGGCGAGGACGCGGCGCCCGTGATGGTCGAGCAGCCTGCGATCCTGGGCGAGACGCCGGGCGTGTCCGCGCCGGCGCCCAAGCCGAAGCGGGCGCGCAAGTCGGCCGCCGTCGCCGCCGAGCCGGTGGCCGAGCCCGTCGCCAGGCCCGCGCCCAAGCCGCGCGCGCGCAAGGCAGCCGGTAGCTCGGCCGAGCCGGCGGCCAAGCCGCGCACCCGCAAGAAGGCCGTGCCGCCTGCAGAGGCGGCGGAATGAGGGACATCGACGATACCCAGCAGCCCCTGCTCGAGCATCTGATCGAACTGCGCCGCCGCCTGCTCTACTGCGTGGCGGCCTTGTTGGTGACTTTCTTTGCCTCCTTCTATTTCTCGAAGGAAATCTACGGTTTCCTCGTCCATCCGCTCGCCGTGGCCGGGCAGGACCAGGTGATCTTCACGCAGATATTCGGGGCGTTCTTCGTCCAGCTCAAGGTCGCCTTCTTCTCGGCGATGATGCTGTCCTTCCCGGTGATCGCGACACAGCTCTGGCAGTTCGTCGCGCCCGGGCTCTACCGGCAGGAAAAGAAGGCGCTGCTGCCCTTCCTGCTGGCAACTCCGGTGCTGTTCATCGCGGGCGCTTCGCTCGCCTATTTCATCGCCATCCCCACGGCGCTGCATTTCCTGCTCGGCTATCAGGGCGAACTCGGCACCAGCGGCGTCAAGCAGGTGGCGATGCCCGATGCTGAGAAATATCTCGATTTCGTGATGCAGTTCCTCTTCGCCTTCGGCATCACCTTCCTGCTGCCGGTGCTGCTGATGCTGCTCGAGCGGGCGGGAATCGTCACCTATGAGCAGCTCAAGGGCGCCTGGCGCTATGCCGTGGTCGCCGCCTTCGCGATCGCCGCGGTGCTGACGCCGCCGGACGTCGGCTCGCAGCTGCTGCTCGCGATTCCGCTGGTCGGCCTCTATTTCCTGTCGCTGGCGGCGATCTGGTTCACGCGCCGCCGTCGCCCGGCCGCGAAGGACGCCGAGGACGAGGACGAGACGGAGGCCGCCGAGGCCTGACGCGAAAAAGCCCTTCCCGTGTGCGCGGGAGGGGCTTTCCTTTCCGCCTGGCCTATTTGGCGTCGTTCGCGGTCTTGGCGACCGTGTCGCCGGCCGAGGACACGTCCCGGCCCATGCCTTCGATCGTGTTGCAGGCCGAGACCAGCATCGCGCCGGCAAGCGCGGCGCAGGCGATGATCTTACGCATATTCACTCTCCACGTACCGGATCCCGTCGGGATCACCGGACCAATGCGCAGGTTCGCGCAAACGTTCCGTTTGCTCGGCAAGTGCCTGCCAATGCTGAAGAAAGTGCGAGGGGCCCGAAAATTTTTAGGCCCGGAAGCGTCACCGGGGGGGGAGGGTTGACGCTTCCGGGCCCATGTCTTGGATAGCGAGAGCGGGGGGGCAAAAGGTCACTATCCGAAGAGCAAAACGGTCCATGCGATCCCGGGTTCCACGCCCCTCGATTTTTTTCGAACTTTTTTTATCCAGGTTATTGCTCAGGGGCGGCCGGTGATCGCGATGGCGGCTTCATAGGCGCCGCTGAGCGGATCGTGATGCAGCTTGGTGCGCAATTGCCGGGCAAGGCCGCCGATCACGCGGCCATAGCGATTCTCCACCAGCGTCTCGAGCGCGGGGCTCTCCACCAGGGCAGGCGAGGTGACGCGCAGGAGCGCCCGGTGCTCGTCATCGTCGATCGGCTTGATCGAGATGCGGATCTGCGCGGCCGGATTGCAGTTCATCGCCAGCTCGACGATCTCGGTGAGCAGGAAGGCGACGGCGATCGCCACGTCCTGGTTGACCAGCACCGGCGAGATGTCGAGCGTCACGCCCAGCCCCTGGGCGCGCTCGGGAGCGGTGGCGCGGATATTGGCGGCAAGCTCGCCGATCACCGAGCGGAGGTCGAGCCCGCGATTCTCTTCCAGTTCGGCATAATGGTGGCGATGGACCACTGCGAGCGCGTCCACCCGGCGCTGGATCGAGGCATAGGCCTCGCTCGCTTCCTCGCTCCGGGCGCTGCGCGCGTGGAAGTTGATCAGGCTGGCGATCACCTGAAGATTGTTCTTCACCCGGTGATGAACTTCGCGAGTCAGCTTGGTCTGGCGCACCAGCCCCTCGGCCAGGTCGGCCTCATGTTCCTTCACGGTGCGGCTGATGTCGCGGAACGTGTCGCCCAGTTCGCGGATCTCCGCGGCGGGCATGTCGCCGAAGCGCTTGATGTCGATCACTTCGCCCGGCTTGTAGGCGCCGACGCTCGCGCGCAGGCGGCGCAGCGGCCGGATCAGGAGGATATCGACGACGAACCAGCTGATGCCCGCGGCGGCGAGCCACATCAGCACCAGCACCACCGTGTTGATGATCATCGGCGACGTGATCGGCGTGCCCAGCATCGACATTTCGAGCTCGAGCCCGTCGATGCCCAGATTGCTGGGAATGATCTCGCGGCGATCGAGCGGCCCCGCGCCCTCCAGCCTGCGCAGCACCAGCCGCTCGCCATTCTGCATCAGCGCCGCGCCATATTCGGGAACGAAGCCGCTCGGCTGGATCAGCGCGGCGAGCGTGGTCTTCGAGTAGAAGGCGGTCGCGGTGCTGCCCGTTCTGCCGCCGATGCGCAGCGTCATGCCGTCCGCCTCCAGCGTGGTCCGCACCTGGCGGTGCTGGAGCCTGGCCCTGTCCTCCGCGCGGAAGCGCTGGCCGCAGATGACGCGGCCCTCGCCGTCGGCGATCGAGAAGCGCGCGCCCGCCGTGGTGGCGAAGGTGCCCGCCAGGCGAGTGCAGGCCGGAACGTCGTGTGGATTGGCTTCCAGCGCCGCCAGCGCGTCGGCGAGCTGGCTCACATGGTTGACGAGGATGTCGCGCAGCACGCCCGAGCTCTCGCCGGCGGCGGCGCCCAGCCGGGCGCGGGCTTCGGTATCCGCGTTTCGCGTGCTCTGCAGCGTGGTGAACAGGGCGATCAATGCCAGCGGCAGCAGGCAGAGAATCAGGTAGAGGAAGACCTTGGCGCCGGTGGGCAATTGCACCAGCGCCGCGGCCGGACGGATCCTGGCGCGCGGTTCTTCGTCTGCGATGTCCATGGACTCCGGACTAGTCGAGCTTCTTCAGCAGGTCGAGCAGATCGTCGGGAACGGCTTCGCCCAGGGCCTCGTCATAGGCCTGGCGCAGCGCCACGCCGACATTGCGACCGGGGCGACCGGTTTCCTTCCCGCCATCGGATTTGGGCGGCTTTTTCATTTTCTCATCCGCGGAACGCACCAATTCCCCCCTGCGCCGTAGCGTTACCCACGGCCCGGACTAAAAGCGACCTGTTCCGGATGCAACTTCCGGAATTGAACGAAAGCCACCGGTCGCATGGGGCCGGCGGCTGAGCGGCAACACTACGCAGCATCTGCCATGAAACCAAATAGCGCCTCGTTTGTTCCACAGGCGATGCAATATCCGGGGAGGGGCTCCTTCGGGTGGCACGAATGAGGATTGCAATAGCTCGTAACGGGGATGAAACAACCCGTTCCGCACTCGTAGGAGAATAGTTCGACCATGTCGCTTGGACAGCAACTCGCGCCGCACCTTCCGTTGCTCCGCCGCTATGCGCGCGCGCTCACCGGCAGCCAGGCCGATGGCGATCGTTATGTGCGCGCGGCGCTCGAGGCGATCGTCGCGGCGCCGGACCAGTTCCCCCGCGAGGTCGATCCGCGGCTGGGCCTGTACCGCACCTTCCAGGCGATCTGGCAGTCGACGCATCTCGAGGAAGAGGATGTCGTGGCGGATGCCGCCAACGAGAATGAGGCGATCGCCCGCAAGCGGCTCGCGCGCCTTACCCCATTGTCGCGTCAGGCGCTGCTGCTCACCACTGTCGAGGGCTTCAGCATCGAGGATGCGGGCTATCTGATCGAGGAGGATGCGGGACAGGTGCAGAAGCTGGTGGGCGAAGCCGTGGCCGAGATCGAGCGCCAGACGCGCACGCGGGTGATGATCATCGAGGACGAGCCGCTCATCGCGATGGATCTGGAGCAGATCGTGCGCGACCTGGGCCATGAGGTGACCGGCGTCGCCGTCACGCGTGACGAAGCGGTCGCGCTGGCGATGGAGGACCGGCCCGGGCTGGTCCTCGCCGACATCCAGCTCGCCGACGACAGCTCGGGCATCGACGCGGTGAAGGACATCCTTGCCGAATTCTCGGTGCCGGTGATCTTCATCACTGCCTTCCCCGAGCGGCTGCTCACCGGCGAGCGGCCGGAGCCGACGTTCCTGATCACCAAGCCGTTCCAGCGGGAAACCGTGAAGACGACGATCAGCCAGGCGCTGTTCTTCGACCAGGCGACCGTCCCGGCCTGAGCCATTCGCGAAAAATCCGGCGCGGGTTCCACATGATACGGACCCAAAACGGTCTTCGCGGGTTGTAGATGGCATGGCTGAGAATGACGAATCCATCCATATCGACAGCGAGCGGGCCCGCGCCGGCGCTACGCCGCACATGACGCGCTATGTGCTGGGCTATGGCCTGGTGCTGGTCATCGTCGCGTTCGCCGTGATCCTTCTCTTCTGACCGCGCACGGCATGAATATGCTGGCAATCGCGGCCACCAAGCCTATCTCTGGAACAGGCCGCTTCCACGCGGCCCACGCAAAAAAGCGGGATCGAATGAGTCAGTCCGAACAGCCCGAGGACAAGGGGACCGAGGCGCCGCAGGAGCATGTCTCGCTCTCCGACCCCGAGTTCAAGAAACAGCTCGCGATGGTCATCCCGCATCTGCGCGCCTTTGGCCGCTCGCTTTCGGGCAGCCGCGACCTGGCCGACGATCTGGTGCAGGAGACGCTGCTCAAGGCCTGGGCAGCGCGCAAGCGCTTTCAGGCCGGCACCAACATGCGCGCCTGGACCTTCATCATCCTGCGCAACCTGTATCTCAGCCAGATGCGCCGCGCGCGCTTCAAGGGCGAATGGGACGATCTGGTTGCCGACCGGCTGCTCGCCGCGCCGGCGAGCCAGGATCGGCATGTCGAGCTCTCGGACATGCAGCGCGCGCTGCTCCATCTTCCCCAGCCGCAGCGCGAGGCGCTGATCCTGGTCGGGGCCGGGGGCTTCGCCTATGAGGAGGCGGCCGAGATCTGCCAGGTCGCCGTCGGCACGATCAAGAGCCGCGTGGCGCGCGGGCGAGTCGCGCTCGAGCATCTGCTCAGCGAAGGGCAACTGCCTTCGCGGCGGCTGGAGCCCGGCACCGCCGAAGGCAAGACGGCGCTCGACACGATCATGGGCGAAGTGGAGGATCTCAGCCGCGATCGCGGCGACCTCTCGGCCAAATAGGCCCGGACCCACGCAAAATTCAGGCCGCGCTTCTCGGAGGAGCGCGGCCTTTTCCATGCCGGGAAAGCTCGAGGTTCAGCGGGGCCGGTTGAGCAGGCGAAGCATCGCCGCCATGTCGTCCGGCAGCCCCGAGTCCCGCGCATAGGCGTCGCGCAGTGCCAGGCCGATCGCGTCGCTGGCGCGCGGCGCTTCGACCCGATATGCGGGCTGCCGGGCTTCGCTGGCCGGGGCTGAAGTCGTCTGGTTCATGTTGCTAGAACAATTCAATTCTCGTTTTGTTGCTTGACTTTTTGCAATGCACCGTTTCGCAGGTGGCTGATTCCGTGACTGAAATCCTTCTCCCCGCAGATCTCGCCGACGCCGTCGCACGTGTTCGGGCCCATGCGCCCTTCCTCGACAACCTGCTCACGCGCGAGGCTGTGCTGGTCGCCGATCTCGACGCCGCCCTTGCGGACCCCCGCGCGGCCGCACGGGCCGGCGTGGGCGAAATGGGCGAGGGCGCGCGGCTGCGCATCGAGCGCCGCCGGCTCGCGCTCCTCGTCGCCCTGGGCGATCTCTCGGGCCGGTTCGACCTCACGCGCGTCACCCATCTCCTCACCGATTTCGCCGACGAAGCGCTGGACCGGGCGATCCGCGCGGCGATCCTCGAGCGCACGCCCGACGCCGAGCCGCGCGGATTCGCCGCGATCGCGCTCGGCAAGCAGGGCAGCCGCGAGCTGAACTATTCGTCGGACATCGATCCGATCCTGCTTTTCGATCCCGAGACGCTGCCCTGCCGCCCGCGCGAGGACGTGCAGGAAGCGGCGGTGCGGATCGGCCGCCGCGTGGTCGAGCTGCTCCAGGCGCGCGACGGCGACGGCTATGTGCTGCGCGTCGACCTGCGCCTGCGCCCCTCGCCAGAAGTGACGCCGATCGTGCTGCCGGTCGAGGCGGCGATCTCCTATTATGAGAGCCAGGCGCTGCCCTGGGAACGCGCCGCCTTCATCCGCGCCCGGGCCTGTGCCGGCGATCTGGCGCTCGGCGGCTGTTTCCTCGACGCGATCCGTCCGTTCGTGTGGCGCCGCGCGCTCGACTATGGCACGATCCGCGAGATCCGCGACATCAGCCGCCGCATCCGCGATCATTATTCGCAGGCCCAGGCGTTCGGCCCCGGCTATGACCTGAAACGGGGGCGGGGCGGCATCCGCGAGGTCGAGTTCTTCGCCCAGATCCACCAGCTCATCCATGGCGGCCGCGAGCCGTCGCTGCGCGCGCCCGCCACGCGCGACGCGCTCGCCGCGCTGGCCGAGGCGGGGCGGATCGGGCTCGACGAGGCGCAGGATCTCACTCGGGCCTATGTCGCGCTGCGCACGATCGAGCACCGGCTCCAGATGGTCGACGATCGCCAGACGCACCAGTTGCCCGAAAACCCGGATTCGCTCGACAATGTCGCCCGGCTGCACGGCCTGGCAGGCGGCGCCGCGCTCACCGATCTGCTCCTGCCGCACGTCACCCGCGTCGGCGCGGTCTATGACGGCCTGGCGGGCGAGGAGGAGCAGCGGCTGCCGAGCGAGAGCGCGCCGCTCGAGGCGAAGCTCGGCGCAGCCGGGTTCGAGCGGCCGGACGGTGCCGCGCGGATCGTCCAGGGCTGGCGGGCGGGCACCTATCCGGCGCTGCGCACGCCCGCTGCCCGGGAGGCGCTGGAATCGGTGCTGCCCGGCCTGATCGACGCCTTTTCCCGCGCGCCCGACACGGTGCACGCGATCACCCGCTTCGACGCGATGCTCTCGCGCCTGCCCAGCGCGATCAATTTCTTCCGCCTGCTCGAAGCGCAGCCCGGGCTCGCCCAGCTGCTCGGCGCGATCCTGGCGCTGGCGCCCACGCTGGCCGAGCAGCTGGGGCGGCGCGCCGAACTGCTCGACGGGCTGATCGACGCGACCGCGCTGGCGCCGGTTCCCGATATCGAGACGCTCGCCGCCGGCATGCGCCGCTGGGAGCCGGGCTCGGACTATCAGTTCCAGCTCGAGTTCGTCCGGCGCTTCGTCAACGAGAAGCGCTTCGCGCTCGGCGCGCAGATCGTCGCCGGAGCGAGCGATCCGCTCGAGGTCTCGACGGGCTATGCTCGCGTCGCCGAGGCGGCGATCGAGACATTGGCCAGCGCGACGGTGAGTGAATTCTCGCGCAACCACGGCGTGGTGCCCGATAGCGAGCTGGTGATCCTCGCGCTCGGCCGGATGGGCGGGCAGGCGCTCACCCATGCCTCGGACCTCGACCTGGTCTATCTCTTCACCGGCGATTATGCGGCGGAGAGCGACGGCGCCAAGCCGCTCGGCGCGGTGATGTATTACAACCGGCTCGGCCAGCGCGTCACCGCCGCGCTCTCGGTGCCGACGCCCGCCGGGCCGCTCTACGAAGTCGACACGCGGCTGCGCCCCTCGGGTGCGCAGGGGCCGCTGGTCGTGTCGCTCGACGGGTTCGAGAAATATCAACGCCAGGATGCCTGGACCTGGGAGCATATGGCGCTCACCCGGGCCCGCCCGGTCTTCGGCTCGCCATCGGCGCGCGCCAGGGTCCAGGCGATCATCGACGCGGTGCTCCAGGGCGCGCGGCCGGAGCGCGATATCCGGGCCGAGGCGCTCAGGATGCGGGCCGACATGGCGGCGCACAAGCCGCCCAAGGGGCCGCTCGACGCCAAGCTGCTCGATGGCGGGCTGGTCGACCTGGAGTTCGCGGTGCATGTGACGCAGCTCGTCCACCATGCCGGCTTCGAGCCGCGGCTGGGGCCGGCGATCGACCAGCTGGCGGGGCAGGGGCTGTTGCCCCCCGCCATGCGCCCGGCGCATGATTTCCTCACCCGGCTGCTCGTCACCATGCGGCTGGTCGCGCCCGACGCGCAGCCGCCGGGCTTTGCCACCCAGGCGCTGATTGCCCGTGCGCTCGAGCTCGGCAGCTGGGACGAGGTGGTTGCGCAGCTCGACCGGACCCGGCAGGAGGTCCGCGATTGCTGGGCGGCGGTGCGCGGCCCTGCCTGAGGAGAAGACGATGGCTATCGAGGAAGGCGACAAGATCCCCGCGGTCGATCTCGACGGGACCGAGGGAGAGGTGATCGCGCTCGCGGACAAGGCGGGGAAGCCCTTCGTCCTCTATTTCTATCCCAAGGACGACACGTCGGGCTGCACGCGCGAGGCGCAGGATTTCTCGGCATTGCTGCCGGAATTCGCGGCGCTGGGCGCCGAGGTGCTGGGCGTTTCCAAGGATCCGCCGATCAAGCACCAGAAGTTCATCAACAAATACGACCTTACCGTGCCGCTCGCGACCGATACCGAGGGCAAGGCAATGGAAGCGTTCGGCGTCTGGGTGGAGAAGCAGCTCTACGGCAAGCGCTATATGGGCATCGACCGATCGACTTTCCTGTTCGACGATCAGGGCAGGCTGTTCCGCGCCTGGCGCCGGGTGCGCGTGCCCGGCCATGCGGTGGACGTCCTCGAATCGATCAAGGAAATGCAGGCGCGGTGAGAAGCGTTGCCGAGGCCTGCCGCGCGGTGCTCGCCGCGGCGGCGCCGGCCGACAAGATCAAGGCGGCCCGCGCCGCCGCGCGCGACTGGCGGCTGGGGCGGCTGGCCTTTGCGTTCGACGTGGCGATGCCCGATCGCCCCGCGCGTCCCGACAGGCCGGAGCTGCTGCCGCCCAACCGCATGCCCAAGCGCGGCAAGGGCGGCTCCGAGCGCGGGCGGATCGCGCTGATCCATGCGCTCGCGCATATCGAATTCGCTGCGATCGACCTGGCCTTCGATGCGGCCGGGCGCTTCGGCGGACAGTTCCCGCGCGGTTTCACCGATGACTGGATGCAGGTCGGCGCCGACGAGGCGATGCATTTCGCCCTGCTCGACCGGCGGCTGCGGAAGCTGGACAGCCATTACGGCGCGATGCCCGCGCATGACGGGTTGTGGGATGCTGCAGCCGAGACCGCGCATGATCCGCTTGCCCGGCTGGCGGTGGTGCCGATGGTGCTGGAGGCGCGGGGACTAGATGTGACGCCCGCCACGATCGAGCGATTTCTGGCGGCGGATGATGCAGTTACGGCGCGCATCCTCACACGCATTCTGAACGATGAGGTGCGGCATGTCCGCGCTGGAACCCGATGGTTCGAATCAGCCTGCCGCGAAAAGGGTTTCGTCCCCGAAACGGCCTGGCAGGCGCTGGTGACCCGCCACTTTCGCGGCTTGCTTAAGCCTCCGTTCAACGACTCGGCGCGCGACTCAGCCGGTTTGTCCCGCGATTATTACCAACCTCTTGCCGTGGACTGATTCCTCGGGCCACAAGCCATCGTCCAGAGGCGGAGGGGCTGCTTCCTGCGACACGGGATAATTCGAAGTACGGCGGCCGGGTCGCGTTTCGGTGCTGGCTTCCATGAAACTGCCGGGGAATCATGGCTAAGGCGTCGAACACCAGAACCGCTACCGCAGCTCAGCGGTTCCGTGCTTTCTTCACTACCCGCGATTTTATTTTCCATGACGGCCGCGACCTGAAGCGTTTCAGCGTCGCCGGGCGCACCCAGGCGCTGCTCGCCGGTGTCGCCACTGTCACCGTGCTGTTCTCGGCCTATGGCGTGGCCCAGGCCGCGGTGGGCGCGATCGCGATCAGCGGCGTGACCGGCACGCCCGCTTCGCCGGAGGCGCAGGTCGCCCGGATGCGCGAGCAGGTCGAGAAGATGCAGGCCGATGTCACCGCCGCCAAGGAGGCTGCGCGCCTCCAGGCCGCGCGCGTCGAGCAGCACCAGGCGCTGATCAGCGCGACGCTCACCGGCAAGGGCGATCGCAAGGTGATCGAGCAGCCGCTGCCGGGCGCCTCGCAGCGCACCAGCGCCGTCGCCAATGAAGTCCTCGCCCCGCTCAAGCGCGTCGAGGCGCGCCAGATCGCGCTGGCCGGCAAGGCCCGCGCCGCCGGCGAGGCCCGGTATCAGCAGACCGCGGGCGAGCTTCGCCGCCTCGGCCTTTCGCCCGAGCGCTATGTGAAGGTGCCGGCGATGGGCGGCCCCTATGAGCCGGTCGACAACGACAATGCGAGCGGCAGCGACGCCTCGGCCGAGGCGGCCGATGCCCAGTTCCGCGCGCTGTTCGTCACCTGGAAGAAGCTCGACATGCTCGAGCAGACGGTGATCTCGATCCCGTCGATGCAGCCGGTCGACAAGCTCACCTTCACTTCGAATTACGGGGTCCGCTCGGATCCGTTCCGCGGCACCGCCGCGATGCACGCCGGCGTCGACATTCCCGGCGCGCTCGGCACGCCGATCTATGCCACGGCCGATGGCGTCATCAGCCATGCCGGCCGGCAGGGCGGCTATGGCAATCTCGTCCAGATCAACCATGGCCGCGGCATCGAGACCCGCTACGGCCATCTCTCGAAGATCCTCGTCGCCGACAATACCCGCGTGAAGCGCGGCCAGCTGATCGGCCTGATGGGCTCGACCGGCCGTTCGACCGGCAGCCACCTCCATTATGAGGTGCGCGTCGATGGCAAGGCGGTGAACCCGATCCCGTTCCTGCAGACCGGCGAGTATCTCGCTTCGGTGCAGGACCGCGTGACGGGCGGCGTCGGCGGTCCGGCCACCAGCAAGTAACGCGGGCTTTCAGAGTCAGGAGAGGAGAGGGGCTGCCCGTGTAGGCGGCCCCCTTTCCTATGTGCCTCCGTCGCTAATGCTAATCGTTCGCGGATCGGACGGGCTTGGACGGTGCGCGGGTTTTCGTCTAGGCTGCAGGCAGGATCGTCATCGGGGGAGCATATGCGCCGGCCGGAATTCCTGCTCATATCGTTGCCGGCTCCAGGCGCGCGCGCCTATCGAGAAGCCGGCGGCCGGTGAGCTTCCCCGCCGCCTGCCCGGAGATTCCGGTTTCCGATCTCGCCGCCGCGCTGGACTGGTATCGCACGCGCCTGGCCTTCACGATCGACTGGTCGGACGAGGCGCTCGGTCTTGCCGGCGTGTCGCGGGGGGCGAGCCGGATGTTCCTGAGCAACGCCGCCTATCGCGCGCATCTCGGCAATGCGCCGCCCCTGGTCCTGTGGCTCAATCTGAACGGCCGGGCGGAAGTCGATGCGCTCCATGCCGAATGGTCGGAACGGGGTGTCGCCATCGATGCTCCGCCCCGGGCCGAGCCCTGGAAGCTCTACGAATTCTTCGCCGCGGATCCCGACGGCAACCGCTTCCGCGTCTTCTACGATTTCGCCTGGGAAGAGCGTTAGGCTGGGAACGCATATTCTTGCTTCGTCATCCCGGCCTTGCGCCGGGGTGACGGCAGAAAATCTGATACTTGTTTGGGTTCTCAACCTAGGTTGGGGACTCATTTAAGCCACGCGGTGATAAGGGCTACGAGAGCGATGGCAGCGAGGTAGTTTGTGGCATGCCGGTCGTATCTGGTAGCGATGCGTCGC